>NZ_JBXCJE010000018.1:0-55561 GCF_056786535.1 Sporosarcina sp. Y352
AAGAGGTCACACCCGTTCCCATACCGAACACGGAAGTTAAGCTCTTCAGCGCCGATGGTAGTTGGGGGTTTCCCCCTGTGAGAGTAGGACGTCGCTGGTCTGTTATTCCAAAAGAACATACTAACTGTATGATCTATTACATTATTCCGCAGTAGCTCAGTGGTAGAGCAATCGGCTGTTAACCGATCGGTCGTAGGTTCGAGTCCTACCTGCGGAGCCATTTAGGAGAGCTGTCCGAGTGGCTGAAGGAGCACGATTGGAAATCGTGTAAGCGGCTAACGCTGTTTCAAGGGTTCAAATCCCTTGCTCTCCACCAGAATTTACTTTCATAATAATGGCCCCTTGGTCAAGCGGTTAAGACACCGCCCTTTCACGGCGGTATCACGGGTTCGAATCCCGTAGGGGTCACCAATACTTTTTCAAAACGAAGTTTTGAAAAGAGTAATCCATAAGTACTTTAAACGAAGTTTTAAAAAGAGTTTATCAATATTTTACCCAGGAGGATTAGCTCAGCTGGGAGAGCACCTGCCTTACAAGCAGGGGGTCGGCGGTTCGAGCCCGTCATCCTCCACCATTAAGTTTTTTAAGCAGATCCACCGCTTAAATAAACTTCCATATATTTACTTATATAAATACTATTGTCGCGGGGTGGAGAAGTGGTATCTCGTCGGGCTCATAACCCGAAGGTCGCAGGTTCAAATCCTGCCCCCGCAACCAAATTTTATTGTGAATACAGCCTTTTACACACAATTCTTGTACATAGAAGGTTCAGGTTCATATACATTTATTGATATTTTATATTGTTGTCGCGGGGTGGAGAAGTGGTATCTCGTCGGGCTCATAACCCGAAGGTCGCAGGTTCAAATCCTGCCCCCGCAACCAAATGGTCCCGTGGTGTAGCGGTTAACATGCCTGCCTGTCACGCAGGAGATCGCCGGTTCGATCCCGGTCGGGACCGCCATTTTTTATATTAAAGGTTTAGAATAAGCAAGCAGATAGTTGAAGCAATCGAATATAGGATAGAACGTATGTAGTTACGTGACTGACCGAATGATTGAATTAGACATAAAGGTGCATAGCTTAACAAAAGCCAAACATGTGGCTCAGTAGCTCAGTCGGTAGAGCAAAGGACTGAAAATCCTTGTGTCGGCGGTTCGATTCCGTCCTGAGCCACCATTTAACTTAATATGCCGGAGTAGCTCAACTGGTAGAGCAACTGACTTGTAATCAGTAGGTTGAGGGTTCAAGTCCTTTCTCCGGCACCATATACACCTATTGTGGTGGGGTAGCGAAGTGGCTAAACGCGGCGGACTGTAAATCCGCTCCCTACGGGTTCGGCGGTTCGAATCCGCCCCCCACCACCAACTTTTTTTAACATGAATTATGTGTTGAAATGAATTTCCATTTAGGGGCATAGTTTAACGGTAGAATAGAGGTCTCCAAAACCTTTGATGTGGGTTCGATTCCTACTGCCCCTGCCATTTTTTTAATTCAACTTATTATTTTGGCGATTGTGGTGAAGTGGTTAACACATCGGATTGTGGTTCCGACATTCGAGGGTTCGATCCCCTTCAGTCGCCCCATTTTTTACACTTTCTCAAATCAAATTAAACGTCATGGCGGTTGTGGTGAAGTGGTTAACACATCGGATTGTGGTTCCGACACTCGAGGGTTCGATTCCCTTCAGCCGCCCCATTTTTATATTTTTTCAATTCAAATGAGATATCATGGCGATTGTGGTGAAGTGGTTAACACATCGGATTGTGGTTCCGACACTCGAGGGTTCGATTCCCTTCAGTCGCCCCATTTATCTTTTTGGGGTATAGCCAAGCGGTAAGGCAACGGACTTTGACTCCGTTACTCGTTGGTTCGAATCCAGCTACCCCAGTTTTGCGGAAGTAGTTCAGTGGTAGAATACGACCTTGCCAAGGTCGGGGTCGCGGGTTCGAATCCCGTCTTCCGCTCCAATTTCTACGGCGGCATAGCCAAGCGGTAAGGCATGGGTCTGCAACACCCTTACCACCGGTTCGATTCCGGTTGCCGCCTCCATATTTTATTACTACAGTATGGAAAATGAATATTACTATGCCCGAGTGGTGGAATGGCAGACACGTCGCACTCAAAATGCGATGCCGCGAGGCGTGCCGGTTCAAGTCCGGCCTCGGGTATCATATGGAAAAAACACAACTTCGGTTGTGTTTTTTTATGCTTACTTTTAACTACTGTGGTATGGTTTTTCTAAAGTGATTGAAAGAAAATCGGGTGGAGGAATCAATATGCCTTTAATAGAACATCAGCAGTTTATTCATGCCCCTATTGAACGCTGCTTTGATCTTACACGTGATGTGGATATTCATACTCGTACAACAGAAAGTACGAAAGAGAAAGCCGTGGGTGGCATTACGACAGGTTTATTGTCGGCTGGGGATGTTGTCACATGGGAAGCTGTTCATTTCGGTATAAAGCAAAGGCTGACTGCAAAAATAACAGTAATGAATAGACCCTATCTGTTTGAAGATATAATGGTGAAAGGCGCCTTTCACTCTTTCACACATATTCATGAGTTTATTGAAAAGGATAATGGCACTCTGATGATTGACAGATTTCAATATACATCACCTTTTGGACTGATTGGTGTTATAGCAGATAAGTTGTTCTTGGAAAGCTATATGAAGAATTTTATCATGAGTCGGGCTATAGCACTGAAGGATATTGCAGAAAGTGAGTAACGGGTGTTTCGTCACGAAAAGGTGACTTAATAAATAAGTATTGAATTTATCTACTATATAAATTGAAATCAAGAATTCCTTCCAACCCGCTTCGACTAGACCTTTTAGGGCACCTACGCTCAGGCTATTAACCGGATTCAATATTTAAACTAATATAGTGAAAAAACTCCTTTTACCAAAACTTTTTTTAAATTGGTAAAGGGAGTTTTTTGGGGGAAGAAATAGGCGAAGTTTCATTCTAACCTTTGAAGTAACATGTCTTCTTATTTATCTGTAATAATTTACATAATAAATCGTCTAATAACTAAAGGGGGGGAGATTGTGTGACGAACCATAAAATCGAGGAGTGGTTTCGACTGTACGAAAGGGATATCACGAGTTTCCTAACTTACTATACAGGTTCACTGGACGTCGAGGACCTTGTACAAGAGACCTTCATGATTGCTATGAAAAAGATGTCTAGCTTCAAAAATCAATCCCATCCGAAAACGTGGTTGATTTCAATCGCAAGGAACAAGGTCGTCGATGAATATCGCAGAAGGAAAGTATGGGGGAAAATCAAATACTTATTTTTCCGTGTGCAAAGACATTCAAATGAATTGGAAGACCAAACAATTCAGAACCAGGAGATTATCCAATTATACAAAGCAATTCATCAACTTTCTCCGCGATATAAAGAAGTGGTAATACTTAGGGGCATATTAGAGCTAACGCCTAAAGAAGTGAGTGAAATACTGAAAAGTAATGTGAATCAAGTGAATGTCACGTTTCATCGAGCGTTAAAGAGACTAAGGGAAATACTTGTGGAGGAGGGCTATGCTAATGAAGAGGGTGGAGAACTTACAAGAAAATCTGAAAAACCTACCTAAATACACATTGAATGTAGAACAGAAAGAAAGAGTCAGCCTGGCTTTGAAAAGGAGGACGAAATCTAGAAAGAGAGCACAATTTGTTAACCCTATCATTGTATTCACTTTACTATGTGCGACTGTATTTGTTCTTGCCCTATCAAATAATTGGTTTTATGAACTGAGACAGTCGTTTCAGCCTCAAGTCGAATTTACATCGGGAGAAGCGGAAACCTTCAACTTAGCAGATAGTAATTATCAAGTGACTGGAATTGAAGGTAAGGTGGGAATGTTATTTAACGAGAAATTTGTTGCAGAAGATGCTAGAAGAGGAGCAAAGATGATGCTCTACTTTTGGGGGGATGCGTCAGAACTCGCAGGTGAAAATTACACAGTTGAAGCTAGAAATACTTACAATAAAAAGATTACAATGTCTGAAGGGATTTTTGATGGGTTTCTATTTGCTGAAGATATTCAACAGATATTGACTAGTTTTCCACCATTTCCGACAGAGGGTGAATGGCAACTTTCCTTCCTTGTGAATGATCAATTACTAGAGGAATTCACAATTGAAGTCCTTCCACCATTTCCAAAGACCGAACATTATACTTTGATTAATCAACCAATGGAACTTAAAGTAGGTGAGGAGACTGAAATCACAATTGAAAGTTCAGTGGATAGTGGGAAGGAAATAGAAGTGAAGTTACTGAATAAGAAAGGAAGTATAGTGTCTGAACATGTTTTTGCCCAAGGCGGCAGCTATATTGGAGCGGGTTCATTTATTTATCACTATCAAGGGAATTTAAAATTACCAGAGCATGGCACCTGGACATTACTCATCGATGGTGAGAAAACAAAGCCATTCAAAAATTGAAGCTAAAAAAATCGCTCCTTTCCGTCGATGCGGAAGGGGCGATTTCCATTATGGGAGATCAGATTATACTACATTGGGGTTGACCATTGCAGTTAGCTTGGTAGCTTTTCGGTTCATTCCCCTCAATTATAAACACTATCAGCCTACTTCAATAGATGTCTGTTCCTTATGTAAAACATAAGAACGAACGTCTCCGCCGCTAAGGCTTGTGAACATATTTCCACATGCTCTCGTCAGTTCAAAAGCTTTAGCCGCATCCATGGATGGGCGTAGAAAGTAGATATGCATTGCTTCAGTCGTTTCTTCAGTTACTGCTGTTCGGATTGAATCGACATAGGGACTTCCAAATGAGCTATAATCATCTTTCAAGAGTATAATGTCTTTTAACGAATTGAAACGGCCATTTAGCCCATCATATCCATCATCGTTGGTACCTGTCGTAACCAATACATCACCGACGATTTTTTGGAAATCATAGATGCCCATTGGAATTGAATGCTGCAAGGATAAGAAGTTGTTTAAGTCGACGGCATTATGGAATGGGTTAATGAAGTTTTCCTGTTTGATCCGACGCATAAGTGCTTCTGAAGAATTGCGGTAGCGATTTGGATCCGCGCCAAGTGTTTTCCATATCGTACGCCATTCCTTAATAGCGGGTAAATCAGTAATAGATTTATCCTCAAGTTCAAAGAAAAGTTGCTCTTGGAATAATTGCAATTTTCCTTTTAACATTTGAGGCGATTCTGACACTGTAATTTTGGTATAATGGTTAATGCCCAATTTTAAATCGGGCACGGCTTCTAATAGGTTTTTAGCCAATTCAATATTCAATAAATTCACCCTTTATATAGTTTAATTCAATAGTAGCATAGTGGAGGTGATACAGTGTGAATGCTGTTCAAGTGCAACAGTTAGTGAGGGCTTATGCGGAGTCGATTGGGATTGATAAAGTCGGTTTTACAACAGCTGCACCATTTCGTGAATTGAAAAACCGCTTGAAGCGCCAGCAAGAACTTGGCTTTCAGTCGGGTTTTGAGGAAAAAGATTTAGACAAAAGGACTGAACCTGGACTTCTGCTAGATCAAGCAGAGAGTATCATTTCAATAGCTATAGCGTATCCATCTAAAATGGCTGATTCACCGAAAGGGAAAAAAGGGGAAAGACGGGGAATCTTTTGCCGTGCATCCTGGGGCACGGATTATCATACGGTTTTACGGGAGAAGTTGAAACTTCTTGAAGAATTTATATTGGGACAAGTACCCACCGCTAGAGTAAGATCTATGGTCGATACTGGGGAACTATCTGATCGTGCAGTTGCGGAACGGGCGGGTATCGGATGGTCTGCAAAAAACTGTTCAATTATTACACCTGAGTTTGGTTCATATGTATACCTAGGTGAAATGATCACGAATATCCCGTTTGCGCCAGACGTTCCGATGGAAGATGAATGCGGGGAATGTAGACTCTGTCTTGACGTATGTCCAACCGGTGCTTTGATTCAAGGAGGGCAGTTAAATGCGCAGCGTTGCATTGCTTTCCTAACACAGTCGAAACTCCCAATCCCGGAAGAATTTCGGATGGAGTTTGGTAATCGAGTGTACGGGTGTGATACATGTCAAACGGTATGTCCGAAAAATAAAGGAAAGCATAATTTGCATCAGCACGCTTTCCAACCGGACCCTGAACTGGCTAAGCCACTTCTTCAGCCGATTCTTAAGTTGTCGAATCGTGAATTTAAAGAGAAGTTTGGCCATGTATCAGGATCTTGGCGCGGAAAAAATCCGATTCAACGAAATGCAATCATTGCACTCGCGCATTTCAAGGAGGAGTCTGCGGTCCCTGAATTAATCAGTATGCTAGAGAATGATCCAAGGCCCGTCATTCGTGGTACGATTGCTTGGGCACTTGGTCGAATTGGTTTGGAAGAAGGACATGTAGCTATAAAGGAAGCATTATTGAAAGAGGAAGATCCGGAAGTGCGCGCTGAATTAGAAAAGGCGGCAAATAGCTGGAAAGAAAGAGTTTAAGTGGAGGAAGTGTTGAAATGGCAATACATGTAGCATTATTTGAACCGCTCATTCCTGCAAACACAGGGAATATTGCACGGACATGCGCGGGAACAGGAACAAAATTGCATCTTATCAAGCCGCTCGGTTTTTCGACAGATGATAAAATGTTGAAACGGGCGGGGCTCGATTACTGGGAACATGTAGATATTACGTATCATGAAGGAATCCGTGAACTATTTGCAGAAAATCCCGATGCCCTGTTTTATTTTTTGACGAAGCATGGAGATAAAGCTCATACTGCCTTTGATTATTCAAATGTTTCACAAGATATATTTTTCGTTTTTGGAAAAGAGACGAGCGGACTACCTGATGACGTTTTACGTGAAAACGAAGATAGATGTCTTAGGATTCCAATGAATGATAATATACGGTCACTCAACTTGTCGAATGCTGCTGCTATTCTTATTTATGAAGCACTTAGACAGCAAAATTATCCAGGACTGGCATGAAAAAACGGGACAGCCAGAAGGCATGTCCCGTGTATTAATCATTATTTTCTTTGACCAGGTATCTTAACTTTACCAGGCTTATCATCGTATCCACCTGTAAAAATTGCAGATAGGAATGCGAAGCAAACACCTATAATTAGAATTACTGTCATGATAGGTACCTCCTGTAAATTCATTAGTAGCTTTATTAAGTATACCCTATTTTTATTGGAATTGAAACGACCGTCTGGAAAAATTGTGACAGAGCAGAGAATAGTGAAACTTTTTGTTCGCTTGTCCGTATATAACATAACGACTAAAACGATATGGAGGTAAGATATATATGAATTATTCTACAGGAATGAAATGGGTGACAGCAATTGCTGAAGGGTTTCTCGCAATTCCACTCATTGGGGGAGCTTTTGTCATAGGTACTGGCTATTCGGCACTTGTCGTAATGTTTGTACTACACGCAATTACGTTAATTCTTTCAATCCGTGAGATGCAAGGCAAGTCTGCATCGATCCTAGGTCTTGTAACAAGCGTAGTGAGTGCCATACCACTCATAGGCTGGTTCATGCACCTACTGACTGCAGGAGCGCTCTTACTATCGGCAATCACTTCTAGCCGCAGAGTAAATATATAAGAAAATGCGCTTCCGCTTAAAAACGGAAGCGCATTTTTTAATGTGGTAAAAAGAACAGTTGATAGGTGAACAGTACTGCGAAAATATACAAAAGCACAGGAACTTGTTTCCCTTTCCCCTTAACAACTTTTAAAAGCGGGTAGGTGATGAAACCTAGTGCAATACCTGTCGCAATGCTTGAAGTGAGCGGCATCGTCAGAATAACTAAAAATGCCGGGAATGCTTCATCGAAAGAATCCCAGTCTACATCTTTGACAGCGCCAATCATCAGACTTCCGACAATGATTAAAGCAGGAGCGGTTATCGCTGAGACACTCGATAACGAACTAACGAGCGGACCAAAAAATGCCGCGACAAGGAATAGAATTGACACTGTCAGTGTTGTCAAACCTGTCCGGCCACCTACTGCTACGCCAGAGGAAGATTCAATGTATGCTGATGTAGGGCTCGTTCCAAACATGGAGCCGAATGTCGTTGCAATAGAATCTGCAAGTAATGCATGACGTGCACGTGGTAGCTTGTTTCCTTTCATCAGGCCTGCCTGTTTTGCAACGCCAATCATCGTACCAGTTGTATCGAACAAGGTCACGATAAGGAAGGCAAAGACGACACCATACAAACCGTGTGAGATAACATCCCCGACTGCCGTAATGGGATTCCAGACTAAAATACCCTCAGGTAAATGAGGCATTTTCCATAATGCGCCTTCAAATTTAAGCTGACCTGTAAATGCTGCGACAATTCCCGTCAAAATCATTCCGATGAAAATCGAGCCATAGATATTCAGCGTCATAAGAATTATCGTAACTAGAAGGCCGAATAAAGCAAGTAGAACCGGTGGTGAGGTGAGGTCGCCAAGCTTAACAAGATTCGCTTCATGTGGAGCAACGAGTCCGGAGAGCCGTAAACCAATAAAGGCAATGAATAATCCTATCCCGGCCGTAATTCCCAGTTTCAAGCTCTCTGGAATGGATTCGATTAATTTTTCGCGGAAAGATGTCAATGATAAGAGAACAAATAATAGTCCAGCAACGAAAACTGCGGAAAAAGCGGTCATATAATCGAGTTGTCCATCAGAGGCAAGAATAATAGATGTGAAATAAGCGTTTAATCCCATCCCTGGAGCAATCGCAATTGGATAGTTGGCGAAAAGGGCCATCCAGAGTGTACCAACAACAGCCGCGATAATCGTCGCAATGAATACTTGCTCAAACGGTACACCTGCGTCAGCAAGTATAATGGGGTTAACAATGACGATATAAGCCATTGTTAAAAAAGTAGTCATACCGGCTAATAGTTCAGTTTTTACTGTGGTATTATTCTTTTTTAAATGGAACAACGTAATTCTCCTTTCAAAATACGAACGAAATGAGGTTCAATTACAATAATATTCGTTTTTACAATTAAATTCAACTCTGACTTTTAATCAGGGAATTCGTACTATTCGAATGACGCTTGTACAATTAGTAGTATAAAGGTTAGAAAGGGGAAATACACAATGTCAAAACGATTTACTGGAACAATTGAGCTTGGAAATGGTGTGGAAATACCACAATTAGGTCTTGGTGTTTATAAAATGACAGAACACGAGCAGACGGTCGAAGCAATTGCCTATGCAATCGAAACTGGATACCGTGCAATCGATACAGCAGCCATCTATGACAATGAAAGAGAAACAGGTGAAGCGATTCGACATTCCGGAGTTCCAAGAGAAGAGCTGTTCATTACATCAAAAGTTTGGAATACTGATCAAGGATATGACGATACATTGCGTGCGTTTGAGACTTCTTTAAAGAAATTGGACTTAGATTATTTGGATCTCTATTTAACACATTGGCCAATCACTGGAAAATACACGGATACATATAAAGCAATCGAACGACTATATGACGAGAAGCTCATTCGTGCAACGGGTGTTTCCAATCATCACAAACATCATCTTGAAAAAATACTCGTTAAAGCGAATGTTGCACCAATGGTAAATCAGATTGAACTTCATCCACGTCTGACGCAGGAACCGCTACGTATGTTTTGTAAAGAGAACGACATTGCTGTCACGTCTTGGTCTCCGCTAGCACGTGGGAAATTGCTTATGGAACCAACACTTCTTCAAATTGGTGAACAATACGATAAAACCGCTGCACAAGTAATTATTCGTTGGCATCTGCAGAATAATCTTATCGTCATACCCAAATCAGTGACGCCTGAACGAATTCGGGAGAATAGTGAAGTTGCCGATTTTGAACTAAGGCCTGAAGAGATGGATTCGATTAATGCACTAAATCTCGACGAACGAACGGGAACTGATCCGGATACTTATTAAGTTGAAAATGGACGAGCGTTTTGAGATTGGCATCTGTCAATTGACCTTTTAACTTCATTCAGCAAATCTTTTTGTACTGAAAGCGAAGCGTCAGCTACAGAAGTCTTCCACTTCTATAAGTAGCGAGATGAATGCGAACAAAGTCTACAATTCAGCGGGGGTTTAAACCCTTGCTGAATGGGGAGAAATTGAGTTCCATTTCTCCTTGTTAAGCCTCCGGCGGATGTCACAGATTTTGAATTGAGCAAGCTCAATTCAAAATCTTGACGCAATCACACCGAGGCTTGATTGATTACAAAAAAAAATGCCATGGAGAAACACCCTCCATGGCATTTTTTACATATCTTTCATTTCAACTAGTGTCTGTTGCTCTGAAAATGGATGGATGAACGATACTGCAGCTGCAGTTAATCGATAATTGCCATCTTCCGTTTCACTGCCATCGTATAATGTATCGCCTTTAACGGGATGTCCAAGATGAGACAAGTGCACACGAATCTGATGTGTGCGTCCTGTTTCCAGTTCAGCTTCAACAATGGACGTATCTTCTTTGCGCTCAATGAGTCGAAAGTTTGTAACAGCAGATTGTCCTGACGTTGAGACCAAACGTTTCGCTGGATGATGTCGATCGCGTCCGATAGGCAGTCTGATTGAACCTTTAGGCCTTTTCAGGTATCCGTCTACTTCTGCAATGTATTTTCTGCTGATGTCGTTATTCTCAATCATCCGGTCGAAAAGTGCTTTCGCAATTGGATGCTTCGCAATAAGGACGACACCGGAAGTACCTTTATCGAGACGATGGATATGCTCAGCATATTTACCGCCATTGCTTTTTATATACGCCATGACAGCGTTCATCAGCGTACCGGTTTCACGCGGTCCATCGGGATGGGTTGAAATGCCGGCGGGCTTTACGACTGCGAGGATATGTTCGTCTTCGAATAACACAATTACGTCGACTTTTTCGTCAGGAACGTATGTTGATGCTGCGTCGGGAAAAGTGAAAACCAACTCTGTGCCAGAAACGAGGGGCTCCCGCCAATCATCGACAGGCTCGCCAGTTGAGCCTAGTACACTTTTACCCATTCGCATTAAATGGACTGTCTTTTTCCCACCCTGCCATTTATCCTTGAGCAGATGCTCGACCGTCATATTGTCTTCTGTTGTCTTATAATGAAATAACGTCATCCAAATCAACCTTCCTACACGTATTCATTATTTTCCTTCGAATTCATTGAAAAACGCACGAATATTTTCCTCTGGTTGTCCACCAAGCATTCGTCCAACTTCTTTTCCATTCTCATAATGGACAAGTGCTGGCCAAGATTCGATTTTGTAGTCTGTATTCATTCCTACTTTATCTCCATATTCTAGCATGTTAAATTGCTGCACATTGACATTCATTTCCTTGGCGATTGGCATCATTACGGGCGTCATTGCTATGCAATATTGACATTCGGGATGGAAATAGTAAGCAGTAACTGATTCACCAGCTTCGATTTTTTTGAAAAGTTCATCTGGTTGTACGATATTGCTATAGTTTTCATTGCCAATCAAATCAATGGTTGATTTCTCGAGATTGTCCGTATCATAAGGATTGTCTTTCAATTTTGTTTCGTTTGCTTTGTTCGCTAAGACGACAATTAGAATAAAAATAGCAATAATAACTCCGCCGATAATCAATAGTTTTTTCAAATTACTTCGACTCCTTCTGCCATTTTAACATGAAAAGGCTTGTGATTAAGATGATTAAAAATGCTGTTAACGCCAAAAAAGGAATAGTGATGAATCCTAGGTAGTTTATGTATTGCCCAGTGCAAGAAACATTTCCACATGTCGGCGCACTGTCGCCCAAGAAACTAATTTTTTGGAGTCCATAATGATATAGAGAAATGCTGCCTCCAATAATAGAAAAAACTGCTGTGGTTAAAGCAATTTTCGCATTTTTCTGGAAAAGGGCAATACCTGAAATGAGTACGATAGGGTACATCAGGATCCGCTGGTACCAACATAAGGTACATGGTTCATACCCTTTTACTACCGAAAAGTATAACGAACCGAGTGTTGCCACCAGCGAAACTGTCCAAATAAGAATTAGACTGTTTTCCATTCGTTTTTGCATAGTTTCAACTCCCACTTTAGTAACTTCATACATATTTGATTATAGAGCGTGAAGTGAATCAAGTAAAATATTATTAACTGATGGGACACTGCGATATAATGAATACAAACAGGTTTGGAAGAGGTGTTTCAGGTGAGTGAGGAATTTGATTTGTCCAATTTTGAAATAAGTATGATTATCCGTCAGATGAAATTTGAGGATATAAAGAAGCTTTTAGGTATGCAGGAACTGTGTTTTCCGGGTATGGATCCATGGGAAGAAGGTCATCTGAAAAGTCATTTGGAGAAGTTCCCAGAAGGACAGCTAATTGCTGAGTTAGATGGAGAAATCATAGGTTCTTGTTCAAGTCTGATTATCAACTTCGACGAGTATGACGACCGTCACACATGGGATGATGTAACAGATGAAGGGTATATAACCAATCATAATCCCGACGGTTATAATATGTACGGTATTGAAGTGATGGTTCATCCGGACTATCGACGTATGAAAGTCGGTCAGCGTTTGTATGAAGCGCGTAAGGAGCTTGCAAGAGAGCTCAACTTGAAGTCGATTATCCTCGGAGGGCGTATTCCGAACTATCATAAATTTGCGGATGAAATGTCCCCACGAGAATATGTGGATTCTGTGTCACGCCATAAAATCTATGACCCTGTACTAACTTTTCAGTTGATGAACGACTTTACGTTGATGCGGGTTAATCCGAATTATTTACCGGATGATAAAGCATCTAAGAAATATGCAACACTTATGGAATGGAATAATGTTGATTATAAACCACTGACAAAACGACATTTCAAAACGAGTTATCCCGTCCGTATTTGTGTTGTTCAATATTTAATGCGTAAAATCAATTCGTTTGAAGAGATGGCTCATCAGTGTGAATACTTCGTGGACGTCGCTTCGGATGCCAATTCTGATTTCGTGGTTTTTCCGGAAATATTTACGACCCAGCTCATGTCCTTTATGGATGAAGTATCACCGAGCCAAGCGGTTCGTAAAATGACAGAGTATACGCCACAATACATTGAGATGTTTATGAACTTAGCGGTGCGTTACAACGTGAATATTATCGGTGGATCCCACTTTGTAGAAGAAGAGAATGAAGAAATCTATAACATCTCCTACTTGTTCCGTCGAGACGGTTCAATTGAAAAACAATATAAGATTCACATTACGCCAAATGAACGGAAATGGTGGGGGATTAGTGCAGGTGATGCGGTGCGCGTGTTTGATACGGACTGTGGGAAGATCGCGATTCAGATTTGCTATGATATCGAATTCCCGGAACTCGCACGTATTGCGACCGATATGGGGGCTAATATTATTTTCACACCATTCTGTACTGAAGACCGCCAAGGTTATTTACGCGTCCGTTATTGTGCACAAGCCCGTGCCATTGAAAATCAAATTTATACCGTGATATCAGGTACGGTAGGCAACTTGCCACAAACGGAAAATATGGACATCCAATATGCGCAATCAGCGATATTCGCACCATCCGATTTCGAATTTGCCCGTGATGGCATCGTCGGTGAAACGAATGCTAACTTGGAAATGGTTCTTATCGGAGATGTTGACCTTGAGATATTACGCCGTCAGCGTCAAGATGGAACTGTTAAGCAATTGAAAGATAGAAGGCATGACGTGTATCATATTGAGTATAAGAAGGATTAATAGTTGAAAAGCGCCACGCATTCCGAGAAATCCGGTGTGCGTGGCGCTTTTTTCGTTGAATTAATTCTTCTTGGAAGGATGATTCCGCATGCTTTTCGTAATCTTTTTCCACTTATTCCGTTCTTCAGCTTGAGCGGCGGTGTCCATTTTGCGCGAGAGGAATGCTAATTCTTTTTGAAGCTTCAAATAGCTTGCATAGCGGTCTTCGGGTAAAGCACCGGTAGCAAGTGCTTCCTGCACAGCGCATCCGGGTTCATTGTTATGTTGGCAATCGTTGAATTTACATGCATCTGCAAATGCTTCCACGTCTTTGAAACCTGAATCCAAGCTCTCGCCATTATCCCAGAGCTGGAACTCTCTCATTCCTGGCGTATCGATAAGTACACCACCGCCAGGAATTTTAACAAGTTCACGATGTGTCGTTGTATGCCGCCCTTTGTCGTCATCATCGCGAATATCTTGTACAACCATTGTTTGACCGCCACAAATGGCATTTGTTAGTGAGGATTTACCAACGCCAGAGGAGCCTAACAGCGCAGCAGTTTTACCGCCTACTAATAGTGTCGTTAGTTCTTTAATACCCTCACCCGTGACGTTACTCACTGCAAAAACATCGGCACCCAGTGCAATATTACGTGCTTCTTCTATATAATGTGATGGGTTATCGCAAACGTCTTTTTTTGTTAAAACAACAACAGGGCTTGCACCTGAGTCATAGGTAGCAACCAAATACCGTTCTAATCGTCGTGGATTGAAATCTTTATTCATCGACATAACCAGAAAAACAACATCAATATTGACTGCTATAATCTGTTCGATAATTGTTGAACCCGCCGCTTTTCTGGAGAACAGTGACGTGCGAGGTAAAATGGCATGAATGATGCCCCGTTCCTCACCTGGCATCTTTTCAACCGCAACCCAATCACCGACAGCAGGGAAGTCCCGTCGATCATCAGCAACATATTGCATCGTACCTGAACAAACAGAAAGCCATTCACCTTCAGTTGTAACAACGCGATACATCCTCTTATGTTCAAGTGTGACACGCCCAGGGACGTATTTATTCATTTTTGCGTTTTCATTTAATTTTGCCCAATTAGCTTCGTGGGATATATTCCAACCGTACTCGTTTAAGTTAATCAATTTGTTTTCCTCCTATTATGTGCATGCTAGAAAAGCGCAGAGCGCTAAACAATAAAAAAGCCGTAGGTCCTGATCGGACACCACGGCTTTCACGCGCATAACAGAAGAAGCATGCTTACTAAAAAAGCACGGCAGGTGAAAGTATGGGTCCGATCAAATTGACATTAGGTACATTTAAATTAGCCATAAAACTTCACCTGCTTTCTGTAAGATGAATTAATATTAACAAAATGAAAGAGGTAAGTCAATGCAGACTTTTCACTCTACTTATAGAAGAAAAAACTTTCCCTGAATTTAACAACACATTCCAAACAGGTCACACTAAATTCTGCTCTTAGCGAAGATATTTTGGGATTAATTTTGATAGAAAACCAAAAGGCTGTCCAACAAGTCAGTGTACTGACTTTCTGGACAGCCTCATTTAACTTACTAGTCTCTTTTAAATAAATCTCATAATTAGTTTAGTCAGTTCTTGCACACCAAGGTATCCAAACATGATAAGACAACCAATTAAGACTGTGTTTGGCACCCATTTGTTTCTTGATTCTTTTTCTACATCTTTCGAATTCAATAGGAATAGCAATGAAGCTGCCAAAAACGGCATGAACAGAGCTCCTAATGCGCCGTATAGAATAATGAGTTCAACAGGCTTCCCGAAATACATTAAAATCAATGGAGGGAATGTCAGCCAAATCAAATAAAATCGGTAAGCAGGATCTTTTGCGGACACTTCTTGTTTCCCGGGTTGTTTCTTTTTACGTACAGTTTTCACAAAATCAGCAAAAAGATAAGGCACGCCATTCCATACACCAAGAAGTGATGAATAGGCTGCGGACCAGAATGCGACTAGGAACATCCATTTCATTGGAGTTCCGAACTCAGCTCCAAGCATACCCGCTAATTTAACCAATCCTTCATCATCTCGAATGCTGACGCCAGTTCCAGCTAAAAACTGTGCACCTATGATAAGTCCAGCTAATGTGAAAAGACCAGTCAGGATATAAGCAATTTTTGCATCCGTTCGCATTGCGGGAATCCACTGTTTACCGCTCCAACCTTTTTCTTTTAGCCAATACCCATAGGATGCCATCGTAATCGTTCCACCCACACCACCTATTAAACCGAGCATGAGAATAAAGGAACCTTGCGGAGCACGAGGTACTAAGCCGAATGCAAATTCACCGAAACTCGGTAAGAAAAGGGCTGCTGTTCCGATTATCGTAACGAACATGACGCCAATTAAGACAGTCATAACTTTTTCAAAGAGGAGATAGCGACCAAACCAAATTAAGATAAAACCGACGACCGCGTGTATGATAGCCCATGCCCAAATTGGCATGATAGGGAACATAGCATGCATCGCCATTCCGGATGTTGAAGATGCGGCAGCGCCGTAGACGAAGCCCCAAATAATCGAATAACCCCCGAAATAACCAGTAGCCCAACTTCCTAGCTGCTGCCATCCGTCTAAGATGGTTCTGCCAGTTGCTAAGTACCATCTACCAACGCCTTCGTTCAAAAAATACTTCAAAATAGAACCGACGATTACGGCCCAAACAAATGTCATTCCAAATTGAGTCCCGATTACAAGCGAAGTGATTAAATCCGCTGTTCCTGCCCCAGTAGCTGCAACAACAATTCCTGGACCGATATTTCTCAATTTTTCCCCAATCGTTTTTGGTGGAAGAAGTTGTTGATCAAGCTGCGTTGTCATAAAAATACCCCCTAAGTTTGTAGTGAAAGAACCGATCATGACTGAAGGGATTCTAACTGACTTTACTTGACCTCCACCAACACAAAGTGTCGCGATGCCAAATTGTTCGTTTTAATCATGCAAAATCAGTAATAAGTGTAGAACTGACATTTTTCGCAATGATTGGCCACCGGTGACATGATAAGTGGCTCTTTGGTTGTAACTAGTTAATCTGTGCAAGTTATCCTTGCTCATTGTAAAGAAATAGTCAGTCATGTAACCCCTTACATTTCTTTTTCAAAGATTAGTGGAAATTTGCAATTCTGAAATGTTATAAATAGAGAATAATGGTTGTACGTTATACGTACGATTGTACGAATGGTGTAACTAGGGTAATTATAACTTGAGTGTTTCATTTTAGCAATCAAATTTTTGCAAAGATTTTAGAAAAGGGACTAAAATTATTGCATTTGAAATATGAAATGTATTTTTGTTCCAAAAAAGGAAAAAGTGAGACGTGTCGCATCGCGTCATTTTGTAGCGTTTCGTCTCGTTATGAAAGGTATAAGAAAGTAACGGACTGAATATTGGTTTGCTTACACTCAAATACATAACAAAAAAGCAGCCTCCAAAAAGGAGACCACCTAAAGTTAGGATTACATCGACAATTCCGTAACGTCGTCGGTTTCTTCCTCTTCAAATTTCATAACTTCCAGGTAAAGAATGTGATGACCTTCCACATCTTTAACAGTGAATTCAAATCCTTGTTCGATAATTTTTTCACCTTGTATAGCTTCGAAACGTTGTGTCATGAACCAACCGCCGATTGTATCGATATCTTCTTCATCAATCGAAATGCCAAGAATTTCATTTACATGTTCAATCCGAATCTTTGCATCTAAAATATAATGGTTTTCTCCGAGGTTTTGAATTTCGGGTACTTCGTTCATATCAAATTCATCTTGAATATCACCGACAATTTCTTCGAGAATGTCTTCGATTGTTACAAGACCGGATGTACCACCATACTCATCCATCAAAATTGCCATATGAATCCGTTCTCGCTGGATTTTAAGAAGCAAGTCTCCGATAGGCATTGTCTCAATGACATGAATAACCGGTTGCATATAGCTTGTCACCGCTTGATTACCCGCAGTGTCGGGGTCTTTAATGAATGCGGTTAAAAGGTTCTTCATATTGACGAGACCGATGATATGGTCTTTATCGCCGTCTGTCACTGGGTATCGCGTATATTGCTCGACGCCCATTACTTCGAACACTTCACGTAATGTCATGTCCTTTTCGATTGTAATCATTTCTGTTCGAGGAGCCATTATTTCTTTGGCAATTCGATCGTCGAATTCAAAAATTTTATTTACATATTTATATTCAGCTTGATTGATTTCACCGCTTTTTAAACTATCGGACAAAATCATTCTAAGTTCTTCTTCTGTATGGGCAACTTCCGAATCGGACATTGATTTGTATCCGAAAAGTTTAATAAGAAATTGAGCAGAACCGTTCATTCCTCTGATGATTGGGTAGGCGATGCGATAAAAGATAACAAGCGGTTTTGAAAATCTTAAAGTAACTTCTTCCGCCCTTTGTATTGCAATCGATTTTGGAGCCAACTCACCAACAACCACATGCAAAAATGTGACGATTGAAAAAGCAATAATGTATGAAATAATACTTGAAGTGCTAGCTGAAATGTTAAAGCTTTCCCAAAGGGGAGCCAGCATAAGTTTGACCGTAGGTTCCCCTAGCATCCCAAGCCCTAGAGCGGTAATGGTAATACCCAATTGGCAAGCGGATAAGTATTCATCCAGGTTACCAACCACTTTTCTCGCAACTATTGCACGTGGATTACCTTCCGCAATCAGTTGGTCAATCCGTGTGGTTCTAATCTTTACAATTGCAAATTCACTCGCAACAAAAAATGCGGTGAGGGCGATCAAGACAGCAAATGCTGTCAATCGTATGGCAATTTCCAAATAAATCCTTTGTTCCAAACCCAGATGAGGGGGAGAACAAAGTGTACACCTCCTATAGTAGTAAAATCGTTAGTTAAGTCTATGATAATTTATTTACAAGAAAAAAACAATTAGTTACGCTTTTCTAGCGTATAATTGTAGGAAACCCAGGAACTTCTATTAGTATTTACGTGTAGAAAAGGTTGACGAGAAGGACTTAAAAGCCAATATTTTCACGGACTATTTCCGGCTCGCTTTCGGCGAATTAATCCCGACATCTTAACCAAGGGGCAAGTGTGGACAGAAGTGACTCCGTCACTTCTGTCTACACCCTTTACGGTTATCTTGTTGTGAATAACTGCCTGCAGCGTACCTACACTATTCAAGTGAAAAATGCTGTTGCTTTTAAAGAAACGAATAGATACCTTTCTTTAAAGGGTGTAAGTGCCCTAAAATGCAATTTCGGGCACTATTGCACGCTGGATAATGTATTCTCTACTTTACTATACTCTGTTAGTAAGTGATGACATCCCTAAACTATGAGTAGAGACACTATTAGAGAAGGCACAAGCGGCCAAAATTGTATCTTTGGCCGCTTCTCTCGATGTGAGAAGCGATCTATTCTTTCGTCCCAAAAAGCTTCGACATTACTTGTATTAGTATCTTTGGAGTGCGACGGATGAACAATCACCATACGATTACCGAAAAAGTAAATAGGGATGCGACAACGTCGCATCCCTATTTACTAAGACACCTCGATAATTGTATAGAAGTTGTTCAATCCAAAGCAATCCAAAACCAACTATACACGTAGTGCCCGGTGTTTAATCAAGTTACTTTTGGATAATCGGTGGTGTGCCACTATTATGAACTATCCCTATTTTCAAAAGCTATTGACAACTAGGAAATGGAAATGCTAATCTGGAATAGTTAGATACTCGAAATAGAAAGGGAGGTACGGAAAATGAAAAAAGGTATGATGACTAAAAACAATTGCATAGAAAAGCCGTGCCTACTCATATACTAGTAATCTGTCACTAATATCAGATGGAACGGTGCAATACCGTTCCTTTCTATGAGCACACGCTTATTTTTAAAGGCGTGTGCTCTTTTTTAGTTCCAAGTTTACAGAATAATCGGTGTTACCACGCTTTGCGTGTTTCATAAAAAAATAGAAAAGGAGTGTTGAAGATGTTAATCATCAAACAGCAAAGGAAACTATTGAAAAAGGAATCTCTTGAAAGCGGATAGCTGTAAGAGAATATGGAAGAAGGTAGATTGAATTATGTTCTCAGTATTATTTAAATTGAAATGGTTTTTCAAAGAAAATAGAAAAAGGTACGTTGTAGCACTACTCCTACTGATGGTGACGAATATTCTAGTCGTTATCCCCCCGTGGCTGATTGGTCAAGCGATTGACTCGATTTATACGCAATCATTGACTGCAAGATTACTTATTATATTTATAGCTTCTATGATTTTTATCATGATTTTCAATTATGCTTGTAACTTCGTCTGGCAATACCAGTTGTTTGGTGGGGCTTATGTAATTGAACGGCAATTACGCGGGAAACTCATGCAGCAATTTTTGAGGATGACCCCAACGTTTTATGAAAAAAATAAGACAGGCGATTTGATGGCAAGATCGACCAATGATTTAAGGGCGATTTCTGAGACAGCGGGTTTCGGCATTATGACGCTTGTCGATTCGACACTCTACCTAATGACGCTCATTCTGACAATGGGTTTTCTCGTTTCGTGGAAATTAACGCTTGCTGCAATTTTACCGCTTCCACTACTCGCTTTTATCATGCAAGTGTTAGGTAAGAAAATCCACGAAAGATACATGGTAGCCCAGCAAGCATTCGGTGATTTAAATGATAACGTCCTGGAAGCAGTTGCTGGAGTCCGGGTTGTTCGTGCCTACGTTCAGGAGCGTGCATCTGAAAAAGGATTTGCAGAAATGACGGAAGACGTTTATCAGAAAAATATGCACGTCGAGAAGATTGATGCGCTATTCATGCCAATTTCGAAAGTATTGACAGGTCTAACGTATATGATTGGGCTCGGTTATGGTGCTTATCTCGTATCGATAGGTGATATGACGCTCGGAAAACTCGTTACCTTCAACGTCTATCTCGGAATGATCGTTTGGCCGATGTTTGCGATCGGTGAACTAATCAACGTCCTTCAACGCGGCAATGCATCACTTGACCGTGTGACAGAGACGCTAGATAGCGCGGAAGATGTGAAAGACCCCGAACATCCAATAAAAGTGGAGCATCCTGAAAGTGTTGGTTTCCGGGACGTTACGTTCACGTACCCAACCTCACATTCGGTTAATTTAGAAGCGATAAAACTTCATTTGAACCGTGGTGACACGCTTGGTATTGTTGGGAAAACAGGTAGCGGAAAGACAACGTTCGTCAAACAACTATTACGTGAATATCCTCCAGGTGAAGGAGAGATTTCCTTCGCAGGTGTACCTTTGCAATCCATGACAAAAAACCAAGTGAGGGACTGGATTGGTTATGTTCCTCAAGATCATGTTCTGTTTTCACGATCGGTCAGGGAAAATATTTTATTCGGCCGGCCTGATGCAACGGAAGCAGAAATTGTAGAAACAATTAGACTGTCTTACTTTGGAAAAGACCTTGAAATGCTTCCTAAAGGACTTGAAACGCTTGTTGGAGAGAAGGGTGTCGCACTTTCGGGGGGACAGAAACAACGAATTTCCATCGCTCGGGCACTTGTGAAAAATCCTGAAATACTCATTTTAGATGACTCGCTTTCTGCAGTTGATGCAAAAACGGAAGCAAAAATCATAGAAAATATCCAAGCAGAACGAGCTGAGAAAACAACAATTATTACCACACACCGTCTGTCTGCCATACAGCATGCGGACTGGATTATCGTTCTCGATGACGGTCGAATGATTGAAGAAGGAACACATGAGGACTTACTTCGGATGAACGGCTGGTACAAAGAACAATTCGACCGCCAACAGATTGGGGAGGTTGAATAATATGAGTACTGGCAAACGATTAGTAAAATATGCACTGGTCTATAAAAAAATAATTATTTCGGGTCTTCTCCTTCTAGGGATTGCAGTCGCGGCAGATTTGATGGGACCGATGATTGCTAAGAAAATCATTGATGAACATATTGCAGGAGCTCCTGGTGGTGGAATTGATTTTAATCCGATTTTTAAACTGCTAGCGGTCTTTTTCGGGCTAGCTGTTGTTACTGCAATTATGAGGTATTTTCAATATCTTTTGATGCAAAAAGCGGCTAACCGTATAATTCAAAAAATGCGGAATGACTTGTATGAACATATTCAGACATTGCCGATTCGTTATTTTGATAATTTGCCTGCCGGTAAAGTTGTGGCACGAATTACAAATGACACGGAGGCAATCCGTAATCTATATGTAACAGTTGTTTCGCAGTTTGCGATAAGTGGGATGTACATTTTAGGAATTTTCATTGCGATGTTTATCTTAGAACCTAAAATGGGTGCCATCACGTTATTTGTCCTACCCATTTTGTATATTTGGATGAAAACGTACAGGAAGTTTGCTTCGAAAGTGAACCATATCATTCGTGGAAAAGTAAGTGATATGAATGCAATGATCAATGAATCAATTAATGGCATGACAATCATTCAGGCATTCCGTCGTGAAAAGCAGATGGAAGATGAATTCCAGGAGTTGAATGATGAGCATTTCCGTTACCAGAACAAGTTATTGAAAGTGGAGGCGGCTACGTCACATAATCTTGTCGACGTTATCCGATCATTAACGTTTGTATTCTTCATCTGGTATTTTGGCGGCGCATCGATGTCTGTCACAAGCGTCATCTCAGTGGGGATGCTTTATGCATTCGTGGATTACATTACAAGGCTGTTCAATCCTGTCACGGGTATCGTTAATCAATTCGCGAACCTGGAGCATTCACTAGTAGCTGCGGAGCGGGTATTTAAATTATTGGATCGTATTGGTGAGCCCGTAAGCGACGATAAAATAGCTCGCTACAGTGGAAATGTCCGTTTTGAAAATGTTTGGTTCGCCTATAATGAAGATGAATATGTCTTGAAAAATCTTACGTTCGGAGCGAAGCAGGGAGAAACAGTAGCGCTAGTCGGCCATACTGGATCCGGAAAAAGTTCGATTATGAACTTACTGTTTCGTTTCTATGATGCATCAAAAGGGAAAATAACGATTGATGACATGGATATCAGCGAAATGCCGCGCCAAACGGTCCGTGATCATATGGGCATCGTTTTGCAGGATCCGTATCTATTTAGCGGAACTGTAGAATCTAACATAAGCCTAGGAGACTTACGTATCAGTCGTGAAAAAGTGCAGCAGTCTCTTGATGCAGTCGGCGGGGAACGCGTATTGAAGCATATGCCAAGTGGAATTGACGAGGAAGTTGTCGAGAAAGGGAGCACGCTCTCTTCTGGACAACGCCAATTAATTTCATTCGCAAGGGCACTAGCTTTCGACCCAGCCATTCTTATACTGGATGAAGCAACTTCCAACATTGACACGGAAACAGAAGAAATTATCCAACACGCAATGGACGTTCTAAAAAAAGGGCGTACAACTTTCATTATTGCCCATCGACTCTCCACCATTAAAAACGCAGATCGTATTTTAGTGTTAGATCGCGGAGAGATTGTCGAAGAAGGATCACATGAAGAATTGCTCGCTCTAGGCGGGCAGTATGCACAAATGTATAAATTGCAGGCGGGTACTTCCACTCAAATCGAAACTTAATTGAGTGGGGGACTCCCTGCTTTTTTTGCATAAAAAAACGAGAATTGTGAAATAAGTACAAAACTCCCTGCAACGAATATGCAGGGAGTTTTGTACTTATTCGCCTCTTTTATATTGCGTTTCTTTCCAAGCGTTTTGCTCATTGGGAACGCGACTCTTATCTTCAAATACATTTTCGGTTTTCTGATCTTGTACTTTTAACTGTTCCTTTTCTTTGAGCAACTCTTCGGGGGATTTTTCTTTATTCATACTGCGCCTCCTTATTCGTCATCAAGCGTAGTATTCCCGACATTCCCGTGATTCAGTCGTAGACGTGAAAAATCATTAATTCATGAATCATCTTTTTTAGATTTTCTTCTTCAGAGGGTGTGTTTCCACTCCAAGTAATTGCGCCATCAGGCATATATTCACCCGTATACCTTGAATTGCGGTAGAAAAATGAAAATGTCCATCCTGGCAATTGTGTATTCTCAAACATTGGTTTGTAACTGAAATGCTGTAGCATATAATACTCCTCTCATAAGACGTCGCCCAACCGCATAAAATCAAGAAAAGAAAGCGAAAGGGTGCTGACTTGTTTGTTGATAAATTAAAGCAGGCCATCGAAGACGAGTACAAAGATTATTATTTTTATAAATCCATGCACGGCATGACAAATGATCCGCTCTGGCAAGATTTCCTCACACATATGTACGAAGATGAAAAAAGCCACTATGAAATGTTCCAACAACTCTATTATATGATGACGGGGACATTTGTACAAAACCCTAAGAAACCTTTGCCTTGTTATAACCTGAAGGTATGTGTCCAACGAGCGCTTGTAGATGAGTTGGAAGCAGTTGAAACCTATAAAGAAATGTTACTGACCATTCCTATTCAGCAGGCTTACAATCCGTTATTCATTGCTATGCATGATGAGATGGAGCATGCCATTCGTATGTCAACAATGTACAATGCACTTTAACAAGGCTTGTCATTTTTCCGTTGGGTTGAGTTCTGCTATAATTAGGACTTAATGAAACGGAAAAAGGTGAAGAAATTGGGCTTTTTATGGACATTGTTATTTATGGCCTTCATTGGTGCATTAATCGGTGGACTTACAAATCATTTGGCGATTAAAATGTTATTCAGGCCGCATGAAGCGAAATATATTGGGAAATGGCGCTTGCCATTCACACCGGGCTTGATACCGAAACGGCGTAGCGAACTGGCAACGCAACTCGGCAAGACAGTAACGAATTATTTATTGACACCGGAAACGTTTCGAAAAAAATTGTTGACACCTGACATGGAGAAAAAAACGGAAGACTTTCTACAGGCAAAACTGGAGCAACATATTCTCCTCTCCGATAGAACGTTGAATGACTGGCTCGATACTGCCGGAGCGACAAACGTAGCCGTTAAAGCAGAGCGGAAAGTGTTAGAAGTACTCGATACCCAGCTTAACGCCGTTCGTGCAAAACTGACGACGGGATCGGTAGAAGAGGTGCTACCGCAAAAGTGGCGGGTTGAAGCAGCAGGGCGCATTCCGGATGTGACAGCATATATTTTAGGCAGGTCGGAACAATATTTCGAATCGGATGAAGGAAAAGCAATGTTCCGTAAAATGATTGATGAGTTCCTAGCATCCAAAGGTAAACTTGGAAGCATGGTAAACATGTTTTTTGGAGAATCGGAATCACTGGTTGGAAAAGTGCAAGGGGAAGCATTGAAGTTTGTCGCAGCTCCAGGTACTTACGAGCTTGTAAACACGATTATACTAAATGAGTGGGAAAAGCTTCAAAAACGTCCAGTCGAAGAACTTCTTTCAGGATTTGATTGGAATGGATTGTTCGATTCGATTCGAACTTATGCGAAAGAAGAACTTGTATTGAAAGACCGGCTGAATAAGACAATCCGGGATTATTGGCCGGAAGGGTCTGAATGGACAGCTGTCAATGTGACACCAGCGTTGACGAGTTTTGCATTTAAACAAGCAGAAGAACAAATAGAAATATCGCTCCGCAAATTGAAAATAGATGATATGGTTAAGGAGCAAGTCGATACGTTTCCGGTTGCTGTTCTTGAGGATCTCATGTTAGGTATTTCGAAACGGGAGTTTAAGATGATTACCGTGCTCGGGGCATTACTTGGCGGTGTGATTGGAATTGTTCAAGGCCTTATCGTCTATGCAACAAATTTAGCTTAGGGGGACTTTAAATGACAGTAAATATTTACGATGATTTAAACAAGTTAGAAGGAACGCTTAGACAAACAGCAGAGTTTAAAGAAGTAGCACAAGCGGTTGAAGAAGTGAAAGCCGATAAAGATGCACTTGAATTGTTCAAGAGTTTCCGTAAAATCCAATTGAGTCTGCAGGAAAAACAAATGTCTGGGGAAGAACCGCTAGCTGAAGAACTAGAGTATGCGCAAAAAACGGCACAGCTTGCACAGCAAAATCCTAAGATAATGAAAATGCTTGAGTCAGAAATGGGTTTGAGCGGTCTAATTGAAGAAGTTAACCGCGTACTTATGAAACCAGTTCAACAATTATACGAATCCATCTAAAAACCGGCCTCGGCCGGTTTTTCTTCATTCACCCCGTAAATTTGCTATAATGAATGGTATATTCCTCTACAAAAGGGCAAGTCTGTTGATTGACCATTTACTAGCATAAAACGCTGGTGAGTAGGGCTTGAAAGCCACAATATTCACTGGACTATTTTCGGCCCGCTATTGGCGAATTAATCACGACGGTTTTACCGAGAAGCAAGTGTGGCTAGAAGTGACTCCGTCACTTCTAGCCACACTCATCTCGGTTTTACTATTGTGATTATTAGCCTGTCGCGTTCCTACAATATCTAAGTGAAAAATGCAGTTGATTGGGAAGAATAGAATAGATGACATTTGATAAAGAGAGTAAGTGCCCGAAGATGCAATTTCGGGCACTCTAGTACGTTGTATATTGTATTCTCTTCTTACTATTAGCAAAGACTATGTGATGCTTTATAAGAAAGTGACACTTCCTTAAACGAAAAAAAGAGATACGATAGTAGAAGGTTTGAGCGGTCAAAATTGTATCTTTGACCGCTTCTTTCCAGGTGAGAGGCAAGCCATTCTTTCGTCCAAAAAAACTTTGGCACTTCTTGTAAATATGTCTTTGGAGAGCGACGGATGAACAATCACCATACGATTACCGAAAAAATATGTAGGGATGCGACGAAGTCGCATCCCTACATATAAAGTCATCTCGATAATGGTATAGAAGTTGTTCAATTCAAAGCGATTCTAAGCAATTCTACACGTAGTGCCCAGGTCAATCAAATTATTTACTGGATATTCTTAGTTAATCAAAAGGCGTAATAAAAGGGTTCACTTTATCAATAGAAAGTTGGGTTTACACAATGCAAAAAATAGTCATGAAAGAAAAATATGAACAGGGTTGGATTAGGATGTTCACACATCTTGCAAACCTATTCTTTGAACAATCAAAAATAGTCGATGAAGACGAAGAGGGTGCAATTCTGGCAGAGCTCACATTGGAGCGGACGCTTGATGGGCACCTTTCGGGGAAGGCAATTCTTACGTGGGAAGGCGAAGAATATTCTGCCGTGTTTTCTGAAATGGAAGAAACTGACGATGAAAAAGTGATAACCCGCCAGTTGAAACGAATCTATTCACACGTCTTTCTTGAAACGCTTGAACAGGCAACAGGAATGCAACAATCGTGGGGAATTCTTACCGGAATCCGTCCCATGAAGCTGTATCATAAATATCGCCTTGAAGGACATAGCAGTGAAGAAGCCCAGCAATTGCTGATGAAGCGGCATCGCCTTTCCAGTGAAAAAAGTGCACTTCTCGCAAAAATTGCCAATGTGCAGTTACGAACAGTACCTGATCTGCATGACCTAAGAAATGAAGTAAGCATTTACATCGGAATCCCATTTTGTCCAACGAAATGTGCCTATTGCACATTCCCGGCCTATGCAATTAATCGGAAAAATGGACGAGTTGAAACTTTCCTAGACGGATTACATGATGAAATCCGAGAAATGGGAAAATGGATGACAGAGCATGATACGAAGATTACTACGATTTACTTCGGTGGGGGCACACCTACTTCTATAGAAGCGGAAGAAATGGATGCGCTATATGAAACCATGTATGCTTCATTTCCGAATATGGATAAAGTACGGGAAATCACAGTAGAAGCGGGTCGTCCTGACACGATTACACCTGCTAAAATTGATGTGCTGAAAAAATGGGGTATTGACCGAATTAGTGTCAATCCACAATCGTATACTGATGAAACATTGAAAGCGATTGGACGTCATCATTCTGTCCAAGAAACAATTGATAAGTTTTGGTTATCCCGTAACATGGGCATGAAAAATATCAATATGGATCTAATTATTGGTTTACCAAATGAAGGAATGGATGAGTTCAGGCATTCACTAGCTGAGACTGAAAAGATGCAGCCAGAATCACTGACTGTTCATACATTATCATTTAAACGGGCATCTGAAATGACGCGCAATAAAGATAAATACAAAGTAGCGGATCGTGAAACGGTTGAACAGATGATGCATCTCGGAGAAGAGTGGAATGCGGCGAATGGTTATGAACCTTATTATTTATATCGCCAAAAAAATATTTTAGGCAACTTGGAGAATGTCGGATACGCAAAACCAAATGAAGAAAGCATCTATAATATCATTATTATGGAAGAAGTACAGACGATCATTGGTGTTGGATGCGGGGCTTCAAGTAAGTTCATCGATCCAATCTCAGGGAAAATCACACAATTCTACAATCCGAAAGATCCGGCGGCTTATATTCTGACGTATGAAGAGTCAATCGAAAAAAAGCTCGCTCATCTAGATTCAATTTTTCCGGAGATTGTCACTAAATAAAGGATTTACAGAAAAAACATCGAATGTAAGAAGTGAATGGCAATTCATTTCATACAGGGGGTGTTTTTTTGTATACGACAATTGAATTGAAAAAAGAAGGGCGTCTTGCGCGTCTTACGTTGAATAGACCGACATCGATGAATGCTATGAACATGTTAATGATGAAAGAGATTGCTGATGCATTTGAAGACTTGAAAAAGGATATGACGGTACAAGTACTAATAATTCATGGGGCGGGTCGCGCATTTTCGGCAGGCGGAGATATTAAGGCGATGGTGGATCCGGACAGTCCATTTGAAATCAGTGAAGTAATGGTGGATGTGAGCCGCCTTGCAAAAGCGCTTTACACGTTACCACAGATTACAATTGCAGTCGTCCACGGTGCAGCAGCCGGACTTGGGTTTAGCTTGGTACTTGGTTGTGATCACATTATTGTTGAAGAAGAGACTAAACTTGCAATGAATTTTATAGGTATTGGCCTAATTCCGGACGGAGCCGGTCATTTCTTCTTAAAAGAACGTGTAGGAGTTCCTCAAGCGAAAAACCTTATTTGGTCAGGAAAAGTGATGAATGGACAAGAGGCACTTGAAAAAGGGTTAATTGATGAAGTGACTGCAGAGGGGAAAAGCATTGAAACTGGAGAGAAATTTGCCCATAAACTACTTGCATCACCGATTGCTGCTATGATTGCAACGAAGAATATACTTCATGAACAAAAAACGAAAGAACTTGAAAGTGTGTTGGAAATGGAAAGTGAAGCACAAGTAGCAATGAGGAAAACGGAAGATCACCTAGAAGGCGTGCAAGCATTTATAGGGAAGCGCAAACCTGATTTTACAGGAAAGTAATTTTGTGCAGTACGTCTGTTGATTAACTATGTATTTGCGTAAAACACTAGAGAGTAGGACTTGGAAGTCGATATTTTCACTGGATTATTTTCGGCCCGCTTTCGGCTAATTAATTATGACACCTTAACCAAGGAGCAAGTGTGGCTAGAAGTGACTCCGTCACTTCTAGCCACACATTTTTCGGTTATCTTGTTGTGATCAATCGCCTGTCGCGGTCCTACAATATACAAGTGAAAAATGCAGGTTCTTTGGAAGAAGTGAATAGATGGCTTTCTATATAGGGTGTAAGTGCCCGAAGATGTAATTTCGGGCACTCTTGCACCTTGCACATTTTTATTGTTTACTTACTTTTAGCAAAAACTATGGGATGCTCTAATAGAAAGTGACACTTCCTTATAATAAAAATTGAGAAACTATAGTAGAATACTCGAGCGTCCAAAATTGTATCTTTGGACGCTTCTCTCCATTTGAGAAGCGAGCTATTCTTTCGTCCCAAAAAGCTTTAGTACTTCTTGTAGCCGTGTCTTTGGAGAGCGACGGATGAACAAATACCATACGATTATCGGAAAAATAAGTAGGGATGCGACGAAGTCGCATCCCTACTTATTAAAACATCTCGATAAAGGTATAGAAGTCGTTCAATCCAAAGCGATCCAAAGACAACTATACACGTAGTACCCAGTGTTTGATCAAATTACTTTATTCTCAAACACAGAGATTTGTTTATACTCAACAACTTACTTGTATTTATCAGTCACTTCACGCCATGAAAAATAGCCTTCTTCAACAGAGCGAATCAGAAGTTCTGCTGTTGCGATATTTGTAGCGAGTGGAATTCCGTAAACGTCGCACAGACGCAACAATGCACTGACGTCTGGTTCATGAGGCTGTGCAAACAGGGGGTCGCGGAAAAATAAAATTAGATCCAACTCGCCTGTCGCAACCATTGCGCCGATTTGCTGGTCTCCTCCTAAAGGTCCTGAGTTTAATCGTGTGACAACTAAATCGGTCTCTTCCATAATTCTTTTTCCAGTTGTCCCAGTTGCGAATAAAGTATGTTTCGAAAAGATATGTTCATAAGCAATCGTAAAATTCACCATTTCATTTTTCTTTTCATCATGTGCTATTAATGCGATTTCCATTTTACGCACCTCACTTTTATAGGTTTGAACAATAAATATTTACTTCTATTATAGAATGACTTCGGCTTAAACCAAATATGATTGCTTCAATCATACGCACATCTAAGAAGTTAAAACTACTTAGAAGTGCTATTTGTCATGAATGGAATAATAGTAACTTACCTGCAGGAGATGCGAGGCGGTGTGTTTTTTCTAAAAGGCTTTTCTCTTCTAGTATTACTTGTCCTTTTTCTTTAGCTTCATCGTCTGTATCAGACATGAATGTTTCTTCAATAATTAATTCCCCTGTTGGTTCGAAAGCTGTCAATTTATATGTTCTCACCTAATTCATCCTTTCCATTCTAATTACCTTCATTATACTACTAAAAAATCGGAAAAGAAATTTGAATTGAACACTTCGTATAGTGAAACTGATTTTTAACAAAAGTAATTAAATTGAAACTTCGGCGTACTAGATACGTATAGTTAACAATAGGGAAGATGAAAGGAGCAATAAGATGTCATTATTACTTGAAAATGTAACAAAACGGTTTGGGGATTTCACTGCAGTAGATGATTTAACACTCTCCGTCGGCAAAGGAACGATGTACGGGTTTCTAGGGGCGAATGGAGCGGGCAAGACGACAACATTTCGGATGATTCTTGGTCTATTGAATGCCAATGAAGGACGGATTACCTGGAACGGGAAACCGATTTCTTATGCAACAAGTCCTGAGATCGGTTATTTGCCGGAAGAACGTGGGCTTTATCCTAAAATGAAAGTGGAAGAACAACTCATTTTTCTAGCCCAATTGCGCGGGATGAAAAAGCCGGATGCCAAAGTAGCAATGAATAAATGGCTGGAGCGAATGGAAATTACGCATTATACCAATAAAAAGGTTGAAGAGTTATCCAAGGGAAATCAGCAAAAGATACAAGTAGTGGCTTCTCTCATGCATAATCCTCAGCTGTTAATCCTTGATGAACCATTTTCAGGTTTGGATCCCGTTAACGTTGAAATGCTGAAAAAAGCAATAATAGAATTTAGAAACGAAGGCGCGACGATTGTTTTCTCGAGTCACCGAATGGATCACGTTGAAGAATTATGTGAGCAACTAAGTATTATTGATAAAGGGAAACAAATTGTAAGTGGCACTCTGCGTGATGTAAAACGATCATTTGGAAAGCAGAATGTACGTATAAATTCGGACAATGACTTATCGCTTTTGGACTCAATTGCAGGTGTAACATCCGTACATAAATCCATAGAAGGCGCGCTTTACCAAGTGGAATCCGAAATGGTTGCGGACAATCTCCTGACAGAGGCTTTGAAATCCGGACCAATTCGCCACTTTGCAATTGAAGAGCCGTCGCTGCAGGACATTTTCATCGAAAAGGTGGGAAAACAACATGCGTGAATTTATGATCATCTTTAAGCAGGCTTTCATGACGAAAGCGAAAACAAAATCATTCGTTATCACAACGACCATCATGATTGCTGCAGTATTTCTTTTTGCAAATATGGGGAAAATCATCGATAAGGTTAATAGCATGACTGGTGGAGACAGTGAATCAACGGAAGTGTTGCAAGTTGTCGATAACAGTGGGGTACTTGCGGATCGACTGAAACTGCAGTTCGATGCGAATGACTCAGATATTAAGATGGAAGTCTCCACAAAGTCGGAAGAGAGTCTGACAGCTCAGGTAAAAGAAGGGGAAATCGATTCTTTTTTGACGCTTGACCTGAACGATAGTAATACGATTCAAGCAAGTTATTCATCGATGAGTGCCATGGAATTTGACCTTCCGATGATGTTGCAAGATGCACTCCAATCAATTCAGACGGAGATGAAAGCGCAAGAGCTCTCATTGTCCGGTGAACAAGTTCAGACGTTGTTTGCCCCTATACAGTTTGAACAGCAATCGGTATCTCCTTCAGCGAAGTCTGAAGAAGAGCTAAGCCAGGCGCGCGGTCTCGTCTATGTATTAATGTTTTTAATTTATTTTGCGGTCATTGTCTATGCGAGCATGATTGCTACTGAAGTGGCAACAGAAAAATCGTCACGTGTTATGGAAATACTAATCTCTAGTGTTTCACCGGTTAAACATATGTTTGCAAAAGTTGCAGGGATAGGGTCACTCGGTCTTTTGCAAATGGTGCTGCTTGGATTAGCAGGATTCATTGCTTTGAAAACAACAACTTCTGAAATGGCAGATGGGTTATTTTCTGTTTTCGGCTTTTCAAATATGAATATCGGAACGCTTGTTTATGCAGTAATCTTCTTCCTGTTAGGATACTTCCTCTACGCGACGTTAGCGGCTCTTCTAGGGTCTTTGGTAAGTCGTACGGAAGATGTCCAGCAAATCATCATGCCCATGACACTGTTAATTGTGGCAGGGTTCATGATTGCAGCAACCGGGCTCGGGAATCCTGAGATGGCGTATATAAAATATGCTTCCTTCTTCCCATTCTTTGCTCCACTTGTGATGTTCTTACGCGTCGGTATGCTTGAATTACCAGTATGGGAACCGCTATTAGCAATTGGAATTATGCTTGTGACGATTTTCCTTCTTGGCTTCTTCGGCGCACGCGTTTACCGAGGCGGTGTTCTGATGTACGGTCCGTCACGTTCATTGAAGGATATTAAAAAAGCAATCCAGCTCGGTAAGGAATAATTAGGTTCAATGTAAGTTGTGGGTCATATTGATTTGACCTGCAACTTTTTTGTTAATGAGAGATTTAAGTAGACATGTAGACTTTCATTCACGGATTCTTTTTATATATGGTAAAATTAGAACAAGTATTCGTTGAATTAAGGAGGTGTTTCATTTGTCAACAATCCGATTTATCCACACGGCTGATTTGCATCTCGATAGCCCTTTTAAAGGTATGACAGGACTTGCGGAAAATCATTTGACTCAAGTACGCGAGAGTACTTTTTCCGCATTCAAAAAATTGATTGATCATGCGGTAGAAACGAAACCAGATTTTGTTTTAATCGTGGGTGATATTTATGATGGTGAAAATCGTAGTTTACGAGCACAGATGAAATTTCACGAAGGAATGAAGAAATTGGATGCAGTGGGTATTCCCGTATTTATATCGCACGGGAACCATGATCACCTTGGTGGAAGATGGACTCGATTTGACTTGCCGCCAAATACCCATGTTTTCACTGAGGAGATTGAATCGGTTCAACTCACCGTGAAAGGACAAGACATCGTAATTCATGGTTTCAGCTATAAAGAAAGGCATATTCGTGATAGGGTGATCGACCGTTATCCCGTTGCTGAAAATCATGAACCATTTCATATCGGTATGCTGCATGGCAGTTTAGCGGGAGATGAAACACATGCAGTCTATGCGCCCTTTACAAAAAGTGATTTACTTGCCAAGCACTATGATTACTGGGCTCTTGGGCACATTCATCTACGGCAACAGTTACATAATGCCCCTCCTATCGTCTATCCTGGTAACTTGCAGGGACGTCATCGCAACGAACAAGGTAAAAAAGGTTTTTATGAAGTTGAACTTTCGAAAACAGAATCCTCACTTCATTTTATCGAGGCGTCAGCGATTGTATTTGGCAGATTAGAAGTGTCGTGTGCCGGAATGAGTCATGCCAATGAATGGCTGTCAGCTTGTTCGAAAGCGCTTGAGTTATTCCGACAACAGAATGGAGCGGGCATTGTGGAACTATTGATGATTGATATCGATAGTGAGTCCGTAATACTTTTCGACCAATCGCCTGAAGAAGAATGGCTCGAAGTTTTACGCGATTTTGTCGGGGATAACGAACCGTACGTCTGGATACAGAAGATTTCATTTGCCAGACAGATGAATCTCACAACGGCTTCAAGTGCGCTTGTACAGTCTGTTGTAGGATTAATGGACGACTGGACGGTTGATGACTGGAAGGATGTTTTAAAAGACGTCTATCAGCACGCACGGGGTGTCAAATATCTTGAAATTTTAACTGATGGTGAAATAGAGGAAGTAAAAGCTGGGGCCAATGCATTGCTTGCGGCAGAAATGTCAGAAATGGAATGAGGTGTTTATATGAAAATTGAAAGACTGAACATTTTTGGATTTGGCAAACACGAAAATGTCGTTGTAGATTTTGGTCCAGGCACTACTGTGTTTTATGGGTTGAATGAAGCTGGAAAAACGACGATTCAGCAGTTTATCCTTCATATCTTATTTGGGTTCCCACTGAAAAACAATGTGCTCTTACGCTACGAACCGAAATCGGGCGGTAAGTACGGCGGTCAAGTGCATCTATTAGATGAAATCTATGGAAAATGTATCGTCGAGCGTATCCGCGGGAAATCCGCTGGTGATGTCACTGTTTATTTTGAAGATGGAACGAAGGGCGGAGACGAGGATTTGAAAATGCTCCTTCGGCAGTACGACCGCGCTTCATTTGAGTCTATCTTTTCATTCTCTCTCTTACAGTTGCAGGGATTCGAGAAAATGGATGAAGACGAGTTAAGCCGAACACTTCTTGCGTCGGGGACAACTGGAGTTGACTCCTTATTGCGGCTTGGTGGCCGAATGGACAAAGAGTTGGGGGAGTTATTTAAAAAGACAGGTAGAATTCCACAAATGAACGTTAAAATTGCGGAACTTCGAGACTTGGAAATCGAACTGAAGAAAGAACAGGAAAAAATAGGCGAGTATGCGCCTTCGATTGAACGAATCCAGGAAATTGATGAACGTCTAGTTAAGTTACAAAGTCAGGAAAAAGTACTGTCACAAAATGCACAGAGGCTTGCTGTTATGCGTTTACTGCTCCCCCTCCTTCAAAGAAAACGAGCTATTGAAGCGCGACTTACACAATTTGGTAACGCAACCTTTCCTTCAGAGGGTATAAGACGTTATGAAACACTGGTCGGAAAGCTGACAGAAGTCGAAGCGTCTATAGAACGATTGGAAGAAGAATTGGCAATCGTGGCGGCACGCATGCCTGAAAAACAGGAGTCTGAATCCATCACTGAACTTGAAGTTTTGCTGGCCAAAGAATCTGAGTGGCATAGATGGCAAACTACGGTTGCTGCTGCAGATGACGAAGTGAGTCAGCTAACCAGTTTTAAAAGACGTCTACTCGACAGACTAGGTGTCAGGGAAGTTGAAGCGGAGCAATCTCTATTCCAGGCAGATGTTTCAATTCAAAAGGAAGAACAGATGCACAAAATTATCCACGACCTAACTGATAGTGATCAGCAAATTGGGTATATAAATCGTCAGCTTGTGCAACTAGAAAATGAGTTGTCGGATAAAGAATCTGAAATTAGTGATAGTGAACTTCATGCGCCTTCTGAGGAGGAATTAGGACGTGTACAAAACTGGCCAAGAATACGCCAGCAACTTGCTGAAGCGAAAGCATACATCTTACTAGGAGGGAGACCTGTTGAACAGAAAGTGTTAGTGGTACCTATACTTCTGTTCTTACTTGCTATCGTTTTCATCATCTTTGGTCTCGTCCAAAAAGAATGGATCATTAGTGTGGCTGGGGTTCTTGTTGCAGGACTAGGATTCTTTTTATATTCAAAAAAAGAAACTCAGACTTCAAACACTTCAAAGCAACAGGAGATGGAAAGTGTAATTGCTGCATATGATGGAAACGAGTGGCAGATGGAAGAACTCACAGAGCGTATCCTTATGCATAAGCGAAAGTCAGAAGAGTTGAAAGAAGCATTATTAGCGCTTAAAAAAAAGCATCATACGCTGAAAATCGAACTAGACAATGCATATACCATTAGAAAGCAAATTGAGTTAGAACTAGCAGGATTTTTACAGCTATACGGTTTCAAGGAAATGCCATCAACCGGAATTGTCCCAGAATTATTCCGGATGATACGGGAAGTTCAAGAGGTTAACCGAGATTTGAATGATGCTGACTTACGGCGACAAATGACACGACAACATATGACGGAAAGAGTAGACGCAGTTGAAAGAGCATTGCAGAAAGCAGTACCCCAAGAAGCGATTTATGAGATTTTGAGAAGAGACCTTATTCAACTGAAGGAACGGGCGGAAACAATGAAGTCATTGAAGTCCAACCAGGAACGCAAAGGAACGGAATTAAAAGATATGTCGGCTCTTGCAGGCTCATTGCAAGGAAAGGTGCAGGATTTGCTGGCTGAAGCAAAAACGGACACGGAAGAAGCGTTTTATAACGCATATGACATGCACCAGGAATCACTTCAGTTACAAGGACAACTAGAAGATGTAAAGGCGCAATTGGCGACCCACGGACCTCTAGAACTTCCTAGCGAAGTAACTACTGTAGAGGACCTGACAAAAAAAGCGGAGTCTAATACCGCAGCACAATCATCTATCGATGACGAGTTGAGTGTACTTGTTAATGAGAAGGCTACACTTATCAATAAAACGGAACAGCTTTTAACTGACGAAAACTACAGCCATAAACTGCAACTCTTTGAAATGAAAAAATCGGAACTTACGGACCTTTCTCGAAAGTGGTCTGAACGCAAAGCGATTTCGGAAGCCATCAAACGTACGATGTTCGATTTGAAAGAAAAAAAGCTGCCTAAAGTGCTTGAAGTAGCGGAGCGATTGTTCTGCGAGTTAACGGGAGGGAACTATGAATCGCTAACCGTAACGGAATCTGGGCATTTTGAAGTTTTATCGAAGGATGGGATGCGCTACCCGATTGTGGAGCTTAGCCAAGCGACAAAAGAGCAGGCATACATATCTCTTCGATTAGCCCTGGCGGAATCTATGCTAGTTACTGCTCCTTTTCCAATAATGATGGACGATCCGTTCGTTCACTTTGACGGAAAGCGACTTTCGCGTATGATTAAACTATTGGACAATCTTCAAAACAAGCATCAGTTCATTTATTTCACATGCCACGAAGCGATGAAGGATAAATGGCGGGATGCAACAATATTAAACGTTTCCGATATCGGGAGCGCACAGGGAGTGAGCGTCTTATGAAGAAAATTGCGGAATATAAAACTGGAGAACCACTGGATCTTTTCTTGCTTATTAAACAATCTACAAAAGGAGTCACAACGCAAGGAAGTCCGTTCATGACACTCATTTTACAAGATAAGAGCGGTGATATCGAAGCAAAACTATGGGATACGACTGAAGAACATGCTAAAACGTATGCCGCAGCGTCAATTGTAAAAGTTGGCGGTGAAGTGCACGAATATCGTGGGAAAAATCAATTACGCATCAAAAGTATACGTCCTATTAAAGAAGATGAAGGCGTATCGATTGCAGACTTAGTCCCGTCATCAGAAACAAGTAAAGAAGTACTTTACGAAGAATTGATGCAGTATTTTTTTGAAATGCAAAACCCGCAAATTCAACGAATTACACGACATTTACTGAAAAAGCATCAGACTGCTTTCATGACATATCCTGCCGCAACTAGAAATCATCATGACTATGTTTCCGGTCTAATTGATCATGTCGTCTCCATGCTGAAACTTGGAAAAGCGATGGCAGATTTATATCCAACGCTAAATAAAGATTTATTGTATGCAGGAATTATATTGCATGACATAGGGAAAGTAATTGAACTTTCTGGGCCGATTGCAACACAATATACAATTGAAGGAAATCTTCTTGGCCATATAACAATCATGGTCACTGAAATTTCAAAAGCGGCGGACGAACTTGAAATAGCTGGGGAAGAAGTAATGTTGCTCCAACATATGGTTCTATCCCATCATGGTAAAGAAGAATGGGGAAGCCCGAAACGGCCAATGCTGAAAGAGGCAGAAATTCTTCATTATATTGATAATATTGACGCGAAGATGAATATGTTGAATCGTGCATTAGGCAAGACGGCTCCAGGTGAATTCACTGAAAGAATATTCCCACTCGACAACCGTTCGTTTTATAAACCAACGATTGACTAATGAGTATAGAAAAAAGCTGTCTCCCACATACGGAGACAGCTTTTTTCATTGGGTATGAAATTATGAAAAGTCGCGAATGCCTTTATTTGAAAGCCATCCGAGAGACTTTATCTAACGTATTATTTCTTGTCAGTTTTTGCTTCTTCTTCAGCTGGAAGGTAACCTTCAAGCGCATCTTTAAACTCTTCCGATTTAATATCGATTTCCGAGTCTTTTAACAGCTTGACAAGTTTCTCTTCGAATTTAACTTTCTTGAGACCGTCCGTGACTTCTGCCTTGAGTTCTTCATCTGTTTGCTCAAGTTTAGCTTCACGTGTGTCAACTAGTTCAATGATATGGAAACCGAAGCTTGATTTTACAGGCTCACTGATTTCGCCTTTTTTAAGTGCAAATGCGGCTTCTTCAAATTCAGGTACCATTTTACCAGGTCCGAACCAACCTAAATCGCCACCTGTTTCTTGTGCAACTTCTTCTGTGGAGTATTCTTTCGCAAGTTCCGCGAAATCACCGCCGTCTTTCAATTTAACAAGAACTTCGTCTGCCGTCTTTTTATCTTTTACTAAAATATGACGTGCATTGACTTCTTTTTTCTTGTTAGCAATACCTTCATTGATTTCTTCATCACTTACTTCAATGGATTCAATCATTTTTTGTTGAATCAATTGGGATTTAACATTTTTATCGAAGAACTCTTCTGTCATGCCATTTTGCAATAGGTACATTTCAAAGCTATCACCATATTGTTCTTTCTGTGATGCAATCGCTTTTTTTACTTCTTCATCTGAAACTTTATATTCACTTTCAATCGCTTGTTGGAGAATTAGGTTTTCAACAACTCGGATTCCAATTGCATCTTTCATTTCATCATATAAATCTGCTTTTGTAATATCGCCATTATTAGAAGTAGCAATGATTTCCTCATCAGTATTCTTGTCACTACATGCTGAAAGTACAAGAACGGATGCAGCCATTGTAAGTGCTAAAACAGTTTTTTTCATTTTGAAATCTCCCCTAACTTTTATGTGCAACAGTAGATACTATATCATAAAACGAATCTAAAACAAAAAGGTTCCCCTCGGATAATCTGCCTACAAAGGCTCAATGATTCCGCATAGGATACATAGAGAGAGAGGGGGTGCTCTTATGAGCGGATATAACCAGGGTTCTTCGGGCTTTGCGTTGATTGTTGTATTGTTCATCTTACTAATCATTGTCGGTGCAGCCTTCGTTTACTAAGATGAGAAAAGCGTTAAATCGCTAGTGTCAGAAGCTTCAAAATGAAAAAAGTCCATTCCCGTACAAAAGGGAGTGGACTTTTTTTATACTTGTAACAGAATTTCTAGGTAAAATGACACAATCAGTATTGTTACAAGAACGTTTACGGTCGTGTATATTTTCGGTTGCTTTTCCTCAGGAATCTCTTTGGACTCGCAAAGCGCATATGTCATTTTATTGATCTGAAACAGATAGAATAATGAGAACAGAATTGTGATAAATAGGATCAAATCTATTCCTCCCCTTTAACGTACCAAGGTAATCATAGCAGAAGTGAGTATAAAATGAAATTAATTTTCCTCTGAGGAAAATACTGGGCTTTTAGATTCTTCGGAATCTTTTGTTTGACTAACTGCAATCATTTCGCCTGTGGAATCATCATAAGCATCTTTAATATTTTCAAAACCGCGTTCAAAGATTTCCATGAAATCCTCACCATAAATATTTTTAACCACAGACATGACCTCCAGGAATTCCGGGAATTTGCCGTAAAGATTTTTTATCGGCAGAGAGCCCTCCAAAATACCATGGTTTGTGTTATAGTAGTTTTCGTTCATTTCGAGTATGAGTCTTTCACCTTCATCTGTCACTGCTACATATGTATTACGTCGGTCATCGTCTTTTTTATAAAAGCGTAAATAACCCCGTGTTTCTAACTTCTTCGAAAAGTTGAATGCGGTGGATACATGCATAACTCCAAATTTAGCTATATCGGAAATTGTAGCTCCTTGAAGATGGTAGGAAATCCATAAAATATGATGTTCATTAATATTCAAGTCATAAGGTTTTATCCACTGTTGCCAATCTTTTTCAACAGCTTTCCAAAGTGCTTTTGACATCTGCGCAACCCTTTGACTGAAAATCATTGCTTCTTTTGGTGAATATCTTTGATCTGCCATTGTAACACCTACTTCCTATTTTTTTACGCTTCTTTTTATTATAGCAGGAAAGCAAAGAAGAAAAAAGTAAGAATTGCAAAAAAACTTTTAATTAGATAATAATTTAGGTGGGAAATAGAAGTAGAAAGAAAAAAACGCAGTCACAATCACACGAAAAAGACCTGCAAAGCGTAGTCTTCAAGTGAGAATCTGACTGCATTATTGGATTTAAATTTATTTTTGTTGTGCCGCGATAGTCTGTTCGAGTTCTTCAAGAGCGGTTTGGATTGCAGCAATTTCTTTCTCCATCCGTTCTCTATTTGGCTCAGTAGACTGTTGCCATTTTTCAACAGAATCATTTATCCCTTCAATTGCAGAGGGAACAGTTTCACGTGATTCTTTCTTCAAATGTGAAATGGATTCTTTTAAATCAGCAACTTTAACTTTTACATCTTTAAACATCTCTTTCATGTCGCTGGAAGCGCTTTTTACAGATGTTCGTAGTTGTCTTCCTGATTGCGGTGTTGAATATAATACCGTAACCGCAGCCGCGACTGAACCTGCTGCTAGTCCGGTGAAAAATGTAGATGCTTTCATTCTAAAATGCACTCCTTCCTGTATATGAATAGTATTCCTTACTATAGTTTAATTAAAACACTTATAAGGTTTCTGAGCAATCAAAAAAAGCTTTCCTCTTGTAGACGGAAAGCTTGAGTAGTCATTTTAATTGGATAATGCAGTTTTGAACGAAGATCGTTTTACCAGGTTTGTAACGATTGGATAGATCAGGAAAAAGGCAACTGCGTTCATTGCAACAGCTGGAAGTACAACTGTTAGGAATAAAACTGAAAATGGTAGATTTATGTTGAATATGAAAATTGCGACTGAAAGGAAAATAGTTCCTGATAATAGTGTACCGAGCCCTGCAACGACAGTAGCGGCTGCTAGGTTGCTAGCAATCTTTTTGAAGGCGATAATAACCAGATAGACTACAAATGCAGTTACTAATTTATCGATAACATTCGGGATTAGACTTCCTGGAAGGGATGAAAACATTCCAGATAGGATACCATTTGTCATTCCTAGTAAAAATACACTACGTACTTCCGGAAATAACAATATGCCAATAAACATCATTGTAAGCATGAAATCAGGCTTCATTCCACCGGCAATTGGGGGAATGATTAAATATAATGCGGTACCCACAGCAGTCAATAATGACATCAACACAAGATTTTTTGTTTTCATTTCTAATCTCTCCTCGGCTCATCTAGTATTTTAGTTTTTCTTGACGTATCCTCATGATCGGCAACGAAAAACTTATTACAAATATTACACTGTTTTCAGAAACTTTGCAAGCTTAACTTCTCAACTTTGTACGGATACTTTGTGCAATTTCCTGAATGCGTTCTTTGTCTGATTCTGCTTCATTTGTCTCAAATGTCGGTTGGAACCCATCCGTTTCATCGTAACGAGGGATAAGGTGCAAGTGAAAGTGAAACACGGCTTGACCGGCGGGGGCACCATTGTTTTGGAGTAAATTCATTCCTGAAGGTTTGAACTCATCTTTTAGTGCGTTGGCAATTTTCGGAACAACCGAAAACAGCTGGGCCGCTTCTTCCGAAGTTAAATCATAGATGTTTTCGCGATGTGTTTTAGGGATGATTAGGGTATGCCCTTTCGTTACAGGCATAATATCCATGAAAGCGATTACGTGCTCATCTTCATAGATTTTGACGCTAGGGATGGTGCCTTCAATGATTTTACAAAAAATACATGCAGTCATTTCGTCACTCCTTTTCATGAATGGGACAAGTGTAGCATATTTTTAACTAGCAGCTGCATGAAGTAGAAAGCTTTTTGCACAGTATTTTGCTAAAATGAATTGAAGAATGGAGGTTGGGTATGGAAATTCTTGAATTGAAAGACGTATCAGGAGGCTATACACGCAAGCCTGTCCTGCATGATTTATCCTTTAACATCGGACAAGGTGAGCTAGTAGGTCTAATTGGGCTCAATGGGGCGGGTAAAAGTACGACTATTAAACATATTATTGGATTGATGAATCCCCATAGCGGAGAAATCCGAGTGAATGGGGTGACGTTCAGCGAGGATTCCGAGAGGTATAGAAAGGCGTTCACTTATATTCCAGAAACGCCAATTCTTTATGAAGAGTTGACGCTCAAGGAGCATCTGGAGTTAACGGCAATGGCGTACGGTCTTGATAAAGAAGTGTTTGATGCTCGTTCGGGTGAGTTATTGAAAGAATTCCGTATGGAGAAACGTTTAAACTGGTTTCCTGCACATTTTTCAAAAGGGATGCGCCAAAAAGTAATGATTATGTGTGCATTTCTCGTTAATCCTTCTTTATATATTATTGATGAGCCATTTGTAGGTCTTGATCCGATTGCTATCAAATCTCTGTTGGAACAGATGACGGAAAGAACAGAAAACGGGGCTTCCATCCTCATGTCGACCCATGTTTTGTCGACCGCGGAAAAACATTGCGACAGGATCATTTTGCTGCACGAAGGACGAGTGCGGGCGGAAGGGACGATGGATGACTTGAGAAAAGCATTCGGACGACCAGGAGCATCATTGGATGACTTGTATATTGCGATGACAGAGGATCATGACAATGAACAATTTGCGTGAAATATGGGGTTCTCGGTTCGTCCATTATATAACCGAACTTCAAAAGTATTTGAAGTATGTATTTACGGGACACTTGGCAATTGTTCTTGTTTTTACAATTGGAGCGGGGGGATACACGTATAGTGAGTGGCTAAAAGAAGTGCCAGCAGACTTTCCAGCGGCTCTACTGACGGCTGTCTTACTTGGTGCTGTCCTTGCTATATCGCCACCCGTGACACTCTTGAAACCGGCAGATACAGTATACTTTTTGCCGCTAGAAAATAAACTAGGTTCTTATATAAAACGATCTTTAAGTTGGAGCTTTTTCTCACAATTGCCATTGCCTTTTATTCTTTATATAGTGGCACTCCCGTTACTTTCTGCCACGGGGACTGGAACGAAAACAGAATTCATCGCCATCGCAATCTTCATAGTGCTTATTAAGTGGGCATTCGTTGAGTCGGAATATAATTTCAGACATGTTTTAGAAGGAGATAAGGTCTGGTTGGATAGGGCCGTGCGGTTTTTATTGGCGGGAATACTTATTTATGCTTTCCTTGTAGGAAGTTTCCTTTACATTCCAGTTATTGCAGTCCTTATCGGAATGTACAACTTCTACTGGCGGAAAAAGAGGATGGTAAAGCCTTTCCCATACGATCACTTTATTTCACTTGAACAGAATCGTATGATGCGGTTTTACCGGTTCGCTAACTACTTTACGGACGTTCCGCATCTGAAAGGATCCGTTAGTAGAAGAGGTTGGCTTGGATTTATAACAGGTTCTCCCACTTTCGGCAAGAGTGTTTCACAGACCTACCTGATTAAGCGTACATTTATTCGAACCGATGATATTTTTTGGTTATGGATGAGGTTGACTGTAATTTCAGCACTTGGTGCAATATTCATTCCATTCCCAATCGTTGTATTCATTTTCTCAGGGGCGCTTGCATTTGCCTCGGCAGTTCAGCTTATTTATGCATTGCGTGCGGGGGATGATTTCCGAATGGATATGCTGTTTCCTGAGAAGGAAGACACGCGACCTGGCTCAATTAGGAAAATCGTTCGTTCGGTTCAATGGATTCAAGCAGCAGTTGTTACAGTTGCTTCCCTATATCTTTATGGAGTCTCGACAATACCATTTCTAGTAGGGGCTGTCATTCTCATTACTTCTGAAGCTACTATTAGATTGACTGGGGAAAAGAAGGAAGATGAATAAGGTCAATTCATCCCGTTTGTAAGTAACTGCAGACGGGATTTATCTTTTGTGAAAGATTAAAAATAGAATATTCAAAAAACCCTTGCAACTTCTCTCTGAAATTAGATATACTATATAAAAGGCATCAGGGGTGAGAGCGATGGAGAACAACTATTCATATGCCGAGTTTTTGAAGGCCGTCGGAAAAAACAGTTCTTCGCTTCAAGCGGAAAAGTTGTTGAATGAAATTTATTTGGATCTTTTCTTAAAACATTTACACAGGGAGCAGACAAAGTATCGACTCGCGGTTTTAATTGATGCAGCACTCGATTGTCGGGATGAAAGCGCCTTCTTATTGTATTCAGAAAGACTTGTTAAAATTGAAGAGAATGATTGAAAAGTGAGTTGACGCTACATGTTGAATAGACATGCAGCGTTTTTTTCGCTTTAATTGGAAAATAAATCCATTGAAAAACGTATGTTCGCTTTTTGCTCGTCAAAAGATGGGTAAAGTGATAAGATAGAAGTAGTATATATGGGAGTGACTTCGATGAACCAAAAATTTAATTTGCAAGCCCCTTACACTCCGCAAGGCGATCAGCCGTATGCAATTGCGAAGCTTTTGGAGGGTCATGAACGGGGAGAGAAGCACCAGACTTTACTCGGTGCAACTGGAACCGGAAAAACATTCACAGTCTCGAACGTCTTAACAGAAATTAATAAACCAACACTTGTCATTGCCCACAACAAAACACTTGCTGGTCAATTATATAGTGAATTTAAAGAGTTTTTCCCTGATAACGCTGTTGAGTACTTTGTCAGTTTCTATGATTACTATCAGCCGGAAGCATACATCGCTCATACAGATACCTTCATTGAAAAAGACTCAAGTATAAACGATGAAATTGATAAGTTGCGACACTCAGCTACATCTTCTTTATTCGAACGGAATGATGTACTAATCGTCGCTTCCGTCTCATGTATTTATGGTCTCGGTTCCCCAACAGAATATAATGAACATGTAGTATCGCTACGACCGGGAATGGAGATTGGACGCAATGAGTTGCTCCGTAAATTTGTAGATATTCAATACGAACGGAATGATGTAAGTTTTACACGCGGTACATTCAGGGTGCGCGGCGATGTTGTCGAACTTTTGCCAGCTTCACAGGATGAACAATGCCTCCGCATCGAGTTTTTTGGCGATGAAATTGAACGCATTCGTGAAGTGGATTCACTTACTGGTGAAATCCTGGGTGAACGAGAACATGTTGCCATTTTTCCAGCATCCCATTTCGTTACGGGTGATGACAAAATGGTAAAGGCAATTGAAAACATTGAAATCGAACTAGAAGAACGTTTGAAAGAATTCCGTAGTCAAGATAAGCTTTTAGAAGCGCAGCGCCTTGAACAGAGGACGCGATATGACCTTGAAATGATGAGGGAAATGGGCTTCTGTTCTGGTATAGAGAACTATTCCCGCCATTTGACACTTCGTCCGCCGGGGGCAACACCCTACACGCTCCTTGACTATTTCCCAGATGATTTCCTAGTCATTGTAGATGAAAGTCATGTCTCACTTCCTCAAATACGTGGAATGTATAACGGTGACCAGGCAAGGAAGAAAGTACTTGTGGAACATGGTTTTCGTTTACCTTCAGCGCTTGACAACAGGCCGCTGACTTTCCAGGAATTTGAAGGTCATGTACATGAAGCTATTTATGTTTCTGCAACACCCGGTCCTTACGAAATTGAACATACACCCGAAATGATTCAACAAATTATTCGTCCAACAGGTCTACTGGATCCGACGATTGAAATCCGTCCAATTAATGGGCAAATAGATGACTTGATTGGTCAAATTAGAGAACGGACGAAAAATAACGAACGGGTACTTATTACGACATTGACGAAGAAAATGTCAGAGGATTTAACTGACTACCTAAAGGAAATTGGTATAAAAGTACAGTATCTTCATTCTGAAATCAAGACGCTTGAACGAATTGAAATCATTCGGGAACTGAGAATTGGAACATATGACGTGCTAATCGGCATTAACCTTTTGAGAGAAGGAATCGATATTCCGGAAGTATCACTTGTTGTGATTCTAGACGCGGATAAGGAAGGATTCCTTCGTTCCGAGCGTGCACTCATCCAGACGATGGGGCGTGCAGCACGTAATTCGAATGGTCACGTCATCTTGTATGCCGACCGAATGACGGATTCCATGACGAAAGCGATTGATGAAACCCGTCGACGCCGTGATATTCAAAGAGAATATAACGTGAAACATGGCATAACACCGACAACTATCAAGAAAGAAATTCGCGACGTCATCCGTGCAACGCTCGTATCTGAAGAAGCAATTACTTATCTAGAAAAGGTGACACAAGGCAAGAAGCTGACGAAGGACGAAAAAATGACACTTTTAGTAACTCTGGAGAAAGAGATGAAAGAAGCTGCAAAAGCACTCGACTTCGAACGTGCTGCTGAAATAAGGGATACGATCTTGGAGTTGAAGTCTGAAAGGTAGGATTTTATGAAAAATAAAGAAATTGTCATACAGGGCGCACGTGCGCATAACTTGAAAAATATAGATGTGAAGATTCCTCGTGATCAACTGGTCGTTATGACCGGCCTTTCCGGTTCCGGGAAATCTTCACTTGCTTTCGATACAATTTACGCTGAAGGGCAAAGAAGGTACGTTGAATCCTTGTCCTCTTATGCCAGACAGTTTTTAGGACAAATGGACAAACCTGACGTTGATGTTATTGAAGGGCTATCGCCCGCGATTTCAATAGATCAGAAAACGACAAGTCGTAATCCTCGTTCTACTGTCGGAACTGCAACTGAAATATATGATTATCTACGACTTCTCTATGCACGTGTAGGGAAACCAATCTGTCCAATTCATGGAACAGAAATCTCATCGCAGACAATTGAGCAAATGGTCGATCATCTGATGAAACTGCCAGATCGTGCACGAATTCAAGTGCTTGCACCGATTGTTTCGGGTCGAAAGGGAACGCATGTCAAACTGATTGAAGATATAAAGAAACAAGGTTACGTGCGTATACGTGTAAATGGTGAAATCATTGACTTGGATGACAATATCGAATTGAACAAAAACAAGAAGCATACAATAGAAGTCGTCATTGACCGGATTGTCATTAAGGAAGACATAGCACCGCGTCTGAGTGACTCTCTTGAATCGGCTCTTCGGCTCGCTGAAGGAACTGTAATGGTTGATGTTATGGATGGAGAAGAAATCCTGTTTAGTGAACACCATGCTTGTCCATTATGCGGGTTTTCAATTGGTGAATTGGAACCGAGAATGTTTTCGTTCAATAGTCCGTTTGGTGCTTGTCAGGAATGTGACGGGCTAGGGACAAAGCAAGAGGTAGATCCGGAGTTAGTGATACCAGATCTAACACTCACCTTAAAAGATAATGCAATTGTTCCATGGGCTCCGACAAGTTCTCAATACTATCCGGAACTTTTAAAAACTGTCGCAGATCATTTTGGCATAGCCATGAATGTGCCGGTTAGTGAATTAGCACAGGACGACCTTGATAAACTATTAAATGGTTCAGACGATGAAAAGATCCGATTCCGTTATACAAACGAATTCGGGGGAACGCGGGATAACAACATTTATTTTGAAGGTGTTTTAGCAAATGTGGAACGCCGTTTTAAGGAAACATCATCTGATTATATACGTGAACAAATGGAGAAGTACATGTCACAGCGACCATGCCCTACGTGTGCAGGTTATCGATTGAAAAAGGAATCACTCGCGGTCAAAGTAAACGATGTCCATATCGGGAAAGTGACGGAACTCTCCATTGTTGAAGCAGACCGGTTTTTCAAAAACCTTGTACTATCTGAAAAAGATACACAAATCGCGAAACTCATTTTACGAGAAATCGAAGAGCGGATTGGATTCCTTATTAATGTAGGACTCGACTACTTGTCGCTTTCAAGAGCAGCGGGAACTCTTTCTGGAGGAGAAGCGCAACGAATTCGATTGGCAACACAAATTGGGTCGAGACTAACAGGTGTCCTCTACATTTTGGATGAACCATCAATAGGACTCCACCAACGTGATAATGATAGGCTGATTAGTACACTTAAAAGTATGCGTGATATTGGCAACACACTAATCGTCGTTGAACATGATGAGGATACAATGATGGCGGCTGATTATTTGATAGATATAGGACCAGGTGCAGGTGTCGCAGGCGGAGAAATCGTTTCTGCGGGTACGCCTGAACACGTGATGAATGATCCGAAATCACTGACAGGTCAGTATCTAAGTGGCAAAAAATTCATACAGCTGCCTTTGGAACGACGTAAACCTGATGGCCGTGAAGTCGTTATTAAGGGCGCTTCTGAAAATAATTTAAAAAATGTAAATGTAGATATTCCGCTAGGGCAATTTATAGCGGTTACAGGCGTCTCAGGTTCAGGGAAAAGTTCACTAGTCAATGAAGTACTCTATAAAGTACTTGCCCAGAAACTGAACAGATCAAAGCAGAAGCCGGGACAATATAAAACTGTAACTGGTCTTGAGGAACTTGAAAAAGTTATTGAAATTGATCAATCGCCAATCGGACGTACGCCTAGGTCCAATCCTGCGACCTACACGGGCATGTTCGATGATGTCCGGGATGTTTTTGCATCGACGAATGAGGCAAAAGTTCGGGGATATAAAAAAGGTCGTTTCAGCTTCAACGTTAAGGGTGGTCGCTGTGAAGCATGCCGCGGTGATGGGATTATTAAAATAGAAATGCACTTCTTACCAGACGTTTATGTACCATGTGAGGTTTGCCATGGAAAACGATATAATCGTGAAACACTGGAAGTAACATATAAAGGGAAAAATATTGCGGATGTTCTAGCTATGACGGTGGATGACGCATTATTGTACTTTGAAAATATTCCAAAGATAAACCGTAAACTTCAAACAATTGTAGATGTGGGGCTAGGTTATATAAAGCTTGGACAGCCTGCGACAACATTGTCAGGTGGTGAGGCACAACGTGTGAAACTGGCATCTGAATTGCATAAACGCTCAAACGGAAAGTCGTTCTATATCCTTGATGAGCCGACCACCGGTTTGCATGTCCATGATATTGCCAAATTACTAGTTGTGTTACAGAGACTTGTGGATACGGGCAATACTGTGCTGGTAATTGAACACAACCTTGATGTGATAAAAACCGTTGATTACATTATTGATATAGGTCCTGAGGGCGGTGACAAAGGCGGAAAAGTTATTGCGACAGGTACTCCTGAAAAAGTAGCTGAGTCTAGCGTTTCCTATACAGGATACTATTTAAAACCGATTCTTGAGCGGGAAAGAAAAAGGATGGAGATTATGATTGGGGATGCTGAAAAAGTTGTGAAATGAAACTTTTTTCACATCTGTTCGTATATATACTTAGATGTAAATTTACGGAGAAATCCGAATCACCACCATACTAGGAGGAGTAATTATGCAAACTGAACGGAAACGGATTTTAACAATGTTGGAAAACGGTACAATCACGACTGACGAAGCATTGACACTTCTAGAAACATTGGGACAGACGAACCAACCAGCAACTGCACAACCAATAGAAAAGAAAACATATGAGTCTAACGAAGAACCTATGAGCCAAAAACAGGATAAGGTTGATCCGTTCGAAAAAGTAGAACCAAACGCTGAGAATAAGGAACAGGGACATCCTTCAATGGATGAATTCCTTGAGGATTTACGAAAAGATTTCTCAAATGTCGGGGACAGGTTTATGCAATTCATGCAGACTGCCGTACAAAAAGTGAAAACATTTGAATTCGATTCACCGTTTGGAAATTCTCAAACATTCACCCATACGATGGCCAAGAATGCTAGCGGTATCGATAAGGTAGTGATTGATGTCGACAATGGTAAAGTAACAATTCACACTGGTGAAACGGAAGAAGTTCGCGCAGACTTTACGGTGAAAAGTTATAATAGTGAATCAGAAGAAAAAGCCAAAAAAGATTTTCTTGAAAAATTGTTGTTCGTTAACGATGAAGGGAAAATTAGACTTTCAAGTGATATGAAAATGGCACAAGTGAATGTTGAATTATATATCCCGAAAAAAGACTATGCAAAAATATCCGTCCAATTGATGAACGGTTCGTTTAAGATGAAAGACGCAACAGCGGATAAGGTGCGTGTAAAGACTGCGAATGGGAAAATTGAGATTGCAGAATTGACGTTTAAAAACGGTGAATTTGAAACGGTGAATGGTGCAATCGCATTAAACAGCGTTACGGGTAATACGATTGAAGCGGAAACGCTGAATGGCCGAGTGTATATCGACGGGGCTGTGAAAGATGTAGAAGCACAATCCCTAAACGGACATGTCGTTGTTACAACAACGGATCCTGCCGCAGAAAAAATTGAAGCAAAAACAATGAGTGGATCGGTTGAAATTTACATTCCCGCTGGCTCTGCCTTATCAGGTGAAATCGCGTCCAACATGGGTCGCCTTGACCTTCAGCTGGATGATGTCAATCGGACTGTTGAGCAAGAACAATTGTTGCAACGGACAATTCGCTTTAAGAAAGACGTGGAAGGAAATACATCACCCCTTCATATCTTTGGTGAAGCAAAAACGGGTTCTGTGCTTGTTTGTTATAATGCGAAAAAAGAATAGATTAACCAGAGTTACTGAAAGAACAGTTGTGCACCGGTTTATAGGTGCAACAACTGTTCTTTTTTAATGGATAGAATTAGAAGTCCTGCTAATACCGCTTCTGCGCCTTGTGGATGCCTCCCGCGATAAGCCGGAAAGAAGACCAGGGAAGGATTGAACTGTATCCTCCATCAGTCTTATCGCATCAGCTACAACGAATTCGCTCCGCAGGATGGCCTATTTAGGAAAGCGTATTTCGCATTTTATGATTAAGCCGAAAACACCCGTGACTTCAGTCGTGGGAGGTTCATTGTAAAAATGCCTCTGTTGTTTTAACTGTTGCATCAATACACATATGTGAAATCATTCCACAAACGAGAAATTCATTAATGTCTTGTTCTTGTAGTATTTCATGTAAGTTTGTATTGAAGAAGCTATTTGGCATATGTTTTACAATGACTGTCTCGCCTTTTAATGGGCGTACTGACTCATGAATTTCGACACCTTCTGTATTTGGATGGAAAAAAGGAACGACTTCACCTTCTGTGATATGCTGTACAGGAAAGATTGGTGAGCCTGTTTGTCTGAAGTGTGTTAGCAATTTCGCCGCATTTTGTGCTGCTTGATCCGGGTTTGTTAAAGACATCTTTCCATTTGGAAAATAATCATTTTGAATATCAATCACTAATAAAGCTTTTGTCATTTTCTTTACCTCTTCATTTTTTATAGTATAATAATAATCGGAATTAATTGGATTTTCGATGATCTTATGAAACACCATTATTGAAAACAATTTCACTGTGAAAGGAATTACTATGCAAATTGATTCAATTGATATTCAAATACTACAACAATTAAATGATAACGCTCGTATACAATGGAAAGATATCGGTGTGAAAATTCATATGACAGGACAAGCTGTTGGCAATCGCGTAAAAAAAAATGGAGGATAACGGGATCATTCAAGCTTATTCTATCGTGATTGATGAATTGAAGATGGGGTTTCCTTATACAGCCTTTGTCCTCATTTTTATGAATGCTCATACGCATGATGATTTACTGAAATTTATTGATGTTCGTAGTGAAATTACCGAAGCGCATCGTGTTTCGGGAGATGCTTGTTATCATTTGAGGATTACGGTTGGTTCACAAGATGTTTTAAATAATCTATTGAATGATTTATTGAAATACGGAAACTATCAGCTCTATTTGTCTATTAAGGAAGTAAAAAAACGTTATAATGCCACATTAGAATCTAGCGAAAAATGCTCTTCTGGTCCTCATGTATGAATGTAAAGACCGTTACTAAATTATGTGTAAAATAGCCCTAGCTTGGTACATATCATGTCCGAGCTAGGGATTTTTTTAGAGAAGATACACATCATGTTATTTGGGGATGAGAGCGTGCAAGGAGATTGTTCTTAATTAACTTTGTGAAGAATTAGACTTAAACTAACGAGTGCTTTACTTCAAGAAGGAGTAAAGCTTTTTTTCTTATTGAACTAACGAAGCAGGTTAGTTCAACAAGCATAGTGTGTTCGTACTGTAAATTATGTTCTTTTTTTCTTTTGAAACTTTTCTATCAAATAAGCGTATGCATTAATAAATACTACTTTTTGAGGTGATAATAATGGATGAACAAAAATTTATTTGCAAATTCTGCGGTAGTGATTCTTTTACTAGAGGGATAATGGATAACATTGTTAAGTTAAGACCAATCAAATGTATTTTCTGAATAATAGGGTAATATAGTTAAGAAGAGGGAAAAATAAACGATAGTGCTAATTTTAAAAAACTCATGGGAGTGATTGAGTTGAAACAGATTTTCCTATTGGTTACTTTAGTGTTTTTAATGAGTGGCTGTGTGGATGGGGAAAGATATAGTTTTTCAGTAAGTGGAGATAACTGGGATGCTCTTTATGAAGTAGTAGTTTCGAACGAAGTTGAGCAACAAGCTTCTGGGGAAATTAAGTATATAGGAGATAACAAAGCTCCAGAAACGATAGATTATAAAATTGAATATAATAATAAAAGCCAAGGGAATAGCGGAGAAGAAAGTCCATTGAAATATGGAGCTGTAAAATTTAAAAGTGTAACTTGCGGGAACTGTGAAATGATCCAAAAGGATGAAGAAATTGAAGTGGAAATAATGTGGGAGGGACAAACAGAAAAAATAATATTAACAACTGATAAGTGATAGCGCATTAAGCGGTGTCATTTTTTGCATAAAAAAACCACTCCTTAGCGTTCCAGATGGATATGTATTTTCACTAACGGATTAGATAATCGAAAAGAGGGAGTATAATGACGAATTATTATAATTTAGCATCAGACCAGAAATTGGGATTAGGTAATGCTTCTCTTGATTTTGTAGAGAGTGAACCATGGTTGATTCCAGGGTTTGATTACCCAATACAGGTAGAAATTTTTAGTGGAGTAAAAAAAGAGTGGGAGTTGCGTGAGTTATTACAGTATATTCGTAATCACATCGCACCTAGCTAACTTATTAAATTCAAATCAAGTTGAACTAAGAGGAGAGAAAAGTCTAATCTTACTATTACACGAGGTTGTTGACCCAACGCAACTTTTGCTGCAAGAAGAGCATTTGTTGACTATTAATAAAGTGTCAATCTCTCAATAATTCCTTGTGCACCTATTCTGCAATCTGGCCATATTGTGGAAAAAGGGGTGGGTAATATAGAAAAGATACAGCAAGTGATTGATTAAGGAATAGAGGATTGTCTACTATTGAAGTACTATTTTAAACGTAAAGGGGGTGGAAGACTAATGGTGAAAAAGTTGCTAGGTATTATTACAATAATTGGATTATTAATGGCTTGTAGTAACGAGGGGAATCAAACAAATAATAATCAAATTAGCGATGATACGAATAATCATGAAGAAGAAGTGGAAAAAGAAATTCCAGAAAATGATAAAAACCAATCGAATTCAAAAGATGTGGTTCAAGTTAATGAAACCAGCATGGAGATTCATACAGGCTCTACCGAAACAGTCATTAGAAAAAATGAAGGACAGGACCAGGAAATTAAAGTTATTAATTATCATATAACAACATATGGTATTGCTTATCAATTAGACGAGGTATTCGGTGTTCCTGAAGTGAGCAACAACCAAATAACTTATTCAAATCAATATGATGACTATAAGATAACGTTAGAGATGATAGAGCACGCAAATCTTGAAAAAGCTGTATCGAATCTGCAAGAAAGATTTGAAACAGAAGGATATGAAGAAAGTTTTGAAGAAGGTTATGAATTGAAAAGCACACCGGTTGAAGAAAATGGTTTGATAGGAAAAACACAATTTTATGGCGACCATCCAATGAAAGGATTTATTGCATATGAGATTGATGAACATGCACTAGTGATTACTTTTCAATATCCAATAGAAGGTGCAGATGCGATGGACCCGCTCTTAAAAGACTTACGAAAATCGATTCATGTACAATAATTATTTAATCAACAAAGCAGGTTTTTTCAATAAGAAGTCACGAAAGAGATAGATATTTATTTACAACAATCATTCCATTTTTACTATTTTTCTCTTTTGGTATATTGGTTGGCTTGTTGCTTTATCCAAAAAGCGTAGTCGTTAGTGAATTGGAAAGCATATTGCCTGTTGAAGTAATGGGTACGATAGCAATACAGGGCTGTCGATTCTGGTACAGAAGGAAAGGAAGAATTTCCTTGAGGGTTATGAGGACTATTCTTGCAGTAGTGCTAGTCATTTTATCTATTTGGGCTTTGATTACTGGTACTGTTACTAAAAGTTTCTCTCCCTATATGTTGTCAATTGTAGGGACAATAATTTTATTCAACGGGTTATCTGAATTGAAGTCGAAACGAAAAAAATGCGATTATCTCGTTTGTAACATCAGTATTTGTACTTTCAGTTTCAGCTTACATTTTCCTCCATTAACGGGTGCTTTCCTTCAAATAGGAGTTAAGCATCCTTTTCTTGTTCAACTAAAGAGGCAGATTAATTGAACAAGGGCAAATTACATTGATGCATTTTTGGTGAGATCGTAAGGTACGTCACTCTTCATCTATAATATATTGTGGTATGTCATTACCAATGATTTTTTTTGCAAAATCGATAAAAGGCTTTGAAACTACCCTCGGATTAGTATTAGTTTTTCGAACAATAAAATCTTCTGGTCCAAAAGTTGCTTGAGTTGACATATCCATGGCAAATCGTTGTGCGTACCTAATAGTTTCTTTATCATCTCTTGTATCATTCTCAACTAAACATATCAAGTTAACATTTTTTTCTATTTTTGAATTTTTATAAATGACTAAGTAACCCAAAACTTCTATCGTTCTTTGATCTACATAGATGCTAAAGTCATCAGAATCATTAATTCCTAAAATTTTTATTATGAAAAGGTCGAGTGAAAGAATAACTTTCAAATATTTTCATATTAACGCCTCCAATATTACCCATTATCATTATTATAGATACTATAACTATATTTCAAGTTAAAGAAGAGATAAGGGGTCATTCCTTGTTCAACTAACGGGTGCTTTAGTGGAACAACAGTAATGTTATTCTTATTAAACTAACAGGGCAGTTTATGGAGGGATAGAAATGGCAAGATTTACTGACGATTTAGCAGGAGCTATCTATGATTTCTTTAAGTTTATTTTCACGAGTATTTGTTATCTTTTTGTTGGAATGTTAATTGTCGGAGTCCCACTTTATCTAATTGCTTTAGTATTTAATATGTTGCACTAACGGGTGCTTTCGTATTATAAGGTTAACCAGTTTTTACTGGTTGACCTTATTTTTATAGGATTTAATATATCAGTAGCCAGGGTAGGACGT
>NZ_JBXCJE010000019.1:0-49497 GCF_056786535.1 Sporosarcina sp. Y352
TGCGAAACGTTCCTGATTCAAATGAAATGTGGTCACACAATTTCGGTAAAGGTCAGGCAGTTTCAGGTTTCTGGAAATTGAAGGGTTATATCGAGGAGTCGAATGAGGAGGTAACGCTCTGAAAGGCTTCCCCTGCGTCGAGTAGCACGCTGATTAGTAAGAAAAAGCGTGTTATAAGCTCGGCTAATAGGCGCGAGAATTTACCGTAACAGTCCGGCTGACGAAAGCCTACCCGAGGGGGTGGTGTAAATCATGGTGCTTGGGTTGAACAGATATGGTGAGGATGCAATGTAAAATACAATAACATACTGTATTGCTGACGAACTTCTGAATGTACGGGTCTAGACGCACATTATATAGAAATGTATTTACTACTAAATGTAGGGTTAGCTGTGGATGAGTAAGAATCGACTATATAAAAATCCATCTTGTGTTACAGGCACATGTAATGCTAACAGGCTCATAGGAAGCACCTAAGTTTGTTCTATAATAGATATAACTCAACGTTGTAAGCTGATAACGTGGAGGGCTTACTCCTGGTGAAGCGTTGGAAAGGAAAATAGGCGTGAGAATAGCGACTACATAACTTTTCTTCATATCAGTGAAAGTGGTGGCACAGTACCGTTGAAGCGTGTAATGAACGTGGAGGGATAGCCACTAGACTAATAAAAGATTCATTCAACCATGCAAGACAGTTCTTCAACGATTAATAAGGTTCCTGTAAGACTAATAGAGGTTCAGCTCCGAAGGAGCCACCGACTTGTTAAAACGAAAGAAACTGAGGCACAACGAGTATTATGATATGCAATATCATTTTGATTCTTTATACGCTCGAAGTGCTGATGGTCAAAATTTTTATGGATTACTCGATTTAATGCAATCCGATGAAAACATTCGATTAGCTTATCGTAATATTAAACGAAATACCGGCAGTAGAACGGCTGGATATGATGAATTAACGATTGAGGATATAAGTCAATTGTCCGTAGTGGAAGTTGTATCAACGATTCAACGAATGTTTGAACGTTATAAACCCAAAGCCGTTCGTCGGGTTTTTATCCCGAAGGCAAATGGGAAAACACGTCCATTAGGGATTCCGACCATTTGGGATAGATTATTCCAACAGTGTATTCTTCAAGTGCTTGAGCCAATTTGTGAAGCAAAGTTTTACAAACATAGCTATGGTTTTAGACCGAATCGCAGTACACATCATGCAAAAGCTAGGTTCGAGACGCTCATTAATCGGGCGTGTTTATATCACTGTGTAGACGTCGATATTAAAGGGTTCTTTGACAATGTAAATCATGCCAAACTATTAAAACAAATGTGGTCGCTTGGTATTCGTGATAAGGCACTGCTCTCTATTATCTCGCGTCTACTAAAAGCTGAAATTATAGGGGAAGGATTCCCAACCAAAGGCACCCCCCAAGGGGGTATATTATCGCCCCTGTTATCTAACATTGTATTAGATGAATTAGATTGGTGGGTTAGTAAACAATGGGAAAGCCTAGAAACACGAAAACCATATAAATCGTATGCTGGCAGATACAATGCATTGAAAAAATCGAACTTGAAACACTGCTATATTGTAAGATACGCAGATGATTTTAAAATTCTTTGTCGCACTCGCGCGCAAGCGATAAAAATGCATTATGCAGTGAAAGATTTTCTTCAAACAAGGCTTCACCTTGAAATTAGTGAGGAAAAATCAAAAGTGGTCAACTTAAAGAAAAACTCATCAGAGTTTTTAGGATTTCGTCTTAAGGCACATCGGAAGCAGACGAATAAAAGAACTCTTTACGTTGCACGATCACATATGACCAAAAAGTCACTCGATAATGTACAGATAAAGCTTAAACAAGCAATAAAGGTAATTCAGAAACACCAATCACCTGAAAATGTTTGGCGATTCAATACGGTAATAATGGGCATACAGAATTATTATTCCGCAGCATCGCACATCACATTAGACTTAAATAAGCTGAGCGGTCGTCTTAATAAAGCGTTATTCAATCGTTTAAACGAAATGAGGAAAGAAGCAACGTTTCAGGAACTCACAAAAACCTTACAGAAACGGTATAAGGGTTATGAATGTAAACTTTATAAAATAAAAGGAATGATACTTGTCCCGATCCATGCCCAACGTTGTAAGGTGAATCTTAATTTTTCTCAATCAATCTGTAACTACACTACCGTAGGTAGAAATAAAATCCACCAAAGTTTGCGGGCGATTAATAAACAAACACTTGCTTATGTGATGAAACAATATATACCAAGTCGTTCCATCGACTACAATGATAATCGGATTAGCCGATTTATTGCGCAATACGGGAAATGTGCCATTACAGGAATTGAATTAGGAATGCGCGATTGGCATTGTCATTCTAAGACACCATTCCATCTCACAAAAGATGATTCATACGGGAATTTAATGATATTATACCAACCTGTTCATCGTCTGATTCATATAAGAAATCGAGAGAAAATAAAGGTGCTTTTAAACGCACTCAAGTTAAATGAAAAGCAACTAAAAAAGGTCAATGAATTGCGTGAGCAATGTCTGAACGAAGCAATCTGATTCTATATTTCATCTTGCATATACATAAAAATACTGAATGAATTGGATTAGTTGGAGCGCCGTATGCTGGGGAACTCGCACGTACGGTGTGAAGTGGGGGAAAAGCCGGCGATAACGTCAAAAGCTTACCTATCACTATAACAAAGGTAAGATTTTAAATAATCTATTTGACACAAAACACGTTCCATTCAGCGATTGAATGAAACGTGTTATTTTTATTGTCTTTTTACGGAAGGGAGAAATCAAAACGTGTTCTTCAAAACTAAAATCTGTAAAAATAAGCTGTATATCTACCCGGAAGCGGAAGTCCATGTAGCAAAACGAGACCGAACTAGCTGATACAATTTTCTAGTGTAGCTATTAATTTGAATTTTTAAAAGTATCCTTAATTTATAAAAAAACCATCTGTAATGGATAGCACAGGGAAATTTAGATTTACAGCTTTAAGCACATTTTCAAGACGCTACCTATATAGGTCTTTTGTTCAAAAAACTCTAGTATATGATCTAGGAAAATCACATAGAATAGTAAAGAAATAATGTGACTATTACTGGATGTGGAGGGAATATATTCATATGAGTATCAGAATGATTCGGCAGCTGATTAGGTCAAGGCAACAGGAATTAGTCGAACTTGCTGCTTCATTTATTAGAATTCCATCCGAAAATCCATCGCCCGATTTTAAGAAGCAATCGGCAGAAATGGGAACCCATATTAGCCGATACCTAGCAGCAAAAGGGTTTTTGATTACCGAGCACCGCAGTAGTGAAAATTCGCTAGTTACCGTAGTCTGTGATGCTCCCTTAACTAGGGTACCCGGACCACGACTCCTATTTTGCGGACATACAGATGTCGTACCGGCAGGCGACCGTTCACGTTGGACCTTTGACCCTTTTTCGGGAAAAGTCAGATCAGGTATGCTTTTGGGTCGGGGAGCCTCCGACATGAAGGGCGGCTTGGCATCAATGATCTTTGTGGCTGGACTGCTTCAGGAGTTTGCCCCCACTCTTAATTTGAAAGGTAGCCTAGGATTAATTGCTTCTCCGGATGAAGAGAGTGGCGGTATTGAGGTAGCCTCTCTCCTGGATCAAGGATTGATTAAGGGAGATGCTTGTCTTATTGGCGAACCAACGCACACCCACCATCCAGTTGTTGGTGAAAAGGCCATGGCATGGATGCGGGTGACTATACCAGGTCAGACCGGGCATGGCAGCCAACAACCGCTTTCTGGAATCTCCGCTATACGAAGAGGGGTAGCCGCAGTCGAAGCACTAGCTAAACTATGGGAGCTCAAAGCAACGCCTCCGGCAGAGCTTAGTCAGCTTTTGTACAATACTGAATGGTTCCTGTCTCAGGGTCAAGGACATCCTTTAATGTCACAATTACTATATCGTCCCTCTTACCATCCAGGTATAATCCAGGGCGGAACAAAGGTAAATGTCATCGCAGACAAGTGCATCATTGAAGTGGATACCCGGGTTCCATTCGGTATGAAGACCGAGACTGTACAGAATGTCGCCAAGAGTCTTGTCAAAGCTGTAGCGCCAGGTGCTGTTATAGAGCCAATCGTACCCTATAATAACCCGAACTGGACCCTAGAGAATCGTCCAATTGTGCGGTCTATCGAATTGGGGATTCAGCGTGTCCTTGGAGTGGAGCAACCTGTCTTCAGCGTACTCTCGCTTGGTTCTAGTGATGCCACTCACTTCCGGCGCCATGGCATTGATACCGCCTTTTATGGTCCGGGGCAGCAACATACTATCCATGGGTACGATGAGCAGGTTTCAGTGGAGAACTTAGTAGAATCTGCCGAGATATATGCTGAGACGGCAGTCCAGTATCTTAGGTCAATTTAAATTTATTTTCACCAAAGTTTATGTATAGTCAGGATTTTGACGAATTATAAAGTTAAGATAGAACCACTAGTATTAATAAGGTCTAGCATTATATAGTCTATATATGTATATTGCTATTTCAGTTGTTGAATAAATTTCTATTTATAATTTCACAAAACACGTTTCATTCAACGATTGAATGAAACGTGTTATTTTTATTGCCTTTTTACGAAAGGAGGAAGTCGTAAAGTGGTTTTTTGAACTAAATTTGTAGAAGTGAGCTGTATATCTACCCGAAAGTCGAAGTCAATGTAAAGTAGCTAAGCAAGTTAAGATTTCGCGTTCCTAAATCGTTGAACAAAAGCTATTTTGAAAAGCGTAAAGAGGATAGTGTTGGAAGATTCTGATAGATAGGCTATAATTCTATCTATATAATAAAAAAGTGGGGATGAAAATATGAAGTTTTCAATGGATTCCGGTGATACTAATTTTATTGGTGTAGTAAATGCAGAGAAATATAAATCATTTGTGCATGAAGATTGGAAGTTAGATATTCTCTTACAACATTTTTCTAACGAAATGGAAAAAGGAGATATTTTGGTGTTTCAGATGACGGATGAAGGAATAGAACATTCTTGGAAAGTAGAAGTACAAATTGGAACGGAAGAAATAGTTCGAAATTGTTATAGGAAAGCTGTAGGTTATATTAAAGTAACTGAGAATAAATTATACTTAGTTGACTATGACTGTCTAACTATGGCGGCTCAATTTGAAAGTGATAAAGTACCAAATGAAAATTGCTCCAATTACAAAGTTAATATCGGAAATGGTATTTATATGGTTGAGGTAGTTCAATTTTATAATGTAGATAAGGATGAATATATTGGGAATAAAGATGCCGATATATTACTGAATTTTATAAAAGTATCCGACTTCAAACAAGTAGCTAATACTGTTTTCTGGTGTAACTATTAAGTTGAGTTTCATAAAGCATCCTTAATTTACTGTAAGGGTAGCTTTTTCTTATTGAACAAACGAGCAGAATAGCACATAAGGTCTTTCTTTTTTGGTATACAATCAACTCAAAAGATTATAAAACGTTAGAGGATTAATAATTTTTTGTGTTGATTATATAAAATAGAACATCTGAAAAGGAGTGGGAGAAATATTGAAAACACGAGTAACGGAGATTTTAGGAATTAAATATCCAATTGTACAAGGGGGACTTGCTTATCTTGCTTATGCTGAACTGGCTGCTGCGGTCTCGAATGCAGGGGGACTGGGACAAATTACTGCGGCAACGCTTGGTTCACCTGAAAAACTTCGAGAGGAAATTCGTAAAGTACGCACACTTACCGATAAGCCATTCGCCGTAAACTTTGCTATTGCAAGACATGACGGGCATTATAAAGAACTACTTGAAGTTGCCATTGAGGAAAAAGTACCGGCAATTTCAATTACTGGCGCTAATCCACAACCAATTTTCCAACGAATTAAAGAAGAAAATATTAAAACACTTGTTCTTGTAGCAGGTGTTAGACAAGCACAAAAAGCGGAAGAACTCGGTGCTGATATGGTAATGGTAGTTGGCCAAGAAGGCGGAGGACATTTAGGACGTGAGGATATTGGCACAATGGTTCTTACTCCTCGTGTGGTCGATTCCGTATCAATTCCAGTATTAGCAAGTGGTGGCATTGGAGATGGACGAGGTTTGTTAGCAGCTTTAGCTTTAGGAGCAGAAGGAATCGAAATGGGTACTCGCTTTATTGCTACCCAAGAGTGCGTTCATGCAAATGAGAAATACAAACAGGCAATCCTTCATGCAAAAGAGACGGATACAGTAATTATTAAGAGATCATTAGGCTCGCCGGGACGAGTGTTGAAATCTGAATATACTCTGAATATTATTGAACGTGAAAAGGAAGGCGCAACCTATGAAGACCTGCAAGATATAGTTAGTGGAAAAGCTAATTGTAGGTATATCTATGATGGAATTGAAACAGACGGTTTCGGATGGGTTGGACAGGTAATCGGTCTAATCGACGATATTCCAACGGTTCAGGAGTTATTTGATGAGATGATGTTAACAGCAGAAAAAGGATTGAATCGTATAGATAATATTATTGGAGAACGAACTCACAGATAGTTTTTAACTATATTTATTCCTAATCACTGAATCGGTACTGGTTGCTTCGGAAACCTTTTTTTACAATGAAAAATTGTGAAATAATGTACTTAAACTATAGGGTAGATTTACTTGGACAAGGGTAAGATTTTAAATAATCTATTTGATACAAAACACGTTCCATTCAACCATTGAATGAAACGTGTTATTTTTATTGTCTTTTTACGGAAGGGGGGAAATTTAAGTATGTTTTTCAAAACTAAAATCTGTAGAAATAAGCTGTACATCTACCCGGAAGTCGAAGCCCATGTATCAAAACAAAGCCCAACCGAATTAATCGAGTTGGGTTTTGTCGTCCTTGAAACATCCCTCCAATTGTTGAGGATAATGGATACCCAAAACTTCAAAAAGGATATGCGGTTTTGGGTGAAACGTATATCCCACAATGCCAATACGCTACCTGAATTATTATGGAAAGAAGGTGAACAGTCAAATCAACTAATGATAAGAAAGCAGAACAAAGAGCACCTAGAATTACTCAGATTTAAAATATCCAAAACAATTCAGACGTTGTTCAGCTTTGAAGAATATAATCGTGCACCGTTCAAAATGGACCAGATACATGAGTACTTCGGCAAATGGGATTGGATAAAGAAATGAGATTGAGAGGAGGTGATGCAGATGGGAATGCCCATCGTATGGCAGGGGAGTGATTGCTTCACTCATATGCTTGCCGTAGGCCCTACTCGATGTGGTAAGACGGCAAGCATATTGAAACCTATGATTTATCAATTGTTGCTACAGAAGAAACGAGGTGTTCCGTTAGGTATATCCGTTGTCGAGCCTAAAGGGGATGTGGCGGCAATGGTAAATGAAATGTGTTTAGAAATGGATATCCCGTGTATTCACGTAGACCCTGACAAACCCAATTCTGCGAGCTTTAATCCAATGGAGGGTGATACAGATACAGTGGCGGAAGCAACAGTCGTTGTATTAAAAGGATTGTTTGGAAAACAGGATGCTTTCTTCGCAACCGTTCAGGAACTATCGGCACGTAACGTCACGAAGCTACTAAAAGAACTGCATGGCAACAACATGGATATTGTCGATGTAATGAACACGCTACGTGATCAAAATGTCTTGCAGCAAAAGGTGTCGGAACTGAAGCATCGAGATGGAATGACTGACTTGGTCCATTTCTTTGAATCAGAATTACTCGGAAGCATGCGTGAGAAATACCAGCAATTCGTAATTGGATTAAGAGCCCAACTTGAAAATATCGTCAGTAACGAAGCGCTCCGTACAATCATGACGGGTAAAAGTGATGTGAACATTGATGAACATTTGGAAAAAGGCGGCGTCCTTGCGGTCAATACGGCACTTGGTAAGTTACGTAAAGCGGGTGACGCCTTCGGCCAATTCATGATCATGCACTTGCAAAATGGAACGTTTAGGAGACCGGGAACTGAAGATACACGCATTCCCCATTTTTTGATTGTAGATGAATACAGTCGCTATATTCATCCAGATGTAGAGATCTTCTTATCACTCGCTGCCGAATATAAGGTAGCGGGTATTTTTGCGACCCAATCACTTGGTCAACTTGAAATCGAATCAGGAAATCTTGGTCCGAAAGCAATGAAACAAGCGATTCTTACATCTTGCCGAAACAAAATCTGTTTTGGCGGTATATCCGCACAGGACGCTCAAGACTTTGCAGATGAATTCGGCAAAGATAAAGTCATCATGCGGCAAAGCACATATAAGAATCGAATACTATTGCCACGACTATTCCCTGACTCGTACCGGGACACGGAAGATGAAGAGTATCGTTTCGATCCAACAGATTTAATGGACGGCATACCGAAATTTAACTACGTCCATAAACTCCTGCAGGACGGTACACCGCAGAAGCCAGCGTTAGCTAAAGGTCAATTTGTTCCCCGTAATTGGAAGGAGCTGAGGGAATGGGAAGATGGAACGTCTTTTAAAAAGTTGAAGGGGAACAGGCTACTCAAGCATCTTTACAGTCGAATGAAGATGAAAAAAGAACAGGTGGCTGAACTTAGACAGACGAATCAAGAGGGGTCTGAATCAGCAATTGAAACAATTATCCAGCCCGAACTTGAAGCGCTATATTCTTTTGAAGAAGCTCCTGATAAAACACAACATGATGCTGACATGAAACACGTCCCTAAACCCAAAAAGGAATTGAAAGAACCGATGAAGTCCGATGTCCAACAATTGAAAGCAAAGGATGCACAGTTACCGGTTACAAAAACAAAAATAAAAGATACGAGCAATGTAGTGAAGTCTAATGACGGATTTTGGGATTAGCAAAATGAAACGAGTTTCAATGTCTCGAAAAAAATATACTAATGAAATGGAGAGATATTAAAATGGCTGAAAATAATATGCAAGTTCTAATTGAAGGTTTTGACCCATCGAAAGTGGAAGCGGTAAATAACTTTGATAAGGATTGGAAACAGGTCTACGGCGCACATCAAAATAACTCGATCATCCAGGCTCCAATCATCGGAATTGAAAAGCTACTTGATAAGCCATGTGCCGTTGTAGGTGTTGGAAACATTCGTGGATTCATCCCCTTGGAGTTTACAGGAGCAACCAACCTTCGGCAGCTTCGTGCTATGACAGGGCAATCAATAGCGTTCAAAGTATTGAATTATGACAGGGAGGCGGAAGTGTTCACTGGCTCGCGTCTTGCGGCTCTGGATCACATGGCAACCATTACACTCAAAAAAATCGAAGTGGACGATGAAATCATTGCTGTGGTTCGTAATGTCAGCCCCTCACTTGTCCGTGCTGATATCGGTGGAATAGAAGTGAAGATCCCTCTTGAAGAAATCAGGTACGGTTGGATTGATGATTTAACAGAAGAGGTCAAGCAAGGTGATCATTTGAAAGTTAAAGTCTTGGTAATAGATAAGGATGAGAAGAAGGTGACAGTCAGTGCAAAGGCGACACAAGAGAACCCGTGGCTTCGTTCTATCGGTCGATATTCGTCAGGTAATGAATACGTCGGCACAGTTTCCGGTGTACGTGAATACGGTGTATTCATCAATTTGGAAGACGGTGTGGATTCTTTGGCCCGTCACTTGAAGTTTCAAAACGTTAAAAGGGGTGATCGGGTGCTTGTCCGTGTATTGGAAACAGATGCACAGAAAGAACAGATCCGTACCCGTATTACTCGTGTGCTATGAAAATTATCAGGGGTTGCGTAAGATTGACGTAACCCTATAAAAACTCTAATAAGAGAAGGAGATAGTCATGTCACTTAGTCTATATTCTTTATCACACGATTGGTCGCTGCACTGGACACGTATCCCATCGAATATAAAGCGATCAATCTACGTCAACGGTGAATCACCAAAAGAACGGAAGGCTTTAGAGGCGCTTGCGGCAATAGGGTTAATCGAGGGAGTACAACTCTTCCGTTTATTTTCTTTGGATAAGAAACGTCTCAAACGAATGGTAATAGAGAAGAAAATCGTTCGTCATGAGATCCATCGAAACAAGCAGGTCATACCAATTTTTACACTGGGAATAAACGGAGCAGTCGTTTCTGGGCTGAATGACTGTTACGAAAGTAATTATTGGGTTGAATACAAAACAGAGGATGTTTTGAAACGTCTTCTGTTCTTTCAGTTACATCGACATTTTCCAGAATCAAAAGTATTACCGACACAAGAACCATTCAGTGGGATGATCCAATTTCAGGGCAGTCCAATCTATGTATATGTATTGCGTGGTGATATAAATGATTTGCTCATATATTTAAAGTGGAGCGGTAAACATTTCAACGAGCGTCTAATCATTATTACGGAATCAATTAGACATTTACAACCACTAAAGGTAACTGCCGAAACTCTCAAAGTTAGGGTGGCTGTAGATGTAGATTTACGGGATGATAATGAAGACCGTAAAAAGCTGTTTTATTTCTTGGATGAATCCGCCGAGTTTGTAAGCGAAGTAAAAGTATAGGAGGAACATAGAATTAGCTTCCTTTTTGTGCAAAAGAGACTTGAAAAGGCCATCATTCTCCTGGATTGACCTCCCATACCTATGGCACGCCGGTATAATCAGAAATATAGCTTATATTATTTCCATTTGATCCATATTCAAAGCCTTTTACCGTTCGTACATGAAAATAAGGGTCAATACGTATTTATTCATTACATGCCACCTTCGATTGGATTTCCAAATGTTATAGTAATAATAACTTATTTGATAAATAGAAGTTCTTCCATCTTGTTTCAGCATATTGAGAATAATGAAGTATAATGCTCATTTAAATTTATTTATTTTGATTGTTTATTTGGCGAATCATTGATTGCTACAGCGTTTGAATATTTTCGGGACTTTGGGAGCGTTACTAATATCGTGTTTTTTGTTACTGTTTTGTAATCAAACGATTATACTAGTGTAATAGTATTTCTGTATACTAATATAGTTAGTAAGGGAGTAAACGAAATTATTTCAATACTAATAGAAAAATAGATATAAGGGAGAAATAAGATGAAAAAACGAATTAATTTAATTTTTTTGACAGCAACGATTTTCATGTCTACATTAGTAATTCCTGCTAATGCGATGAACGCGGAAGGGGCTAGCCCCTGGATGAACACCCAGCTCTCTGCTGAGGAGCGCACCGAGCTGCTTCTCGATGAGATGACGATGGAACAGAAGATTCAGCAGACCGCTATCTCGCGCTTCAATGAGAATGACACTGGTGAAACGGTCGTCATCGACAAGAATGGTAGCAGTAAGTACCAGAACGGCGAATTCGCGCCCGAGGGTACCCTGCCTGGGTGTGAGTGGCAGGACACTGGCCGGCAGATCCGTGGGATCGAGGATCTGGGCATCCCCACAATCCGCATGGCCAACGGTGGTACGGGCGTGAAGGGCGGATCGTGTGGCAATGACCCAGAAGCTACTGGCCTGCCGTCATCCCTGGCTATGGCCGGGACTTTCGACCGCGAGTTGAACTATGAGGCCGGCCGGATTCTCGGCGAGGAGACACGGGCCTTCGCGCATCACGTGTTGCTCGGACCAGGCATGAACCTTGTACGTCACCCGTACAATGGCCGGAACTATGAGTACTTTAGTGAGGACCCGTACTTGACGGGTACCCTGGCGACCGAGCAGGTCAAGGGCATCCAGGACCAAGGGGTCCATGCCCAGCTCAAGCACCTGGCCGGCAACGAGCAGGAGACCGAGCGATGGACGATGGGTGTCCAGGTTCCCTCACAGGCCATGAACGAGCTGTACATGCTGCCATTCGAGATGACCGTCAAGGATGCTGACCCAGCCTCCGTGATGTGCTCGTTCCCGGATGTCAACGGCACCTATGCTTGTGACAGCTCTGAATTGCTCCAAGATGCCCTGCGGGACAACTGGGGCTTCGACGGTTACGTCATGAGTGATCGTCGCGCGGTTCACGACACGGTAGCTGCCATCAAGGCGGGCATGAATGTCGAGCTCGACTGGGCACCACAGTACTACACTCAAGAGAAAATCCAAGAGGCCCTCGACTCTGGTCAGGTGACCGATGACGACATTGATAATCTACTTCGTCCGCGGTATATCAAGATGATTGAGTTCGGCCATATGGATGAGCCTTACGACAAGTTCATGCCGGAGATCGTCGATCCGATTGCCAACGGCGCAAGCGCACGTCAGATGGCCGAGGAAGGGTCCGTACTATTGAAGAACAATGACGACTTCCTGCCACTGGACGGCGAGCCGAAGTCGATCGCGCTGATCGGCGTCGAGTGGTTCGCCGGTGAGGCCAAGATGCCCCCGCGCTCCACTAAGGACACCAACGAGAACGTTGTGACCCCTTATACGGTCACTCCGCAAGAGGGCCTAGAGAACGTCATCGAGGAGCTTGGTTACGACACTGAAGTAACGTACAACGATGGCCGTGATCCGGAGGCTGCTGCCAAGCTGGCCGCTGAGTCCGATGTCGTGCTTCTCATGATCGGTGACAACCCACATGAGACCGTGGACCGCCAGACACTCGGCTTCCCGGCTATCGATCTCGACACGCGAAGTAAGCAAGTGGACTGGGTGGAGCAGGAGCCGCTGATCGACGCGGTTCTAGAGGCCAATGCGGAGAACACCGCTGTGGTCCTGAAGACCTCCGGTACGGTGCTTATGCCATGGCTGGATGAGGTCCCTGCAGTCCTACAGGCGTGGTACCCGGGAATGGAGGATGGCAATGCCGTGGCCAACTTGCTCTACGGTAAAGTCAATCCTTCCGGCAAGCTGCCTATGACGTTCGGTGCGACCGAGCGTGAAGCTGCCTTCGCGACTGAGGAGCAGTTCCCTGGAACGCGTCAAGATACTGGCAAGCCAGGTGGCCCAGGCGCGTACGGTGACGGTTCCGACCAGCTAATCGCCCAGTACACCGAAGGCCTTGAGATGGGCTACCGCTGGTACGAGGCTAACGATGTGAAGCCGGTCTTCTCATTCGGGTACGGCCTGTCGTACACGACTTTCGAGTATGACGACCTCAAGATGAAGAAAGTCCGCGGTGAAGGCAACGGCAACAACGGTTCGTTGTCCGGTATTGACGTGTCCTTCACAATCACGAATACTGGTGACGTTGCCGGCAAAGAAGCGGCACAAGTCTACCTGACACTGCCGAACGAGGCAGGGCAGCCAACTAAGCGTCTTGTCAACTTCGAGAAGGTTGACCTTGAGCCGGGTGAGAGTCAACGCGTGACTGTGCGCATTAACCAGACTGACTCCAACCACCCGTTCTCCTATTTCATTCCGGAAGAACCGGACAACTTGGCGAACTGGGCTGATGGCGAGTGGGCTACTGTTGATGGAAAATACCGCGTGCATGTCGGTGGTTCCTCGGCAGACACTCCGTTGGAAAAAGACATCCCGTTGAACTTCAAACTCAACAAGGACAACAACAAAGGCAACAATGGCAACAATAAAGACAACAACAATGGTAACAATGGCAACAACCAATGACAACAGAAATGGCAAGGGGGACTCTAATCGGTAGGCCCCTGCCCATGGGATGACGTCTGCGACCCGGTAGGGGTCGTCAGGCATCCCGAAGGTATGAGCCCGCGGGCTCGGCGAATCAAGCCGAGCTCAGCGGGCTCACTGTTTTTCTCGACGCCTCAATGGGAGACGAGAGGGACGAAAAGATACAAGGAAGGACGTGAGAAGTCTGATGAAGGGACCCTTTGGGAACAGCTGGCGAGGTCCGGCGCATTTGTGGTGGGTGGCCCTTGGCCTAGTGGTCTTCTTGACCGCATGCACCGTCGAGGAATCCGATGGGCCGGTCGGGAGAGATGACGCCGTGGGACCAGCCCCGTCCGGGCACGGCGACTGGCAGGTCCCCGGCTTGGTGAACCGGTCCGGCAAGCCGATCGAGGTGCCGACGCCGGGTCCAGCCACTGGAAGGACCCTGGACGTCACGGACTTCGGGGCAGATCCGGATCCGGACTCACACGACGATGCAGCAGCCATCCGGGAGGCCCTGGAAGCGGCAGAACCGGGTGACGAGGTCGTGCTGCCGGCCGGCACGTATGACCTGCGCTCCACTGACTCGGCTGACGAGTCGACGAACATTGTGTTGCGCAGCGGCGTGGACCTGCGCGGCGAGGGCCAGGAGCGCACCGTGCTGCTGACCTCCCTCGACGGCGAGGATGACAGCCGGGTGATTCGCGGCTCCGGCGTCCAAGACGCTATCGTCGCTGACTTCACCATCACCTCTCGTCATGAGGGTCCACTCGGCGACGACCCCGACGACGGCGACGTGGGTGGCGGCCCGATGTACGGGATCTACCTCGGAGCCTATGAAGGGAAGGCCAGCTCCCGGGTCCTTGTGGAGAACCTGAGCATCCGTAGGTTCGAGCGCCACGGGATCTCCGTCAAGGCCAGCCGTGAAGTGACACTCTCTGGAAACTACGTAAGTGAGGCAACTGCCGTTGGCCCCGGCGGACAGGGCTACGGCATCGCTATCGAGGGCTCAAGGGACCAGCGCGACCCGGATGCTGCCAACGATTCCCGGCACAATGTCGCCATCGGCAATACCTTCGATGGCAGGCATCTGCGGCATGCCATTCTTCTGCAGTTCCCTACGCACAACAATCTCGTGGCGGAGAACACCATCGTCGGCAGCATCCTCGACGCCATCGACCTGCACGGCGAGGGTGAATACCTGAACGAGGTCCGGGACAATACGGTCATCGGCGGGCAGCGTGCGGGCATCGCGCTGGGCAATTCCGGCGGGTCCAAGAACAAGCACGACGCCTCAGGACCTGGAAACTGGGTGTACTCCAACGACCTGATTGGAAACCGTCAGGGAATCCTCGTCATCCTGGGAACTCCTGACACCCTCATCGAGGACAACAGGATCACCGCCGGGGAGGATTCGAAGGCCGGCATCGAGGTCCGCAATGCGCCGGGCACAAGGTTGCACGGTAACCACATCACTGGAGGGACTGACGGGTTCTGGGCCATCCGGCTCAATGAGGACCGCGGTACTGACGGACGGGGCACAGGAATTCCCTCAGGCATCAGGATTGAGTGCAACGTCATTCGACAGGCCGCCAACGGCATCAGGATCGATGCAGGGGAGGACCTCAGCGTGGTGGAAAACGTCTTCGACGGCATCGACGGAGCCGAGCTGAGGGTGGCCGACGGGATTGAGGTGAGCCGGTCGGCCCAGTAATGGTTGGACAGCAGTCCGGTCCGGATGGCTACGGTCTCGGCAATAAAGTGCTTTAGATTGAGTAACTATTTTGCAATTTTTATGTATTAAATATTCCACAATCGGGCGTGATTGTGGAGCAACTCAAGTAGAAAATGACCAAACTTTTTTATGAAAACCAACTTAAATCTGCTAGAAAGGAATCCATTTTTAAAATGGATTCCTTTCTACATTAAAGGTTAAGTAATTCCCTTCGATTTGCTATCACTTTTTGAAATTGATATAATATATACATATTTCATTAGTTTTCACGTCACCTTTTTTCACGGGTGAAAGTTGTTAAACCTTTATTCATTACTAAAGGAGATTCGACACAAATGTTTAGCCTTTGTATTTTTATTTACTTTGAGAAAAGTTAGGCGGACGTTTTACGTCACAAAATTGCTGTATGCACACTAGATACTTACGCATTTTTTGCGTGATATATACTTTAAAAGCCGATTGATCCCATCAAAAAAAACTAGCTACCGGGGCAACTAGTTCAATGATTTTTACTTTAGATAGTCAATTTTCTTTTCGATTTTCTTGGACCCGCACTGAAAAGAATTAGAGAATTCCCTATAAAGCCCTGTACATTCTTATATCCATTACACCAGTAGTCCTACTCCAATCCTATCTAGTTGACTCCTTCTAATCCTTTTAAAAATTCATAACAAATTTCACTTTTAGAAAGACCTTTTTTCTCCATTTCATTATACTCTAAAACTAAACCGGGATTACGAACAACACAAAATGTAACAAATGCACCTGAACCACTCGCCATAAGAGAGAAACGTATGTCATCAATTTTATTAATATCTACCTTGATATCTTTAAAAAATTGAATTGTATTTTCACAAGTTTTCATGCCTTGTATGTACATATCTATTTTTCGATTAACTTCCGCAACGGATTCCAAAGATGATGTCTTTCTTTCTATTTCTCTAAATTCATCACGTATTTTGAAGAATCTGTAGTTTAAGAATTTAGCGTTTGGATGAGATAACTTAAAAACCATAAATGAAAGTCTTTGACCAATTGGATCAATGATAAAAGAGTATGCTATCAGCAACGCAATTCCACCAATCCATCCAGTAAAAATGAAACTAATTATTAGAACAATCCAAGTTGCTATACCTGCCCAAAGATAAATTGACCCACTTTTTGTACCATTATTAGAAGCACCAAGTAAATTTAGAAAATTAGTGACTAAAAGAATAAAAGCAAAAGCATACCACAAATCCATAACAATCCTCCATCCTAAATTTAACTTTCTCGCTAAGTGGTGTTGGGATCAGACTAACGGATGGGCTCTATGGCGCCGTTCATCGACCTTCCTTTCTCAGCCAAAGTATCCCCGTTCTATAAACATTTTAATCCTCTATTGTGTAGCGCCGATTTTGCGCAACATGGCTAACGGATGCGTTACTGAGATTAGCTGTCGCATGACTGTTTGGTGGCTGTTGCCTATTACACTGCCCTTTACTGTGGCGCTATACAGACATCAAAGGACAATTACCTTTTTCAGGGGAATTGTGTTTTTTATCATTTCGTCGATTTTATTGTACTTTTCCTTAAGGTGAGTTGAAGAGAGGTGCCATAACTTTTAAGTATTGACACCATTTTCGGAATGCAGTAATATCAAGGTATCAAGTGGTGTCGTAACTAAGAGTCATAAGTAGATTGTAAAAAAAGGGGCAAATACATATGAAATATGGTTATGGTCGTGTAAGTACAGCGTCACAAGATTTAGAGTTACAGCTGCAGACATTGGAAAGTGAAGGTTGTGACAAAATCTATTCCGAGAAATTCACTGGAACTAAAGCGGATCGTCCCCAATTTATAGAGTTACTTTCATTGCTGAAAAAAGGGGATACATTGGTAGTTACAAAGCTAGACCGTTTCGCAAGATCGGCAGAGGATGGGGTAAATTTAATCAAAGAATTGCTTTCAAAAGGAATCAAAGTCCACATATTAAATATGGGACTTGTAGAGGATACATCAATGGGCAGATTAATTTTAAGAATGTTATCAGCGATTGCGGAATTTGACAGGGATATGATCGTTGAACGATTGGCAGAGGGGAAAGCAATTGCGAGGAAGAATCCTGATTTTCGTGAAGGTAGACCGAAAAAATTCACTAAAAAGCAAGTAGCACATGCTTTACACCTACTGCAAACGAATTCCTATACGCAAGTAGAAGAAATTACTGGGATTTCTAAAAGCACACTAATCCGTGCCAAAAGAGAAGTAGCTAAAGGAGGCAGATAATGATAGCCTAGAAATCACTTTCAGATTATCAAAGGGAGTATGAAAGAATCATCCATGCAGTCCCCTCATGAAACGTTAGGGACTCAGGACGCTTTCAACTGCTCTTTTTTAAAAGATAAGAATGTACAAGTTTTGAAGCGGCCGCATACGCGTTTCGCCGCCACAGTATTAGGGTTTCGGCTCCCCCTTATAAGTCGCCTTCGCTTAGTTTATATAGGAATTCATTTGTTCAACATATCTATTACATATTTATGACTTTTGTTTTTCAAGTTCTTCAAGGAATTTATTATTAAGGACCTTGATATATGTCCCTTTCATTCCTAGGGAACGAGATTCAATGACGCCAGCACTTTCTAGTTTACGAAGCGCATTTACGATTACAGAACGTGTAATACCTACACGGTCAGCAATTTTAGATGCTACTAGTAGACCTTCATTGCCATCAAGCTCATGGAAAATGTGCTCAATCGCTTCGTGTTCACTATATGAAAGTGAATTGATAGCCATTTGAACAACTGCTTTACTACGTGCTTCGATTTCAATTTTCTCTGATTTCTCACGTAAAATTTCCATTCCAACAACAGTCGCACCATATTCCGCAAGGATTAAATCATCGTCCTGGAAATCATCTTTAATTCTTGCCAAGATTAGCGTGCCAAGACGCTCACCGCCGCCAATGATTGGAACAATCGTCGTCAAGCCATCATTTAATAATTCACGATTTTCAATCGGGAAGACAGTATGCTTGCTGTCCACATCCAAGTTAGGAGAAGTCTCTCTCACTTCAAACAAGCGGTTTGTATATTCTTCAGAGAATTTGCGATCTATGAGCATTTGCTTCATGCGTTCATTTTCAATTTGGTGATGTATTTCTAGACCGAGTAATTTCCCTTTTCTGCTGACGATGAAAGCATTACAGTCGATAACAGAACTAAGCTTCTCAGCCATTTCCTTAAAATTCACTGTTTTCCCTGCCGATTCTTGTAGCATTGCATTAATTTCACGTGTTTTTGATAATAAATTCATTTGTTTTTTTCCTCCTCATAATATTTGCTTTGCACTTAATAACACTCTAAATTTTTATAATCATCGGATGAATTTAAGAATTTAAACTAAAGTGAATACTGTGATAAATCTTTATTTTTCGCGATATCATTTAGCTTTTCATCGACATACCTCGGTGTTATTTTGATTGTTGTCGGTCCGATATCAGCCGCTTCATACGATAGTTCTTCGAGTAATTTCTCCAAAATTTTATGTAAACGTCTTGCAACGATATTCTCAGTATCATCATTCACTTAAAATGCAAGTTCAGCAAGTCGGCTGATCGCTTCGTCTGTGAAATTCAAAACAACATTTTCCGTATTGAGCAATTTTTCGTGACGGATGAGAGAAAAATCAGACTCTTTTAAAATACCTTTAAAATCATGCTTTGTCAATTTTTCAAGTTCAATACCGAATTGGAAAGCGAATATTGATGCAGCAACAGAAAGTGTTGGAGCACTTGCTCCACTGATTGATCCGAATCTCCTCAGCTGTGGGACCGTCCATCCGCATGGCGAAGAGGAGTTGAGACATCCGGAGAAGAATTTTTACATCGTCGGTATGAAGAGCTATGAACGCGCTCCTACATTCCTAATGGAAACTGGCTATGAACGAGTGCGTTCAATAGTGGCATATCTGACGGGCGATTATGAATCGGCAAAAAAAGTGGAACTGGATTTACCGGAAACAGGAGTATGTAGTCTGAACCTTACGCTAACAAAGCAAGACAAGTCGTGTTGTAATGCTACATCCTGTTAAGAATACATTGACACTGTTTTATCTGAGATACCGAGTAACACCGAAATTTTGGGGTTACTATTTCAAGTGAAACGGCATGCGAGTTTCTTCCTGCTTAAAAACACCTTTGTGCTCTCGTTCAATTAACGTTAGATATGCTGGTGAATAACTTTCGGATGGATATAAGAAGTGCCTGATGTCAGCGCTTGAATTGTTAATAATGATGAACACCCAACAATTAGCAACCGGACAAACTGAAAAACTCTTACAGTAAATAAACAGCCACCGACTCGATTGAGAAAGTGGCTGTTTGCGTTATCTAAATTTAATCACAAAACTAACACGGAACTAACAAAAGTCACAGTCCAATGTTGAAACCGGAGGAAAGAAAATCAGTAACGTACCACTGAAATTAAAGCTACGGAACAGTGTATATTATCGTCGAACATAGTGTAAGATCAAGAAAAGCGAGCCTTACCCTCAGAAAATAGATTAACGTTTGCGGGAACTCGATTCAGAAGTATTCTTCATGAATTCAAAAAAACTGGCTGTATGTTTGAACATGTGGAATTCGATTGTAACTCATTTCTTGTATGATGAAGATTTGAAATATGCTTAGGAAGTAAATTGCTGTTCCATAAAAAGAAGTTACTATATACGCACTGTATGCAGCCTTACTAATACCTGAGCGAGCTGCCACAGCAGTTATGGCAGCCGGTTTAATTTACAGCATAACCATTTTATTAATTCTTTTCATTGATCCCAAAATGGTCTTTAACTAGTAGGTTCAGAAGTAACTAGTACATCGTACAAAAATCCCCTCTACTAGCGAAGTAGAAGTATATGTTGGAGCAGGATTAACGAAAGAATCGCTCACTTTTACTGTAGAAAAAGAAAGCGAAGAAATTCTGATTCAAACTCATACGCAGCAAACAACAATTGCGGTTCCTGTAGTATTACAAGAACCGGTTTTCCCTACCGGCTGTGAAATCACATCCCTTACAGCCATCTTCAACTACTACGGCGAAACAGTGACGAAGGAGGAAATCATTAATTGAAGCAGAATATATCATTTGGAGGGAGAGTGAAAAGGCTATTGAATGAAAAAGCTTTGTTTCGTCAAATTGAAATCAAGAGAAAACTCATGTCCAGAAGGTCGAAAACTTTCGGATATACGCACCCTCTTGTCGTCGCGTGCAGTCAAGAATTGGATCTGTTAATCAATAGATATCAAGAAAAAAGTATCGTAATCAAAAGAAGAGCTGCTCACTCCATCCAGGGCACCTTCTACAAATGACTGCCATGAAAAATAATTTATGTTAGATTCAAACGAAGAATAAAAAGATCACTCAATATAAAACAGCCTAACCCCTTGATGTGAATGGGTTTATGCTGTTTTTTTCGAATGTAACATATTTATATTATGTTACATTCGACGAAATGATAAAAAAGACAATTACCCCGAAAAAGGTAATTGCCCTTTGATGTACGTGCTAAAAGAAAATGACAAAGGTGTCGACAACACTCCTTGTAGTATTATTTTATCCACCTCGGATATAAATGTTACGACACTTGAACTAAAAAATATTTTAAATCTCCGCAATAGCACTCCTTAGAACGATATCTCTAATAAGGGGATATTTTTTCAGGAGTAAACTTTGAACTTTTCCCAGTTATAGAGAAGGATAGACAAAATCTATTCCGAGAAATTTACTGGAACTAAAGCCGATCGTCCCCAATTTGTAGAGTTACTTTCGTTGCTGAAAAAAGGTGATACATTGGTAGTTACAAAACTAGACCGTTTCGCAGTGGATTATCAAGGGCTTCAACATTCAACTGGTGTGGTTCTCCGGAATCTGATTCTAGTAAAATATCAAAGGTTGTAAACCAATATCAATAAGTCCAATTGACATATTTAAGAAGCGAGTTTAAGCGGGTGGACGTTCGAAAGGTTATATAATAGGTTTTCGAACGATACTTTATTGTGTATTTCATTTCAAACACAGCGTTCGTAAATGTGTACTTTTACGAACGAATTTTGGAACAAACTCTACAAGTGATAGAACAAACAAATGGACACTATGAAATAAGTGGAAAACAGTGAACTTAAAAAAGAAACGGATACGATATTGCATTGTTCACGGGGGGGTAATTAGCGTGCAATTGGGGCCATGACTATATTCTTTGTTAATCTGAAATGAATTATGACCTTGTGAAAGAAGAAATGTAAGAAAACACAAATAGAAATTAAAGAAAAGTGACCAAATTTGAACTGAAAGTCGATTACTGTACAAGCGTTTCAAGAAAATAAAAAGCAATATTTTCAGTGGCCTTCAGCTTCAAGCGTTCTTCTTTAAAAAAGAGATTTTCTGTTCTACTATTGACTATCGTTGCATTCCTTTATAAAAAAGGAATGATTCCATCCTATAGTAGACGAAAACAGCAAGTTTATTACAATGCTGGAACTCCGATGACTTCGGTCGTGGGTGTTTTAGTTTTTTATAGGAAAAGAACTTTCCATTTGTGTAAATACACCGTTTCTACTAAACCTCCACAGAATATCGCGCTTTGAGCTTTAGGGCAGCCTTCACTTTTGGTAGAGCGGTAAGTGAAATAACGGTCACAACGATATCAAGTGGCAAGTATACAACCATCCACGACCAAGCCATCCCGTAACTGAACCCTTCAGGTGCAGCAGCCCAAAACTTCATTGCTAAATACATAAGGTTCGTGCCAATGATATAGTTCATGACTAACACAAAAAAACCAGCAACTATATAGTTTTCTTTCTCGTTCTCTGTAAACTTTCCAACGATATACGCAACGAAAATAAATGAAATAATAAATCCGAATGTAGGACTTACGAGAATGCCAATACCTCCTTTGAATCCCGCAAAAACAGGAGCCCCCGCAAGTCCAATGAAGATATACGCCATCATAGAGATTGCGCCAAGTCGACTCCCCAATAAACCACCGGCCATAATGGCAAACAATAATTGAAATGTAATCGGTACACTACCAATTGTTAGAAAGGGTGCTACATTCGCCCCAATCCCCATCAATGCAGCAAATAGTGCACATAGAATAATGTCTTTTGTTCTCATTTTCATATTATCACTCTCTTTCAATTGGATTGAAAACTATTATTACATGTGTTAACCTTAATGTAAATATAGTTAACGCAAATAGGGAGGGAAGTAGGATGGCAGGCTATTTTATTTGCGGCACAGATACAGATGTTGGAAAGACGGTGGCAACGGTCTTGCTCGGTCAAGCTTTAATTGACAATGATTTAGCGGTTGATTTTTATAAACCGGTCCAAAGTGGAGGGCAGTATATCGATGGTCAGCTCGTTGCGCCAGATGTCGAATTGTATAAGACCGTTCTTGCCGAAGTAGAAAAAAGATATACATACTTATTCAAAAAACCATGTTCTCCGCATTACGCAGCATCGATTGAAGGAAAGTCGATAGACGTAACTGAATTGGTGAGACAATTGAAACGACGCTCATCCGGCACCAAATATTTACTCGCTGAAGGGGCGGGAGGGCTTTATGTTCCACTGAACAATGGGGGGAGTTGTGTCATTGATCTAGTACAAGCGAGCGGACTTTCTACAATTATCGTTGCAAGGACAGGTATCGGAACAATCAATCACACGATATTAACTGTGGAAGCATTACGTAATCGTGGCATTTTAATAGAAGGGGTCATCTTTTCAAGTACGCAGAAGATCGAAAAAGAAAATGAAGAGGATAATATCGAGATGGTTAAAAAACTCACTAATTTATCAATTATCGGAACTATTCCTTATACAAAAAACCTTGAAGAAAAACTTCGGGATCAACGTTTCCGATCATCAATCGTTAGCACGTGGAAAATTGAAAACTTGAAAGAGAGTGATGAAAATGCAAGCAGAACAGCTATATGAGTTAGGTAATAAACATATGTGGCTTCCTTTTACACAGATGAAAGATTATGAAGAAAATCCACTTATTATTGCGAGTGGTGAAGGGGTAAGAGTGAAAGACATCCACGGGAACGAGTATTTGGATGCGTATTCTTCTCTTTGGTTGAACGTCCACGGTCACCGTAAAAAAGAAATTGACGAAGCAATCAAAAATCAGCTTGAGTCAATCGCTCATTCGACTTTACTTGGTGTAATGAATGTACCGTCTATTAAACTTGCGGCGAGGCTCATTGAAATTGCACCGGCATCATTGTCACGTGTTTTCTATTCGGATAGCGGAGCGGAATCTGTCGAAATCGCCATTAAAATGGCTTATCAGTATTGGCAAAATGAAGGATTTAAAAAGAAATCAAAGTTTGTAGCACTTAGTAACGGATACCATGGTGATTCTGTTGGTGCGATGAGTGTAGGAGCAATCGAATTGTATCACCAGGTTTACAGTAAATTAATGTTTGCATCGTATACAATTCCTTTTCCATCTGCTTATCACCATCCGTCAGGAAATGGGGAACTTGCGAAAGAGGAATCATTACAAGCTTTACGGGAGTTATTTGAAGAGAAAAGTGATGAGCTTGCGGGGTTATTTGTAGAGTCCATGGTGCAAGGTGCTGGCGGCATGAACTTGATGCCTCCGGGCTATTTAAAAGGACTGGAGGCGCTTTGCCGTGAGTATGATGTATTTCTCATCGTGGATGAAGTGGCCACTGGTTTTGGCCGTACTGGAAAAATGTTCGCCGTTGAACATGAAAACGTACAACCCGACATTATGACAATCGCAAAAGGCATTACAGGTGGGTATTTACCAATTGCGGCGACTTTGACAAGTGAACGCATTTATAACGCTTTCTACGCGGATTATTCAGAAATGAAAACATTTTTCCATGGGCACTCGTATACTGGAAATCAGCTAGGCTGTGCTGCGGCGCTCGCAAACCTTGATCTCTTTGTAAGTGAAAATTTAGTGGTAGAAGCTGCAAAGAAATCATCTTATGTGCGTGAAAGGCTCGAACAAATCGCCAAGCTTCCACACGTCGGCGATATTCGTCAATTAGGTCTAATATGCGGAATCGAACTTGTCGACGATAAAGAAACAAAAAAAGCGTTTCAAGCTACAGATCGTGTTGCATATAAAGCAACACTAAGTATGCGCAAACAAGGTCTTCTAACTCGTCCACTCGGTGATGTAATTGTCTTTATGCCACCGCTTGCTGCGTCCTACAGTGAACTAGACGAGATGCTTTCAATTATGAAAAATGCGATTGAAGAAATTTCAACTTGAAGGTATCCATTGACTCTCATCAATACGAATATGAAAGCGCCACGCCATACACATTCGGTCATTTACCATGCGCATAAAGGATCGGGTTATACGGTCATTAACGGTATCCGTTTCGACTGGAAGAAAGGCGATTACTTCGTCGTACCGAACTGGGCATAGCATGAACATGTGGCTTCTGAAGACGCTTATCTGTTCTCCGTGAACGACCTGCCGATTATGGATCGTTTCGAATTGGAACAGGGGGAAGTGTACGATTCGAATAATGGCTATCAGGAAGTAACCGGTGAATTCAAAGCGGATTACCGTTAATTTAGAATTCCGAGGCAGTGAATAGAATAACTACGCTACAGCCAAAGAAGAGCAGAGGACCCCTTCTTTAAACAACCTTTCCTGTGGATGTTTGGAAGGGGTTATGTGTTGCTGCATAGCTCTACTAAATAGTTGCTACATAAGGGGTTGAGGACATCTGAATACCATAGATGAATTCAAGTATAATTCTGAAAAGTAAAGGTAAATTAGAATGAATCCCTTGCCATCTAGGATTGCATTGGGAAAAATTATACCATCAAGCATGGGGCATTGATCTTTTAAATAGGCAATACGGAGCGACAGATTTTATTTGATTTCCACTATCTGCGGCAATCTTAATTTACCTCCGCTCGTCCAACCTCGATTTAACATGGACAGGAAAAGGGGAGTCAGTGATTTTAACATCTGCCTTATCTCCTTTGTGAATACAATAACAACACTCCCCAAATATCCAAACTTTGCAGCTGAACAGTGATAGGGCTTGACCTTAGTAGGTTTGGTAGAAATAACTCTTTCAGTTGTCTTTCTAAGCTTTGTTCCTTCGTACTAACTCGTGCATAGCCAAAGATTATTTGAATATGTTTGAACAGGGTATACTCTGAATCAACAATAATAAAATCTACATGTGTTTTGCAAAAACAAAATACAGAGTTGTGAATGATGAGTACATAATATTGCAACTTGACATAGAGCCTCCACGAGTATGAATACTATGCCAGGAAAGCCAGCCTGCCACTTTGGTCGATAAATTGCACTTATTTTAACTAATCTTCTCATGTGAAGGTAGCTGGGTTTTTAAGTTTGAAGTGCAAAATAACACTTAAAGCAAGAGCAAATTAACATCCAAAGTGACAAGAGGTTAATCAGATGTCATATATTAGCGCGTCATAAGTTGTTTTTTAATCAATTATACAAAAAGCAGTAGACCTAAGTCTGCTGCTTTTTGCTTCATTACATCAAAAGAGATTTCAATTACTTTGCATTTTTACAAATCTGAGGAAACTACTTAATCTCGCCTTCATTTCTAATTTTGATTTGCCAATCGAATGGCGGGAAATACCCCCGTCGTTATGCAATTGATTCAATTGGTTGATTATACAATCTCTCTAATAGGAAAGTGTTCTGTGTTGAACAGAATGCTTTCCTTTTCTATTTAGTGTGAACATTAGTGAAAATATTATTTAAGTAACAAAACCTAAGCGTCAAGTAGCACAAAATAAAAAAGTACTCTTTATCAAAAAAATGTTAGTAATTTCGTAAAACCTATATTTCTTTCGAAACTCGTAAAGAAACAAGTAGCTTAGTTTTTATATGAAAATGGAAATCGGTAGCGGACGAAGCTTATCCTTTGATGATTCATGAAATTGATTCGCTTAATATGTTTATTAATGAACAAAATTTAATTTGTTCTTTGATCTAAAAGAAAAGATGCCTCTTTATGTATGAGTTGATGATTACTCATACATAAAGAGGCATCTGCTATCAATTTTACTTTACATTATTTCTAGGAACCTCAATCGGAGTTTTACCACCCATAATATTTGTTAATGTTTTGGAAAGCTCCAATATTTTCTTGCCATAGAAAGATGCATCTATGTCAGGTTCGCTTGATAGAAATAAGCAGCTGACAACTAATTTTACCTCACCTTGCAAACTAAAAATTGGAGCTGCGACCCCGCACACGCCAGACGTATGTTCCTCATAACTTTCAGCATAACCTTTCACTCTAACATTTGCGAGTTCCTTTTTAAACTCTTCTATATTGGTTATGGTCTTGCTTGTAAATTGCTTAAATCCGCTACTATGGATAATTTCTTCTGCTTTACTCTCATCCATAAATGCTAAATAGCATTTACCGAAAGAAGCACTTGTTAAAGGAAAACGTTGACCTATGCTAACAGTAACTCGAACTGGTAAATCTGGCTCTTCCTTTGCTACATACATTAACCTGTTACTGGCAATTGGTTCCAATAAGACTACCGTTTGTTGCGTTTCCTCACATAGCTCCTTCAGGTGATGTTTACAAAGTTCAAGATAGTCAATGAATTCAGTTGCTCTTGCGCCAAGTACAACTAGGTAAGAACCAAGGCTGTATAGCTTTTTTTCATCGTTGTAGAAAACATAGTTATGGTTTTCAAGAACCTTAAGAATCCGATGGCAAGTACTTTTATTGATATCTAGACTTTTGCAAATATCAGCGAGACTACTTGTACTATGATTATAACGGCTAAGATATTCTAATATTCTTATTGTTGTTTCTAAAGCTGGGACATCGGAACGAACTTTTTTATTTTCCATCTAAATAACCTCTTTTATAATATTAGAGTTCTGTGCATGAATAGAATTCCATCCTTACCTGAACAACGCTCTTGTCCACTTAATTGATTTTCATTCTATGAGATGACTTTAACAAATTAAATTGGCTAAACAATCTAGCTTCATTTTCGCCTTCTGTAGTACATTGTTCCGTTTACGGAACAATGTACTACAGAAGTTAATTTTGGTCAATGATGTTTTTGACAATTCGCACTAACCCGGATGAGTCTTTGCTTACAGGAATTGTATCTCCCTTAGATCTGCTTTGGAGAGGTAACCTTATCCATCATAAATTAAATAGTACCTGACCACCGTCAACTTGTAAAACAGTACCGTTAAGATTGGGGAAAAATAGGATCAAAATTCATTCAGATTAAAAAATGTCATTTATAAACATTATAAAAATTAATGTTATTTTAACAATAAAATAGAATAGGTTGACTATTTAGTCTCGCAGGTGGTATTATTGTTCCACATAGGGAATGTCGTTCCTATTACAGGACGTTGAATCTTTTTATATTCTAATTCACACTCAGGGCTAATCAAGAATAAGGTACCTAAAGTAATTCGAAACTGCTAACTTAAAGGGAAAATAAAATGTACAAGGAGGATGAGAAATGAAAAACGCTGTAATTGTTGACACTGTTAGAACAGCTATTGGTAAAATTGGTGGTAGTTTAAAGGAAGTAGAGGCAGACTTCCTAGCTGCAAAGGTCATAGATGAAATTTTAGTACGTACAGGAATTGATAAAAGTGAGATCGATGAAGTAATTTTGGGACAAGCAAAACAGAGTGCCGATGCATCAAATCTTGCCAGATTAGCATTATTGCGCGCCGGACTTCCAGTCGAGGTTCCTGGATATACCGTACATAGACAATGTGGCTCTGGAGTTCAGTCAATAAATGATGCTGCCCTACAAATAATGACTGGTCAATCTAAAATCATTATTGCGGGTGGTGCGGAATCTATGAGCACAGCTCCTTATTATATTCGCAACGCCCGATACGGATTAGGGGCAGGAAATGGTGGTATTTTAGACCCCAATACAGAAAGCCAACCGCGTTCACAGCCAATTGAAATCTATGGAAATCTTACAATGGGATTAACAGCAGAAAATTTAGCAGAAAAATACAATATTTCTAGAGAAGAGCAAGATGAATTTGCCTTGCGTAGTCAGTTGCTAGCGAGTGATGCAATTAAATCCGGTCGCTTTATTAAAGAAATCGTTCCTTACGAAGTCAAACATGAAAAAGAAGTAAAGGTGTTTGGTATCGATGAACACCCTAGATTAACCACTTTAGAAAAATTAAGTAATTTAAAACCTGTTTTCAAGGAAAATGGTACAGTAACTGCCGGTAGCAGTAGTGGTCGAAATGATGGGGCATCAGCTGTATTAATCATGTCGGAAGAAGAAGCGCTTAAACGTGGTTTAAAACCGAAGGCTAGAATAATTGCCCAGGCAACTTCCGGAGTTTCCCCAGAGATAATGGGAATTGGGCCAGTAGCGGCAACAAAGAAAGCATTATCCATGGCTAAACTATCTTTAGATGAAATTGGATTAATTGAATTAAATGAAGCCTTTTCAGCCCAAGCCATTGCAGTAATGAAGGAGTTAAACATGGAGTTGGATAGAGTGAATGTCAATGGTGGTGCCATTGCACTTGGTCATCCAATTGGGGCTACAGGATCTATTTTAATGACCAAATTGTTACACGAAATGGAACGAAGAGATGTTAAATACGGACTGGTCACACTCTGTATTGCGGGTGGACAAGGAATTACAACAATTGTTGAAAATTTACAAGTATAACAACAACAAGAGTGTCGTGAGTTTTTAGAAAAGACACTTTTCTACACTCGAATCACTCCGTATATGGCGATATACTATTATATGCGGATCAATTTCGGGTTTTGAAGGAGGCTTTTTAGATGGGTGGACCATTAGAAGGAATTAAGGTATTAGAGCTATCAAGAACACTCGCGGGACCTTTTTGTAGTATGCAGCTTGCAGATATGGGAGCAGAAGTTTTAAAAGTTGAACAGCCGGGACTTGGGGATGAAACACGAAGTTATATTCCTCCCGAAATAAAAGGTGAATCTACTTATTTTATGAGCCTTAATAAAAATAAAAAAGCAATTACATTGAACCTTAAAACAGAAGAAGGACAACGTATTGTGAAGAAACTTGTGGCGGAATCGGACGTATTAGTTGAAAACTTTCGAAATGGAACAATGGAGAAATTTGGATTAGGATACGAAGTTCTCAAGGAAATCAATCCCCGACTTGTCTACTGTGCAGTCAGTGGGTTTGGAAGAACCGGTCCCATGAAGGATGAGCCAGCTTATGATTTACTCATGCAAGGGTTTGGTGGATTAATGAGCGTTACGGGTGTACCGAATCAGGCCCCCGTGAAAGTTGGTTTTTCAATCGTTGATTTATCGACGGGACTCTACGCAGCGCTTGGGATCATGTTGGCATTATTTTCTAGAGAAAAAACCGGTAAAGGCCAATATGTCGAATCTTCCTTGTTAGATACGGTTGTATCGCTATCGAATTATTTAGGACAGGGTGTATTAGCTACTGGTCAAGCACCAGGGCGCCACGGATCAGGGCATCCTACGCTCGTTCCTTACCAAGCCTTTGAAACAAAAGATGGGTACGCAATTATTGCTGTTCCGAATGATGGATTATGGAGAAAAATGTGTGATGCGCTAGGGCTTACTGAGCTAAAGGACCATCCAAAGTATGCAGTGAATGAGAATCGAGTAGCCAATCGTGAAGAGTTGGTAGGAATTCTTACAGCATATACAAGGCAAAAGGATTCGTCTGAAGTCATTGAAAAGTTAAAACAAGCAGGTGTTCCGAGTGGACCTATTAATGACCTAGCTGAATTATTGGCGCATCCTCAAGTTCATGCCCGAGAAATGATAACAGAAGTAGAACACCCTACTATAGGGACGATGAAAATGTTAGGTGTTCCTATTAAGTTATCAGACACACCTGGATCAGTTAGGAAGGCACCGCCTTTGTTGGGTGAAAATACCGAAGAAGTACTAAAATCACATGGTTATAGTCAAGAAGACATAATAAAACTAAGAGAAAAGGGGGTTATTTAATATGGTTAAACGTATTGCTGTAATTGGTGGAGGTACGATGGGCCGTGGTATTGCCTATACTGCTGCATTAGCGGGATTTGCAGTTACTTTACAGGATATTTCGGAAGAAGCAACCAATCGTGCAAAAGATTATATAGAAGGTCTATTAAATAAAAGTATAGCGAACGGTTATGTACAATCTGATCAGGGTGAACTTGTAATGAATAATCTTTCTTATACGACAAAATTACAGGATGCTGTAATAAATGCTGATTTAGTTATTGAAGCGGCACTGGAAATAATGGAGATAAAAATCGATATTTTTAAACAGTTAGATGAATTTGCACCAGCTCATGCGATTCTAGCAACAAATACGTCAACGATGAGTCCGACTGAAATTGCCGCTTCGACAAAGAGACCTGAGCAATGTGTAGCCATGCACTTCTTTAATCCGGTTCATCGAATGAAATTAATCGAAATTATTAAAGGATTGGATACTTCAGATGCCACGCTAGAAATAGTGAAGCAGGTAGCAGAAAAAATGGGTAAAGAGACTGTGGATGTGAATGAGTTTCCAGGTTTCGTAACAAGTCGCATGAATTGTTTAATTGGAAATGAAGCGATGAATATGCTGATGGAAGGTGTCGCTTCGGCTAAAGATATTGATAAGGGACTAAAATTAGGGCTAAATCATCCAATGGGGCCATTAGAACTTGCGGATTTAGTGGGTCTTGACACTCGTTTACGCAATATGGAATATTTGTACGCAACACTAGGTGAAAAATACCGACCATGTCCACTACTGATTAAGTATGTGAAGGCTGGCCGTTTAGGTAAGAAAAGTGGAAAAGGATTCTATGACTATACGTAAGAGTGTGTTGGATTCTATGAAACAATTGAACACTTACATTTAAAAGAGAAATATTAATCTTAAATAAAAGGGAGAAATGAAAATGGACTTTAATTTATCAGAAGATATTATTTTTTTGGGAGAAGTTGTTAGAAAGTTTGTTAAAGAAGAAGTAGAACCGGTTGCAATGGATATAGAAGAAAATAATCACATTCCTGAAAAAATTGTTGAAATGTCTAAACAGATGGGGCTCTTTGGTTTAAGTATTCCAGAAGAATATGGCGGACTAGGGCTTGATATGGTTGGTAAATGTGCGATTTATGAGGAACTAGGTAAGACCCATAATGGCTATACAACTCTGATTGGTGCTCATACGGGAATTGGCAGTGTTGGGATTGTTGAACTCGGAACTGCGGAACAAAAGAAAAAGTACTTGCCTAAAATGGCTTCTGGGGAATGGATTGGTGCGTTTGCATTAACGGAACCAGATGCTGGTTCAAATGCTGCAAACATAAAAACAACAGCTGTTAAAAAAGGTGACAAATACATTATTAATGGCACGAAGCATTATATTACAAATGCAGTAGATGCGCATATCTTTACGGTAATGGCTGTAACAGATGCTTCGAAAGGTGCGAAAGGAATTAGTTCCTTTATCGTAGAGAAGGATACACCGGGCTTCTCACTTGGCTCAATTGAAAAGAAAATGGGCTTAAAAGGCTCCCATTCAGCTGAATTATTCTTTGAAAATATGGAAGTTCCAGCTGAAAACATATTAGGGGAAGAAGGACAAGGATATATTAATGCTTTGAAAATCCTTGCCAATGGACGAGCAGGTCTTGCAGCTCGTAATCTAGGCTCTTGTGTCAAACTATTAGAACATTGTATGGACTACACGCATGAACGTAAACAATTTGGAAAACCGATTGCTGAAATCCAAGTCATTCAACATATGCTTGCGGATATTAGTATGCAAATCGAAGTATTACGTTCTATGACATACCGTGCAGCTTGGATGACGGACCAAAAAATGCGCGTTGTGAAAGAATCGGCGATCGCAAAATTATTTGGCTCCGAGGTTTATAACAGAATTGCAGATGCTGCCGTTCAAATCCATGGTGGTGTGGGCTACGTTTCCGAATATCCTATTGAACGTTATTACCGCGATGCTAGAATTACAAAAATTTATGAAGGTACTTCAGAAATTCAACGTAATATTATCGCAAACGAACTAATTCGAGATTATGCAAAGAAGAGATGAGAACGCGTGAAGCGATACGACAATCTTCGAAAACATACAAGTAATGTAGAGGAAGATCCACTCACTAAAATGAATTGTAGGAGGTAAATAATGAACATTTATGTATTGGTAAAACGGACCTTTGATACAGAAGAAAAAATTATAGTAACAAACGGTAAAATCGCAGCGGATGGTGCAGAATTCATCATCAATCCTTATGATGAGTATGCAATAGAAGAGGCAATCCAAGTGCGCGATGCACAAGGCGGCGAAGTGACAGTGGTGACAATCGGTGACGAAGATGCGGAGAAGCAGCTTCGCACAGCACTTGCGATGGGCGCAGATAAAGCTGTTCTCATCAATACAGAAGATGAATTAGATGAAATGGATGAATTTTCAGTGGCGAGAATCATTGCGGAATACTTAAAAGACAAAGAAGTCGATTTAATCCTTGCAGGGAATGTTGCGATTGATGGTGGATCTGGTCAAGTAGGTCCACGTGTTGCTGAACTGCTTGGCATTAATTATGTAACGACAATTACGAATCTAGAAATTGATGGTACATCTGTTAAGGTCATTCGTGATGTTGAAGGGGATTCCGAATCTATCGAAATGTCCCTTCCTTTACTTGTCACTGCTCAGCAAGGGTTGAATGAGCCACGCTATCCATCCTTACCGGGTATTATGAAAGCGAAGAAAAAGCCGCTTGAAGAGCTGGAACTCGATGATCTGGATCTCGATACGGATGAGCTTGAAGCGAAAATAGAAACAATCGAAGTGTTCCTACCTCCACAAAAGGCAGCAGGACGAATTCTTGAGGGAGAACTTGCTAATCAAGTGAAAGAACTTGTGACATTGCTGAACGCAGAAGCAAAAGTAATCTAACTTTAAAAGTATCTATTAGGAGGGACTTTATATGTCTAAAAAGGTAGTAGTACTTGGGGAAGTACGAGATGGTGCATTGCGTAACGTTTCATTTGAGGCAATTGCGGCCGCGAGAAAGATTTCTGGAAATGGTGAAGTCGTTGGGGTCCTAATGGGGGATGCTGTTCAATCATTGGCGGATGAATTGATTCATCATGGAGCCGACCGTGTCGTCACTGTAGAGCATCCACATTTGAAAAACTATACATCTGATGGTTTTAGCCAAGCATTTATGGCTCTTTATGAGCAAGAAAATCCAGAAGCGATTGTATTCGGACATACTGCACTTGGGAAAGACCTTTCGCCAAAAATTGCGGGTAAGCTCTCATCTGGTTTGATTTCCGATGTGACGGATATTGAAGGGGAAGGCACTGATGCGGAATTCATTCGTCCGATCTATTCTGGTAAAGCATTCGAGAAAGTAAGGAATAAAGAAGGGCTGTTGTTCATCACAATCCGTCCGAATAATATTGCACCAATTCCACAAGATCCTGGTCGCTCAGGAGATGTTTCATCCATTTCTGTAGATATTAAGAATATCCGATCTGTTATTACGGAAGTAGTCCGTAAGTCAACGGAAGGTGTCGATCTTTCTGAAGCGAAGATTGTCGTTGCTGGCGGACGAGGCGTGAAAAGTGCAGAAGGCTTCGAGCAATTGCAAGAACTTGCTACCTTACTTGGAGGCGCAATAGGGGCATCTCGTGGAGCATGTGATGCTGATTACTGTGATTATTCATTACAGATTGGACAAACAGGAAAAGTTATTACACCTGATTTATATATTGCCTGTGGAATTTCTGGTGCCATTCAGCATTTGGCTGGAATGTCGAATTCTAAAGTGATAGTAGCGATTAATAAAGACCCGGAAGCCTCAATTTTCGAGGTGGCAGATTACGGGATTGTTGGAGATCTATTTGAAGTCTTACCTCTTTTAACAGAGGAGTTTAAAAAGGTGCTAGTTTCAGTTTAAGTGAGAATAATGGTAACTGAAAAACCGCATCGCTTGGATGCGGTTTTTCAGTACATACGACGTTCAACACGTCAGGATGCAATTGGTGGATTGATTAACTTTGAAATAACAATGGAGGATGAACAAAATGTTACAACTGCTGAATTTACTTGCGTTCCTTGCTGTGACTGGATATGCAGTATATTTGTTTGTCAATCTTGTATATTCTAGATATTTATTTATAAAGTTGGGGAAAAAATCGAAATTCGAACCGAATCTCAAAGAACGATTAAATACAGTATTGATTAACGTTTTTGGTCAAAAAAAATTGTTTAAAGATAAGAAAAGTGGATTTATGCACTTAATTCTTTTTTATGGTTTCTTTATCATACAAATTGGGCTTATTGAACTTATCTTAAAGGGTTTTATAAAAGGCTATAAGCTTCCTTTAGGTGAGATGCATAACTATTTCAGTTTAATTCAGGAGTGGGCAACATTCCTTATGATGTTGGCTGTTGTATACGCATTTTACCGCCGGTATGTTGAAAAACTTGAACGTTTGCAATGGTTGCGAGACGGAAAAGCTGCCTTTGTTGTCATCGCTTTATTCGTCTTGACATTATCCATCCTACTAAGTTTAGCATTTGAGAAGATTATGTTAGGATATGAACCTGATCTTGTTTTTACTCCGTTCTCAGGGGCCATTGCAATGTTATTGTCTAGTATTGGACCTACAACAGGAAATGTTTTGTTTTATGCATTTTGGTGGGTACATATGCTAGCAGTGTTTTCATTTATGGTGTTTGTTCCTCAGTCAAAGCAATTACATGAGCTGTTTGCCATGATCAATATCTTTCTCAAGAAAAAAGGACCAGTTGGTAAATTGAGCAAAGTGGATTTTGAAGATGAAGAGGCTGAAGAATTTGGTGTAGGGAAAATTGAGGATTTCACTCAGCATCAGTTAATTGATTTGTACGCTTGTGCTGAATGCGGGCGATGCACAAATATGTGTCCTGCTTCAGGAACTGGAAAAACATTATCTCCTATGAATTTGATTGTTAAAATGAGAAATCATTTAACGGAAAAAGGAGCAATCGCTACTTCTCGAAATGCGTGGCTTCCAAGTAATGTTTTTGGAACCTCCAAACTATCACCATCACCATCGATAGATTTTGCAGAACTCGAAACAGCGGCCACTGCAGAAATGCCTCGTCTAATTGGTGATGTCATTACGGAAGAAGAATTATGGGCATGTACGACGTGCCGAAATTGTGAGGATCAATGTCCTGTAGCTAACGAACATGTAGATAAGATTATTGATATGAGAAGATATTTAGTCATGACAGAGGGGAACGTACCTCAAGAAGCTACACGTTACTTTCAAAATATTGAAAGACAAAGTAATCCATGGGGTATTAATCGTAAGGAACGTATCAAGTGGCGTGAGGAACGTGAAGATTTAACGGTTAAGACAGTAAAAGAAATAGAAGAATTTGAGTATTTATTATGGGTAGGATCCATGGGTTCTTTCGATAAACGAAGTCAAAAGATCATACAATCTTTTGTCAAAATAATGAATATAGCTGGTATTGATTTCGCTATTCTCGGAAATGATGAGCGAAATTCTGGTGATACCGCACGAAGAATGGGGAATGAGTTTTTATTTCAACAATTATGTGAGGAAAACATCGCTAGCTTCCAAAAGCACAATGTAAAGAAAATTGTTACCATTGATCCGCATGCTTACAATACCTTTAAACATGAATATCCTGAATTCGGATTGGAAGCAGAGGTTTACCATCATACTGAATTAATTTGGAGATGGATTCAAGAAGGACGTATCAAACCGACGAAGGAAGTTACTGAAGACGTTGCTTATCATGATTCGTGTTATATCGGACGTTATAACGACATATATGATATTCCACGCCAAATTCTTAAGTCCATTCCAGGTGTGAAGGTTTTAGAAATGGAACGGAATAAAGAAGATGCAATGTGCTGTGGTGCCGGCGGCGGTATGATGTGGATGGAGGAAACTCAAGGAAAACGCATCAACGTGGACCGTACAGAACAAGCATTACTTCTGAATCCAACAACAATAGGCAGTAATTGTCCTTATTGCTTAACCATGTTAAGTGATGGAACAAAGGCTAAAGAAGTGGAAGATCAAGTAAAGACATTAGATATTGTAGAAATTGTTGAACGATCACTGGCTATGTAATCGAGGAGAAACGAGACAAGTACTAGAAGCTAAATATGGTTTTATAGTTGAGATGTTATCAGCAAAGGAGATGGATGAGTTTATGGATTATCAAAATATCCTGGTTGAATTTGAGGATCGTATCGGTATTATTAAGATTAATCGTACTGAGGTTAGAAATGCATTAGATGCCAAAACACTAGCTGAAATGAGCTATGCTTTGGAGGCATTAGAAAATGATGAAAGTGTCGGTGTAATTGTTATTACAGGAGCGGGTGAAAAGACCTTTGCTGCTGGGGCAGATATTGGCCAATTAAGAGATAAACAACCAAAAGACGCTCTTGTACCTGGAATGTCAGGTCTATATCAAAAAATCGAAAATTGTCATAAGGCCACGATTGCGGCTATAAATGGATACGCATTGGGTGGGGGTTGTGAGCTTGCCATGGCATGTGATATTCGAATTGCAGCTGAACATTCGAAATTAGGTCTTCCAGAGCTTAATTTAGCTATTATTCCAGGTGCAGGCGGCACACAGCGATTGGCACGGATTATTGGCAAGGGTAGAGCCCTCGATATGATATTAACAGGTGAAATGTTAACCGCCAAACAAGCTGAAGAAATTGGGTTAGTATCAAAAGCTGTCCCGATGGAAGAGTTATGGCAAGCAGTTATAGAGAAAGCAGATAAAATTTTATTGAAGGGGCCATTGGCTGTGAGCCTAGCCAAAGTGGTTATTAATCGTGGTTTTAATTCGGATATGGAAACAGCACTCATGATTGAAAAGCTAGCACAGGCTGTTTTGTTTGGATCAGAAGATAAAAATGAAGGAACACAAGCCTTTCTTGAAAAAAGGAAAGCTGTCTTTACAGGGATGTAAAAAATTATCAATGAAATAATTATGAAAGGAGGCTATATTTTATGAATAGCCTCCTTTTATAAATAAATCGTTTGCTACATTAAACATTTATAATAAAATTATTAAAGAATAAGTGTCCCAGAATCATGGTAGACCGACAAGGAAATTACTTGACAGCCATAGGTCGCCCCCGTTTTCGCTTACTCAAAGAAAAGGATTCAAGAGGGAGTAAACTACAACTCGTCACCAATCGGTTTGACTTGAGTGCAGACTCTCCGAGATGTACAAATTACGCTGGGCATGAACTGTTTTTAAATGGATTAAACAACATAAGAACAACAAAAAGTTCTATGGTCAAAGCGAGTGGGCTTTTCATAATCAGGTGTATTTCGCACTAATCGTATATTGCTTGAATGTGTCGGTACTAATAGAGGCGCAGAGTAAACGTGAAATCCTGAAAATTAGCCGTGTTAGACTGACCAAACTTGCGTAAACAATGACTAGGATACCAACATGGAAACAGCTCAAATGAATGAAAAACTAGATCAGGCTGTTTTATTTGGATCTTACGACAGAATGAAGGAACAGCCTGTCTTTACAGGGGAATAAATCTGTTCTGTCAATTATTACAGTCAGCATTTTGTTGATTTCTAGCGTCTGCTAATTCCTTATTTGTAGTCGTAATAATTTGTGGAAACTTTTAAGTCTGGTAATTAATATAGTTAGGAATATCTATATTATGTTTCAATTTTTTAATATTTCAGTTAGACTTGTAAATAATATTGAATTCAGTCTCCTGTAAAATTTTAAGAATAGATAAAAATACTACCTGAAATACTTTTGTCTTTTTTGAGTGTATAAATTGGTAATCTAGAGAGTATAAAGTGAACAATGTCCAATATTATATTTTCAAATGGTCCTAAAGAAATAATATTATGGCGGTGTTGAAAATGTCAATTGTCCCGACCTCAAATTACCAACAATTTGAGATAAATGACTTTCCTATTGTAAGGGAAAATCATTTTGAAATGTGGAATCAATTTTTCTTTAATTCAATTGAAAAGCAAAAATTAAACAATGAAATTCCCAAACTTAGAAACTTTATATATGAGTCTTGGGAAAGAAGTACGAAATATGATAATATTGATCCAACTATGCTAGGCACAACAAAAAACTTTTCTATGGATAAAATAAAAGAAATCAGAAAAGGAAATAGAATACTTCATATTGCTGAACCGATACTTAAGTATGAAATAGAAGAACTTAATTCAATTAATAGTATAGTTATGTTTAGTGATAGTGATGGTGTTATTTTGGAGGGATTTGGTAATCCTTCATTAGCAAGTAAAATAGATAAAAATGTTAATGCCGGTATTGGGTCCTGTTGGCAAGAAAAATATGCAGGTACGAATGGAATTGGTATTTCTATACTTGAAAAAAAACCTGTACAACTTGTTTCAGCAGAACATTTTTCTCTGGGGTGTCACGATTGGATTTGTACAGCTGCACCTATTTTGGAACCGCTTACGAATAATGTTTTAGGCGTAATTAACCTTTCTTCAACTATAGAAGCTTATCATCCTCTAACGGTCGCCAAAACTATTTGGCTTACAAATCAAATAGAAAAGTTAGTTTATGAGGATCATTATCAATTAAGAGAAATGTTGAGTAATATTTATTTTGATGCGATTAATCAATGGCGAAATCATAAAGTGATTTTATGTAATGCTGAAGGGAAATCTATTTGGAACAACATTGCTGGTTCCAATTCTGAAATAGAAGTACTATTAGCGAATGAAATTGAAAATAATAAATTATCAGAAGTGAAAGGTTGGGAAAATGAAGTAACGATTTTTGAAGATTCTTACCAAGTGAGATACAAAAAAATTTCATGGAGAAATAGTTTCATTGGTTTAATTGCAATTATGGAGAAAAAAAGGGGAATTATCCCTCAAAGAGTTAATCATAGTCATCATGTAAGATACTCATTCCAATCATTAATCGGACAATCTGATTCATTTAAGAAAGTAATTAAAATTGCACAGGTTGCTGCTTCATGCGACTCAAAGGTTTTAATTACTGGGGATAGCGGTACTGGTAAAGAGTTAATTGCGAACGCAATTCATCATGCAAGCGATAGGACGAATTATCCATTTGTTGCTTTAAATTGTGCGGCAATACCTAAGCACTTGCTGCCGAGTGAATTATTTGGTTATGTGGCGGGGGCATTTACTGGTGCAAATCCGAAAGGAAGTATTGGGAAATTTGAATTAGCTAATAAAGGAACTCTTTTTCTTGATGAAATTGGTGACATGCCTTTGGATTTACAAGTTCAACTATTAAGGGTTTTACAAGAACAAGAAATTACAAGGCTTGGAGATAACAAACGTATACCATTGGATGTTAGAATTATTTCAGCTTCCAATAAAAACTTTTCACGAGAAATAGAAAATGGGAATTTTCGAAAGGATCTTTATTATCGCCTTAATGTTATTTCAATAGAAAGCCCATTGTTGAGCGATAGACGTGAGGACATTCCTATACTTGCGAATCATTTTGTTCAGAAACAATCCCTAAAAAAACATCAAGGTCCATTTCATATCACTCACGAAACAATGGAGATTTTAAAAAAATATTCTTGGCCTGGTAATATACGTGAACTAGAAAATGTCATGGAATATGCTGTGAATTTTTCTGATGGATCCCAAATAATACCTGAAAATCTTCCAAATGAAATTAGTTATCAAAAAAGACAAATTACTCAACAAGTATCTAATCCAGTAGAACAAGCGGAACTAGATTGGATTTTATCTGTGCTGAATCAATCAAACATGAATATTTCAAAAGCTTGTAAGAAATTGAATATGAGTCGTAGTACGGTTTACAGAAAATTGAAGAGATATAATTATGATATAAAAAACATAAAGTAATAGGATATTTGATTAATTTAAAGCTTATTATATTTTTCTTTAGGTAAAGATTAATTTTTATTATATTCATATCAATCTTCGATTTTTAATAATTTGATTACTGTGAAATTAACTTTACTTATTAGCTCTAATCTTTTGATTAGGGCTTTTATTAATTTCGTGAATTCTATAGTTTTAGCGTAAACGTTTATGTGTTATATAGGTATTCTCTCAGACGTGGCAGATGCCGGTAAAGTCGAAGACCCTTTATTAGTGATCTAAAACATTAGTATCCTCTGTATCTACATTGGAAGTATATCTACCTGTCCAACCTTAACGACCAATGGGCTACTATTCTATATCAACCGAAAACCACTAGGTTGATATAGAATAGCTTGCTTCTGAAGATTCCGATCTTCTGTTAATAGCGAAGCTTGTACTTTTTAAGATTTTGGACCGCGCATCATTTTGGTATACTTTGTCCGCTAGTCTTAAAGGCCACAACTTGAGTTTCCCATTCTTTTTTTATTCTGCTTGTGTCATTGAGAAAACCACCTCCTAAACTGTCTTGAGGAAATTATCGCATATTCAAAAAGCGCAAAATAGGTGTGGACTATTTGACGCTCGTATTAGCAAGGTAAGCGTCAAATACACCCAACCTTCTAACCTCTTACTGTTTTGTGGAAATCACATTAACATCATGGTTAGGAGGTTTTTCATGTTCAGAGACGAACAGCGAGTCATGTTACAGGTAAGGATTGAAGCATTTAAAGCGAGTAAACACCGATTGATCGCGTATATCCAGTCTGCGGAGGTACCGATTTACTAAAATCGATTGATGGATTAGCAGATTGTCCAAGAAAGTTATCAGCTTAATCCATTTTTTCCTAGTTTATTCTTCTGTAATCGCAAGCGCGACAAACTGAAAATCCTTCACTGGGGTCATAACGGATTCTGGCTTACTACCGAAGGTTGGAAAACTGTCTATATCAATGGTCCGATGGACAAGCAATACAATCGTTAGCGATTAACTATCGACAATTATACTGGATACTCGATGGTCTACTACACGAACAAAAACATTCCCATACAAAAGTTTCTGCAAACATTGTTTGAAAAAGGAATTCGTCGAGTCATGTCGAATTCCTTTTAATTTATTATGGGAAAATTAGTAGCGTTCATCTCTTCTGCAATTGAAAAACTCGCAGAGAAAACTGCTAATCTGGAAAAACAAAATGTGCGCTACGGGCTAAACTCAACTATAAGCACGAATTATAAAAAGTAAGTGCTCACTGAAAGATAGGCGGGCGCTATTTGACGCTTTCTAGGCAAGCGATATAGAAGCGTTTAATCCAAAAGGAGAAATCTGTCTAAAGGTACAGTTGGTGAATTCCCTTGCTTAGTTGATATCCCCCTTGTTAAAGGAAATGAGATTCTGGTAATAAATTAATTTTTCAAATATAAGTGTGTCAAAAATGAGAAAAAGTGCCTCAATTTTAAGAAACCCTTAATTATAAGGTTTTTTTAGACATAAGGACGTCTGTTTAGTAAAATCTGTATCAAAATTGAGATTCTCTTTTAATCTAAAATACTAAGAATTCGACTTTTTATACTTGGCACGGTTATTGCATTATAAATATACAGAAGTACATAAAAATGAATCAAAGGAGGAATTGTTACTAGAATTACAATTACTAATATGAATTGACGATTGTATGTCCCGTTATCGTTTTACAATTCAATTCATTATATAAACTATTGCAAACAAATATTGGGGGGTATGAATTTGAAAGCAGCAGTTTGGTATGGAAAAGAGGATATTAGAGTTGAAGAAAGAGAACTTAAAGAGATGAAAGATGATGAATTAAAGGTAAAAGTAGCCTGGACAGGAATTTGTGGGACAGATCTACACGAGTATGAACACGGTCCCATTTTTATTCCCGTAGACGGTCCAGATCCTATAACCGGAGGTCAAGCACCAGTCACTTTAGGGCATGAATTTACGGGTGTTGTAGAAGAGGTGGGCTCCAGTGTCAAAGAGTTTAAAGTTGGCGATCGTATTGCTGTTTATCCAATCATAACAAAAGGATTGCAAAATCCAAGAGAGGATATCTTTGATGGGTTTAGTACGATTGGCTTAAACTTAGACGGTGGATTTGCGGATTATGCGGTGATACCAGAAAAAAATGCATTTAAATTGCCGGAAACTTTATCGCTAGCGGAGGGAGCTTTAGTTGAGCCGGCTGCTGTAGCAGTTCAGGCAGTAAAGGAAGCTAGTTTGATTATTGGAGACTCTGTAGCAGTTTTTGGGTCGGGGCCAATTGGTTTACTTACCATTATGGCTGCCAAGACAGCAGGTGCTAGGAAAATCATTGCTTTAGATGTTTCTGAAACTAGGCTCGAGAAAGCATTACAATTAGGAGCAACTCATATCATTAACCCCATTAGAACGAATCCAGTTGATGAGATTAGAAAAATTTGTCCAAATGGCGTAGATGTTTCTTTTGAAGTAGCGGGTATAGCAACTACATTTAAACAAGCTGTTCATTCAACAAAAATTAGAGGATTGGTCATGGTAGTATCAATCTTTTTAGGAAATATCGAATGGAACCCGTTTGATCTTACTAATGGTGGAGTAAAAGTTATGGCAACTTTAGCTTACGAACCGGTAACCTTCAAACAAACTATAGATTTAATTTCTACTGGACAATTGGATGTAAAAAAGGTAATTACGGCCCAAATTGAATTAGATGAAATTGTTGAAAAGGGAATTAAAGCTCTAACAAATGATAAATCTCAGGTGAAAATTCTTGTCAAATTAAGCGGGGAATTGTGATAGATGAATTTCTCGAAGAAATAGGTATCTAAATATTCAATTGATAATAAAAAATCATAATTACCACAAGTTAATAGGATGACTATGAATTTTATAAGCCAAGAGGAGGGGGAAGTATGGCCAAACAAAAAGTAGCTGTTGACCGGTTCTGGACAAGGGATTGCCCTTAGATTAGCAAGTGATGGTTTTGCAGTGGTTATTAATGATATCAATACCTCCGCTAAAAGAGCAGAAAATAGTTTGTTGTAAACTGGGACTTACCCCTCTCATTAGGAAAGCCTAGTTTTATAGAAGTCTTATTATTCGTAGCAAACGCGAGAATGAGAAAATTTTCAAAGTGAAAGTTATCAAAAGCAGCCATTAATCGGAGTACATGCAAACAGATAATAAAAGAGCTTAAGAAAAAGATTCCTTACTGTCACAAAAACAAGGAAAATTGTCGCAAACTTGGGATAAGTAGAGGGGTTTGAATTAGATTAGATTATCCATATTACCTCTGTTATTAAAATGCTTTTTCAATTCTGCAACACTAAATTAAAACTAAATAAAAAAGAGCAGGACAAGCTCAGAATTTAATTTGGCACGATACTTGCATATAAATTAAGTGAATCAACCTAGAAACTATAAAGTTGTAAACGTATTCAATTACAGGGTTGAAAAATCTGGAAAATTGAGGAGGGAATCAGTTATAAAAACTATGGAGAGGAAAACTGAAATGCTATTAGAAAATTAGAATATCTATGAGTGCTGTATCAGAACTGGCGCTACCGCATGGGAGCTGACCTAGAATGAAGAAAATAATGTCCAAGGGTCAACCAAATTAATAAAAAAATAAAACAAATAAATTGGGGGAAAACCATTATGAACAAACTTAATATTGGCAATAAAACGAAATTAGAGAGTTTCGATGCAGTTGTTATCGGCGCAGGTTTCGGTGGTCTTTACGCTGTTCACAAGCTTCGCAATGAACTGGGCCTGAACGTCCGAGCTTACGATAAAGGATCAGATGTCGGCGGTACATGGTACTGGAACCGTTATCCTGGCGCACTTTCAGATACTGAAAGTTATCTCTATCGATTTTCTTTTGACAAGGAGTTACTTAAAGAGTGGACTTGGAAAGAAACATATTTGACAAAATCCGAAATTCTAGAGTATTTCGACCACGTTGCCGACCGTTACGACCTGCGCCGCAGCTATCAATTCGATACAAAGGTAACAGCAACCTATTTTAATGAAGATACGAACTTATGGGAGGTCACAACGGACAGAGGTGAAACAGTCACTGCAAAATATCTTATAACTGGGCTTGGCCTGCTATCGGCAACGAATGTACCAAACTTCAAGGGCAGAGATACCTTTAAGGGCGAGCAATATCATACCGCCGCATGGCCACAATCCGGTGTTGACCTAAAAGGTAAGCGTGTGGGTGTAATCGGTACCGGGTCAACTGGAGTACAGGTCGTTATCGCCACCGCTCCAGAAGTCGAACACTTAACAGTATTCCAGCGCACAGCCCAATACAGTGTTCCGTCCGGGAAACGACCTCAATCAGAAGAGGAAATCAACCAGATAAAGGAAAATTACGATGAGATATGGAATAAGGCGAAGACCTCCTCTGTGGCTTACGGGATCGAAGAAAGCACCGTGCCTGCGAGTTCGGTATCGAGAGAAGATCAGGAACGTGTATTTGAGAAGGCCTGGAATAAAGGGGGCGGCTTCCGCTTCATGTTTGAAACTTTCAGCGACATTACTACAGATCCTATGGCCAACGAAGCCGCCGCTAGTTTTATTCGCAGGAAGATCATGGGAATTGTCCAGGATCCTGAAACAGCACGCAAGCTATGTCCAACTGGATTGTATGCAAGACGCCCACTATGCGACAGCGGATACTATGAAACCTTTAATCGTGACAACGTCTCGCTAGTCGATGTCAAAGAGAACCCGATCGTAGAAATCACATCAAAGGGTGTACGAACAACAGATGGTGAATACGAGCTGGATGTACTGATCTATGCAACAGGCTTTGATGCGGTAGACGGAAACTATACTAAGATTGACATGCGTGGTCGTAATGGTGAATCAATGCGCGAGAAATGGGCAGACGGACCTACCGGTTATCTTGGAATGACGAATACCGATTTCCCGAATCTATTCATGATTCTAGGTCCGAACGGCCCTTTCACGAATCTGCCGCCAAGTATCGAAACGCAGGTTGAATGGATTAGCGATACCGTAAAATTCCTAGTAGATAACGACATCGCAACCATCGAACCAACGCAAAAGGCTGAGGAGGAATGGGTCGAAACATGTCGTAACATCGCAAACCAGACACTATTTGCGAAAACCGGATCGTGGATTTTCGGAGCGAACATCCCTGGCAAGAAGAACACAGTCATGTTCTATATGGGAGGCTTAGGAAACTACAGAAAGATATTGGCAGAGGAGGGCTACAAAGGCTTTATATTCGATCATGCCATGGCTAAAGTGAAATGAGATAATATTACTGAATAAATCTGGAACAGTCCACAAAATCTTTAACATTGGACTAATAACCTATACAGGTGATTGATATTGCAATTTTATATATTACTATTATTGTAGGTTATGAATGAATTTGTGAATTAATCTTGCGATTACTAAAACAGTATTTACTGGTTCTGAAGTAGAACTACTGTTTTAGTAAAAGTATAAACGAATTTAAAACTATAAAAATATACAAGTATATCTAGAATATTTAACATCTCAGAATGATCATGTCGAGGGGTAATTCAAGTTGTCAAAATATATTATTTGAATTAATAATAGAGTATTTCCATAAATGGAAAAGGGGAGTCGGAAATGTATATTAATGGGCAATGGTTAGAGACGAACAAGGTATTAGAAGTGAAAAATCCAGCAAATGGTCTATTCGTTGACAAAGTATTTTTAGTGGGAAAAGAAGAAACTAAACTGGCAATAGAAGCAGCAAAGAATGCGTTCCCATTATGGTCTGGACTAACTGGTGAACAGCGCGGTGCTTATTTGCACAAAGTAGTTGAACTGTTGGAAGAAAAAAAAGATCACCTTGCCCAGACGATTACGAAAGAGATGGGCAAATCGATCCATAATGCTCGCTATGAGGTTGGGAGCACCATCGCCTTTTTTAAATGGTATGCGGAAGAAGCTCGCCGTGTTTATGGGGATATTGTTCCTGCTTCTGCAACAAATAAAAGAATTTCTGTTCTAAAGCAGCCAATTGGAGTGGTTGGTGCCATTACACCATGGAATTACCCTCTATCCATGGCAGCAAGAAAACTAGGGCCTGCATTAGCTGTTGGTTGTACGGTTGTATTGCGGCCATCCCGTGAGGCACCCTTATCATCCGTAGAGCTTTTCAAAGTATTCGATGAAGCTGGTCTTCCGGAAGGTGTTGTGAACCTTGTCATTGGGAATGCTTCTGATATTGTTGGAGAACTAATGGCAAGTGATACGGTTCGAAAAATTACATTTACAGGATCAACAGAAGTTGGAAAGAAACTCATTCGTCAATCGGCTGACACAGTAAAACGTGTTTCGATGGAGCTAGGTGGACACGCTCCGTTTATTGTATTTGAAGATGCAGACATGGACCTTGCCATCGAAGGTGCTATTAGCAGTAAGTTTTCATCAACTGGTCAACAATGTGTATCTGCCAATCGTATTTACGTACATAATTCGATTTATGATACATTTGCACAACGTTTTGCAGATAAAGTTGCATCCTTGGTGGTCGGTGATGGAATAAATGAAAATAATCAAGTGGGTCCAATGGTTAATCAAGATGCTGTTAGTAAAGCACACGATCATGTTATGGATGCAGTAGGTAAAGGAGCTACAATACTTTGTGGTGGTAAAGCGTTAACTGAGAATGAATATGAGGGCGGCAGTTACTATTTACCAACAGTACTAGCAGATGTTAACGAAGAGATGAAAATTACCTATGAAGAAACATTTGGTCCAGTTGCTCCATTAATTCGTTTTAGTACTGAAGATGAGGTTATAGAAAAAGCAAATAATATCGAGTATGGTTTAGCTTCTTACTTTTACACGAATGACCTTTCTAGAACTCACCGAGTTTCAGAAAAGCTTGAGTATGGAATGGTAGGAGTTAACGATCCTGCGCCATTTGCTGTACAAGCTTCCTTTGGTGGAGTAAAAGAAAGTGGGTTAGGAAGAGAAGGTGGTCGATATGGTTTGGAAGACTATCTTGAAACAAAATTAGTTTCTGTAGCAATACGTGGTTAAAATCAGTAAAAAGTTGTATTAAACAAGTTGAGGGGAGAATGTAACCAGATGATTTCGCGGGGTCAATGTCTCATTTCCGCGTTTGCAACTAACTCTGTTGTCCTGGCAAACTTCTACAACCAAATCAGACTTCACTTGGAAACAAAAAAGTTAAGTCCGTTTTAGGACGGGATCTATTCATGGAGGGTTGTCCTTGACCCGACGAAACCAGCTATGGAAGAAAAATAAAATGAACATGACTTAATGATATTTTAGTTGAATAAAAGGTAGCAAGCAAACACTTAACAATGAGCCACTTTTGGTAACTCTAGTTAAGTGTTTATTTGTTATTAAAGTGCGAATGTACATTCCGTGCACTGATTAAAGGAGGAGGAAACATACGTGCATGTTGAGTTGATTAAGTCGATGGATCGGAATCACGTCTTGGATTAAGATGTACATATCAAAAGGCGGTGCAATAAGCAAACGTAGAATCAAGGTACTGCAGGTGGATGAGTTATCATTCTTAATTAGTTTCAAAAATGAGAAAGCATGTATCGAAGTTGAGAAAACGCTGTAATGACAATGATATAAGGACTTGTTGCATTATAATTGTTTCAAAATTGCAACATCATGTTGAAATGTAAATGCAAACAAAGTAGCAATATGTATGGGCTTTGAAGGTTGGCATGATTATTGCGTAGTAATAGGTGTTTCACCAATGAAGTGAAAGGTTAATATTTTCAAAGATATTTCTGGTATAGGTTGGTTTGCTGGGGATTTTTCTATCTGTAAGGAAAAGTCGCTCTAGCTAAAAAACAGATTATTGAAATGCATTTATAAAGTGGAGGTGTAGAGTTGAAGAATACAAAGAAGGAAATAGCAGTAATTGGTGCTGGAACCATGGGGTTAGGCATTGCTCAACTATTTGCACAGCACAATTATATTGTGAGATTAATTGACTTGAATGAAAAAGTGATTCAAGGGGCAAAAGCGAAGATTGAGGAAGAAGTTTCTTTGTTAAGGAAATACGAAATTATCTCTTTATCAGATAGTGAGTCCTTAATGGAAAAAATCTTTGTCTCTACTAGTTTAGAAGATGCAAGTGAATCTTTGCTTGTTGTGGAAGCGATTCCAGAGAATATGAAAATAAAACAGGATTTATTTAAAAAATTGGAAAAAATTTGCGCAAAATCAACCATCTTTTCAACAAATACTTCGGGTTTATCCATTAATACCATTGCCTCAGTATTAGATAATCCTGAAAGATTTATTGGCACGCATTTTTTTATGCCGGCTTCTATCATTCCTTTGGTTGAAGTAGTAAAAGGGGAAAGAACGGCCGATATTACTGCAAATCAAGTATTACAACTTTTCCGGGATTTAGGAAAAGAGCCTGTGCTGATTAAAAAAGATATTCCAGGATTCATCGGAAATCGTATCCAACACGCAATGGCAAGGGAAGCTATTTCTTTATTAGAGGAAGGAGTTGCTACTGCAGAAGACATAGACACAGTTGTTCGTTGGAGTTTAGGAGTACGCTTATTGTTCACAGGTCCATTAGAGCAAAGAGATTTAAATGGATTAGATGTTCATTTGTCTATCGCTTCTTACCTTTATAAGGATTTAGAAAATAGAACAGAGCCAGCAAAGCTTCTTACAGAAAAAGTCGAAAAGGGGGAATTAGGCATCAAAACAGGTAAAGGTTTTTACGAATGGGATGATAATGAAAAGCAGAATGCTTTAAGTAGTAAAAATATTTCACTCTTCCGATTAATGAAAATGCTGAAAAATAATTAATCAGGTAAATCAGTTAATGCCATCCTAACTCATCTGTAGAGAGTAGACTGAATAAAGTCGGGGCTAAGGTATATAAAACACCGGTTAATTGTGATATAACCGTGACTAGTAACGGGGTTAAACACGCAGCTTCGACTGCATGTAAAGACGGCAAAAAGGTAACTGCGCCAGTTGTAAAGAAAACACCTAAGCCAGCACCTAAACCGGTCACATCTAAGCCAGTGGCGAAACCAAAACCAAAACCAAAACCGGCTCCTTCAACACGAACAAATTTTAAAAACTGTACAGACTTAAAGACAGTACATCCTAGCGGCGTCCCACAAGGTCATGCTGCATACCAGTCGAAAATGGATCGTGACAAGGATGGGTGGGCTTGCGAATGACAA
>NZ_JBXCJE010000020.1:0-47348 GCF_056786535.1 Sporosarcina sp. Y352
ACACCCGTTCCCATACCGAACACGGAAGTTAAGCTCTTCAGCGCCGATGGTAGTTGGGGGTTTCCCCCTGTGAGAGTAGGACGTCGCCGGTCTCATTAAAAAGTCATTGCCTTATAGGTAATGGCCTTTTTTGTGTTTATTTTAATGTCAAGCTCTACAACTTTGATATATCTATAAGAAGTTTTAGTTGTAAATATGAAGTAACGGGCTGGTACGAAGTGCTCGTCCGCATATAAGTTAGTATTTCTGGCGAGGATGGTATTACATCGGCGCAACTTAATGGTGTCGGTATGTCGGAGGGCTTAGATTCTCGCGACCTATTGAAATTTTATACTGCAGACTTTGAACAAAGTATTCACTGAAATAAAGTTAATCTTGGAATGTACTATTATCAATAGGTTAACATTAACAGATATTTAGAATGAACAGTATGAAACTATTATAGGAGAGTTCTAAAATGAAAAAGAAAATGAACTATTTAATCTTACTTTTAACGACCATCGAAGATATTGAAGCTGTTGTTGCCAAGTTGAAAAAGAAAGGTACGAAAATCTTTAGTGAGATACTACACTATGAAGAAAGTTATAAGTTATGCTACTGCAGTGGGCCAGAGGGAATTATTTTAGATTTGGCGGAGAAAATCAAATAAATTATGGGTAATTAATAGTTATCGGTCCAATAATTGATGAATTTTGACAGACCGCCACTGAAATATGTAATCACGTCGATAAAGTTGTTCCGTAAGCGTTTCTGTTGTTATTCAACTCCCATGAAAATTAAATGCCAAAACTTCGTAAAAATGGCAACACTAAAGAAGACGCAACTCATGTTTTTTTAAAAAAATGCAGCGCCTGGGTTTGGATCGAGTTATTTGTTGGATTAGAAGACTTGCGGTTCAGTAATTGTAACGTTGTATCCTAAGTTTTCGAGCCTTCGAACAGAATACCGTACAATAGATTGTTGCTTTTGTTTGTCAAAATAATCTTCGCCTAAGTCTACATACATTTCTTTGCGTGTTAAGAGATAATAGGCAATCCTCAAAATGGCATGAGCGACAGAAATACCTGCACGTTTTTTGCCTTTTCGTGCAGCTGTGCGCCTATACATTGCTCCAAGATAGGTCTTCGACCCTCTTATAGAGTGAGCGGCTTCTACTAAGGCCGACTTTAGATATTTGTTTCCTTTTTTCATATTCGTGGATTTCCTTTTGCCAGCACTTTCATTATGGCCAGGGACTAATCCTGCCCAGGAACATAGATGGGAAGAGCTTGGAAATTGATTCCCGACATCGATTCCGACTTCAGCTAGGATTTGTTCAGCCATACGAGTGGCAACGCCAGGAATAGAATCCAACCGTTCAAGATCATCTTTTTTCTTTTTCATTGTACGACGAGCGAAGCTCGCAAGTTTTATAGGATCATCCTCCCCATCTGCGATGGCATTAAGCATGTCACGAGCTGAAACACCCATAATATCGGAGACAACGGAGTCCAACTTGATATTCGCTCCTTCTAACACTTTTTGAATCCGATTATGTTGTCTTGCGCGCTCTTCAATAATACTGCGACGATAGCGAACCAACTCCCGAAGTTCCCGTTGATTTCGATCAGGAATAAAACTCGCTTTGAGTAGTTCATGACGAAGTAACTTGGCAATCCATTCGGCATCCTTCACATCGGTTTTGCGACCCGGCACTGCTTTCATATGTTGGGCATTCACGACTAGAAACTCAATATTCTCAGCTTCTAGTATGTTAACGATAGGCTTCCAAAAGACGCCTACTGGGTTTCCATTACCTGAAGAAGTAAGATTTAAAATAATCTATTTGACACAAAACACGTTTCATTCAGCCATTGAATGGAACGTGTTATTTTTATTTCCATTTTTTTCGAAAGGGGGAAGTCGCAAAGTGTTTTTCAAAACTAAAGTCTGTAGAAATAAGCTATATATCTACCCTGAAGTCGAAGCCCATGTAGCAAAACAAAGCCCAGCCGATCTAATCGAGCTGGGTTTTGTCGTCCTTGAAACATCCCTTCTACTGTTGAGGATGATGGATACCCAAACCTTCAAAAAGGATATGCGTTTTTGGGGAAAGCGTATATCCCAAAATTCCAATGCGTTACTCGAATTATTATGGGAAGAAGGTGAACATGCAAATCAACTAATGTTAAAAAAACAGAACAAAGAGCACCTGGGATTACTCAGATATAAAATATTGAGAACCATCCTGACGTTGTTCAGCTTTGAAGAAGGTTATCGTGCACCATTCAAAATTGATCAAATCCATGAGAACTTCAGCAAGTGGGATTGGATAAAAAAATGAAACTGATAGGAGGTGAGGCAGATGGGTATGCCGATTGTATGGCAAGGGAGTGATTGTTTCACACATATGCTTGCAGTAGGTCCAACACGTTGTGGCAAAACGGCAACGATATTAAAACCGATGATTTATCAATTACTGCTGCAGAAGAAACGAGGGGTACCATTAGGTATACCCGTTGTCGAACCAAAAGGTGATGTTGCAGCAATGGTAAATGAAATGTGTTTCGAAATGGATATCCCATGTATTCATGTTGATCCTGACAAACCCAATTCCGCATGTTTCAATCCAATGGAAGGTGACACGGATACAGTAGCGGAAGCGACGGTCGATGTATTAAAAGGTTTGTTCGGAAAGCAGGATGCATTCTTCGCAACCGTTCAGGAACTATCAGCACGTAAGTAACGAAGCTACTTAAAGAACTGCATGGAAACAACATGGATATTGTCGATGTAATGAACACATTGCGTGATCAGAATGTCTTGCTGCAAAAGGTATCGGAACTGAAGCATCGGGACGGCATTGATTTGCTTATGTATTTGAAATGTAGCGGTAATCACTTCAATGAACGACTTATTATAATTACTGAATCAATTAGGCCCTTGTAACCGCTAAAGGTGACTACTAAACGCTTAAAGTAGGGATGGCCCTAGATATGGATTTACGGGATGGCATTAAAGAGCTTCAAAAGCTCTTTTATTTCTTAGATGATTCCGGAGAGTTTATTAGCGAAGTAGGAGATGCGGAAGAATATGGTTTAAATGTATGATATAAAACTCTGAATACTTGTTATAGGAAGGGAGCTGAGTCATGTCAGATGCAAATAAGAAAAAAACAGCAAGATAATAAGACAACTCAGCAACAGATTTTAAATATCCTGTTCAAGAAGAAAAGCTAACTGTTCCTAACCCAGTATCGGAAGTATTGTACGAAACAAAATAACAATAGAATAAGTAAATTGTAATGAGTAATCCCTTGGAGAAGAGGAATTCATTTTTAAATCAGATCTTACAAGGGGTTACACCTATTAAAATAACGGGTGTGGGAATTCGATAGGGAAAGCTAACTCGGAAACTTTCATCTTTCAAGTAACGGGGCAGGGTGTTTCTGGATGAAGGTATATATGAAACGAGTGAAGAAATATACTTAAATAGATGTTTATGTTGAACTAATGAAATGAGATGGTAATCTATAAGTTCTTTTTCCTGTGTATCCACTTAGTCTCAGATTTGTTATTTAATTTTTAACAGCGGGATGTTATCTAACTCTGCTAGAGGTGAGTTGCAGTTAAGTGGTTTGGTATACAAATAAGACAGTAATTCGAAAGGGAGGATTAAATTGATTGTTGATTGCCATTTTCATGTGGATGAAACAATGTTGACTCTAGAAAAAATGATAGAGGGTATGGATAAAAATGATGTAACTAAAACAGCGCTAATTGCCCCTATGAACGAAAAAATGTTTGAATTGGATAGCACTTTTCAACATAATTTACAATGCTTATTCCGATTTCTAATACTAAATGCACCTCAAATTGGGCTCGGAATTTATGATGGTCTAGTAAAGGATGGCTATTTGAAACTTTATGGCAATTCATTCAAGATTTTTACCAAACCGAGCAATGATATTGTTGCTACTGCAATTAATAGATTTCCAGACCGATTTCTAGGCTGGGTAACAGTGAACCCAATGATACCTGTATCAGTGGAAGAAGTAGAATTATATCTTAATAAACCTAGTTTTATTGGAGTGAAAGCTCATCCGTTCATGCATGAATATAGTATTGAGGCACTTGCTCCAGTTGCGACTATGTGTGAAGCAAAAGGTATACCTATGATTATTCATCTATCTTCAGAACCAGACTCCTATAAATATTTACCTGAAAATTTCCCCAAACTTAAATTAATTTATGCTCACGCCGGTCTTCCTTTTTGGAAAAAACTTTGGAAATACGTTAAGGATCAACCAAATGTATTTGTTGACACATCAAGTGATTATCTTAATCCATCTATTGTAAAGAAGGCAGTGGAATATTTAGGATATCGTAAAGTTCTTTATGGTTGCGACGGACCATATGGAATGACAAAATTTAATGAATATGACTATTCGGCAAAGAAAAGTTGGATTGATTCACTTCAAATTCCTGATAACCAAAAGGAATATATACTTGGAAAAAACTTTTTAGGATTGATTGATTAATTCAAAAATCTATCAACAGATCAGTTAAAAGATTACTTAGCTAAGTCAAATGAACATTCTCGTTGGCTTCACCTAAAACTAAGGAAATCGAAAAGCATCTTTAGTTAAGATGCTTTTCTTCTTCGCAATAACGTAGATACTGATTTTCATTCGATTTGCGAGGTCTTCTTGAATTGGGTATAATATATACATATTTCATTAGTTTTTACGTCACCATTTTACCCCGGTGAAAGTCGTTAAACCTTTTATTCATTTCTAAAGGAGATTCGACACAAATGTTAAGCCTAAGTATTTTCATTCTCTTTTGAGAAAGTTAGGCAGACGTTTTACGTTACAAAATTTATGTAAGGACATCAGATACTTACGCATCTTTTGCGTGATATATATTTTAAAAGCCGATTGATCCCACTGTGGGTGACATAGGCTTTTTTTGTTTCAAAAAATCTGGAAGGAGTGCTGCAATGAAATAATATGAAAACAAAACAACTTTCGTTTTCTGTTTCGGTGGGTTACATAAAAGTCGATTGATCCCTTATGGGTGAAGTCGGCTTTTTTATTTATAAAAAATACAAAAGGAGATGGTTTAAGTGGAAAAAGTACTTACGTTTACAAACGAGCAGAAGTCGTTGATTTGGAATCGGTTTGTTGAGCCAGCAAAAGGAACTCAAGAAGAGGCGAACCATTTTATTGAAGTCTGTGAGACATTCGGTTTGAATCCATTGCTCGGTGACATCGTTTTTCAGCGTTATGAAACGAAGAGCGGACCGAATACATCTTTCATTACTACTCGCGATGGATTACTTCGTGTAGCCACAACGCAAGAAGGCTATGTAGGACCTCCTAACGCTAACGTAGTGAGAGAAGGAGATACATTCGAGTTTATCCCTTCAGAAGGAAGTGTGCGACATGAGTTTGGTCAGAAGCGTGGTCCAATACTTGGTGCTTATGCTGTCATGCATCATAAACGTTTTAGACCCGTTGCCGTATTCGTAGATTTCCAGGAATACTTTCAAGCAAACTCAGGTGAACTTAACTCGAAGTATTGAAATAAAAACACTTGGGACAAGATGCCTTCCGCTATGATTCAAAAAATAGCCGAGGTTTTCGTACTTCGACGCCAATTCCCTCTAGGCGGATTGTACACTCGTGAGGAAATGTCGCTCGAAGAAAACGATAACGGTAATAGCGGAAAAATGGATGTACCAATGAAATCTAATCCAGCCCCCAATAAACAAGACGAGGTTGCAGGGAATCAACAAATTCCCGAGCCGAATGCTCAGCAATCAAATGATACAAATATTGAAGGGGTATTCATCCTACAAAGTTTTGAAAAAGGGATAAGTCCACAAAATGTCCCATTCGCGAAACTGAATGTCATGGATAAGGCAACCAATGAAGTGAGTCTTGTTCTAGTAAAAGGGAAACAGGACGTAATCGATTCTCTTAGCCATATTCAAATGGGTCAGGAGTTGGCTTTGGTCATTAAGAAAGAGAGTGGCTTCAATTTCCTTGAAGAGTTCAGTTATCTTCAAGTGAATGAGCAGCCAGTACAATCTGAATCGATTCAAAATGAATCCATTCAAGAGCCTGTTCAACAGGAAAAGGAAACAGCTTCTGAACCACTTGATGCGTTCATCATGGAAAAGTATGAACAGGGAACAAATCCCGGCTGTGTGTCTTTCGCAAAAATGTATGTAAAGAGTGTTGCCAGTAATACTCAATCAATGGTGTTTGCACAAGGAGAAGTTGCGGTTCGAAAAACACAACACCTTATTGAAGGTGAAAAGTTTACGATGCAGACCCGTACGGAAAATGGATTTACATTTTTCGAGAAATTAGGAGATGCAGATAAGGGGGCAGCTTAATCATGCTTCCAGAAATATTGAAAGTTGCAGAGGAATATGGGCTTACGTTCAATCCTCGCTCTCACGGAAAAAAAGAGACTCTTTGCAAATGTATCTTTTGCGAAGAGGACTCCAAACCGGGTAAAGGACACAAATACTATTTGTCGCTCAACACGCATGATCAAGTATTTAAGTGTTGGTTTTGTGGAGTGTCAGGTGGCGTATTAGACTTTGAAGTTAAGTTATCGGAACTACCTTACTCTGAAATACGTAAAAAGTATTTCGGGATTAGGAAGAAGCCCCTACATCCGGCGGAAAGCTTGAATACACATCAACTTCGAACCATTGGTTGGGCTGAATATAAACGGAAAAACCGAGCTGCATTCAAAGAGAATAGAGAAATGGTATTAAATGACTGGCAGAACTATGAATACGAAGAGCTTGCAAAGCACTTTGCCATGTTCATAGTGGTAGCTCATATAGAGAATCAAGAAGAACGTCAAAATGAGCTGCTTCACTATGTCATGCAGTCTTGTCACGATACGCAAATTCATTTGATGTTCAATCGACTACTGGTTGAATACGTGAAAGATGAAGATGAACGTGCTGGATGGGCTATAGAAGGTGCTGAGATTGGAAGGGCTGCATGGATAGTCTCACTGTCCACCTATGACTTTGAAATGAATAAAGTCGTCCTGAATGTGGCCTTTCTATCTCACATGTGGAAGATGGCTAAAAATCGAAAACGAAAGATTGAAATGCGCAAAAGTAATATAAAAACAAACGGTAAGGTGTCTTTGGCTAATTAAAATATCCGTCACCTTATACGGAGAGAAATAAGGGACATGGCTGAAAAATAGTCATGAGAAAAGGAGAACACTATGAACAATGTGAGTTTGGTAGGTCGTCTTACGAAAGAGCCAGAACTAAAATACACGCAAAATGGTGTAGCTGTTTGCAACTTTACGCAGGCAGTGAATCGTCCATTTAAAAATGCCAATGGTGAAAACGAAGCTGATTTCATAATGGTTCAAGTTTGGAGGAAGCCCGCTGAAAATGCGGCCAATTTCCTTAATAAAGGCAGTCAAGCTGCGGTGAATGGTCGTATAAACACACGGCATTATGAAAATGACAAAGGAGACCGTGTATACGTTACTGAGGTTGTAGCTGACTTTGTACAATTCCTTGATCCGAAACCACAAGGTCAAGGCAATAAACAACAACAGGGGCAGGAGAACTATCAGAAACAGCCTAATCCTTACGCTGGTAACACTCAAAATCAAAATGGTAATCAATTCGAAACTGGTGGAGGTCCTATTGCGGTAAGCGATAATGACCTGCCATTCTGATGGAATTTAATTGAAGGAGATTGAGCATCCGGTCTCCTTTAGTTTATTGAAAACAGAAAGAAGACAGGAGAGATCATATTGATTTACTCTTTTTCGCGTTTAAACCTTTACACAACATGTCCCTTTCGATTCTTTAAGAAGTACATTGAAGGATTCGAAGAACCGACCACATACCCTTTAGCTTTGGGCAAGGGAGTTCATAAAGCAGTGGAGGACAAAATTAATGGGGTGTTTCATTCAGAAGCCGTTTTAAACGGGATGATTGAAGCTGAGTTTCATCCAGATGTGACAATGGATGAAATGTCAGAGTTGGTTAGTCATGCACCGATTAAAGAGAACATGGGTGAAACGGAGATTCATTTTCAGCTACCTCTTTCTGATGAAGATTCAGCCCCGATTTTACAAGGCTATATAGATCTTGTTTCACCAGACGGAAGTAAAATAGTCGATTGGAAAACGAATCGTGTTAGATATGATGTTCGATTCAATCATCAAGTAGGTTGTATGCGTGGGCTGTAGGTCAATTAAAGAACAGAACCTGGGTTGAAGGCAACTTGTATTTTCTTCGATTTAGAAGAGCGAGCAAACACGTTTTCAATCAGGCTGATATGGAATGTTCCAGACAGTGGGCTTTGGATTTAGCAAATGAAATCAATTCAAAACGAAAGATTTTAGATATGCTGCCAGAAGAAGCGGAAAGTTTATTCGTGTCAACGCCTTCTAGCCATTGTAGGCATTGCCCGTTTGTCATTGAATGCTATCGAAAGTTTAGTAGTTATTAAAAGTTGAAAACATAACAAAGGTATCACCGATGTGGATTATTCTCATCGGTTTTTTTCCTTGTCAAACAAATAGTGGAGGTAGGTATTTACATGACTATGCTTACAATAATCGAAGCAGTCGCAATTATTGGTGCAGGCGGAGGCATTGCTACCGTGTCGTATCTGATTGGTTTAAATCAAGGGAAAAGAAAATTGAATAATCTTTGAGGCTTCTAGTAACTTAGGGGCTTTTTATTTGTCTTTAATTAAAACTAAAGCCGTTTTAAAAACATATGAGCCATCCTCGTATTGATCGCCAAGTATTCAGTCTGCTCCTATTCCTTATAAGGTCATTAGAAAACAAATATCTATGGGGTTTACTCGTCCAATTGAAAGACTTTCCCCAAATCCCTTTTGCGGAAGTAGGAGGGTGTAGAGGCGACTACCGTTCATCCCAACAAGCCAATCACTTATTTGTCGTGTTTTCGCTTCATAATAAAGCAATAGGTCTTTTTTGTTGTCTTGAAGGTTGTTAAAACCTTTTCGTACTTCATCAACTTCCAAAGAGTTAATCCAAAGTCGCTTAATCGTCTTATTCTTTTCACCTGTCATGTAGTAAATGGAGTAGAAAATATTAGATCCTTCACGATCGCAATCGCAGCAGTTCAAAATAGTGGTAATGGCAGGATCATTGAACACGTTTGATAAAGTTGAACTGGATTTTATTATCATAGGAAACCTTATATTCGTACTTACTTGGAACAATTGGCAGTGAGGAGAGGTTCCAAGACGCCCAATCTTTTCGATATTCTTTGGGTTCTTTTAGCTCAACTAAATGTCCAATAGCCCATGTGATGACGGCACCTGAAGGGAATGTGCTACATGGATTTAGTTCAATATGTGTTTTGTGACGGGCTTTTACTGAAAAAGCATCTGCGTATGCTTTGGCCTGTGATGGTTTTTCGGCGAAAATTAACGGTTTTCATAACAACACTTCTTTTCCACTAGTAATAGAAACGCTAGTTCTATTATTATCGCATAAATTGGGGAGGTTTACGAATTCAATTAGTGTTGTGTCATGTGAGCAATAATTAATTTGAAAGTTATGGATAGACGATTTAGAATTCTAGGTAAAATTATATGGAGAAAAAGAGCGTGGTGCTATAGTGGATGAAAATAGAAGAGGTTTTTGGGAAAGTACTTAGAAAAATTAGGTTAGAAAAGAAGTTTTCACAGGAAGAGTTGGCGTATATTTGTGGTTTGGGCCGCACTTATATTAGCTTAATGGAGAGAGGGAAGAGAAAGCCGATCATTAATACTATCTTTGCATTAGCGTCGGGTTTAAATGTATTACCAAGCTTCCTTGTTTCGGCAACTGAAAGAAATTGGGATAAAGGGTTTATAAAGAATTAAAACGGCTATCCATTTAATTCTTTACTAATCGTTCTAGAAATGATATTCTAAAAGTATTAAATTAGTTGCAGTTAAATGTCCTATAATTAGAATGTTCATTCTTGTACAGGTGTTCGTATTTAGGGAGGAATTATGGCTAGAAGTAAAGAGTTTGATGTAAATCAAGTGTTAAGAAAAGCTATGGAGCTTTTTTGGCAACAAGGGTATGAGAAAACGTCTATGCAAGAGTTGGTAGACTATATGGGCATTCATCGTAGAAGCATCTACGATACGTTTGGCGATAAACGTACATTGTTTTTGAGTGCTTTATCTCACTATGATGAGTTAATTACTAGTGAAACGAAGAAGAGAGTAGTTTCAAACTTACTGGTAAAACAAGGGATACGAGAAGTGTTTAACATGATAATTTACCCGAATCTTAATTTGCCAAAAGGATGTTTGTCTGTAAATGCAGCTGTTGAATTATCTTTGATTGATGAGGAAATTGCAACAAAGATTGCAGGAATGTTTACAAAGACAGAAGCTCTCTTTTATGAGCTGCTGAAACATGGGCAGGAAAACGGAGAAATATCTAAGAGTCATGATCCTGAAGTATTGTCTCTTTATCTTCATAATTCACTTGTAGGGTTACGCGTATTAGTGAAGATTGAAGCTGATAAAAAGAAATTAGAAAGCATTGTTGACATGACACTTTCAGTGTTAGACTAACCTTCTTTTTTTTTACCATTTTAGAACGAGCATTCTAGTAATGCAGATAAAATTGCAACTAATTTATAATTAATCAAATCGAACAGAACTCACCGTTCGAAAGGAGAAAAAATGATGTCAAAATTTACAATTCCAACTGAATCAAGTTATATCGAAGCTGAAGGGATCCGATTTGCCTATAGAAAGTTCGGCCAAGAAACAGGAATTCCGCTAGTTTTCTTCATTCACTTCCGCGGAACAATGGAAAACTGGGATCCTAATATGATTGGTGTTTTAGCTGAAAGTCGACCAATTATTCTATTTGATAATGCTGGTGTCGGTGAATCCAGTGGTGAAACTCCGACTACTATAGCTGAGATGGCAAAGGATACAGCAACTTTTATTAAAGCACTTGGCTTAGAGAAAGTCGATATCCTTGGTTTCTCAATTGGTGGATTTGTTGCACAGGAGTTAGTATTGCAACAGCCAAATTTGGTACGATGCATCGTCTTGGCGGGAACTAGTCCACAATCTGGTGTCAATGAACCTAGAAAAGACGTGTATAAAGCGATGACTCAAGTTGATGGAGATGAAAATGATGCTCTGGAGAATTTCTTGTTCCTATTTTACGGTCCGACCGAAACGAGTCGTACGGCTGGAATATCTTCATTGAAACGAATCCTGAACCAGAAAAAGGTGGAAAGTTCAACTCAAGTGCGTGATGCACAATTACAGGCAATCTCCCAATGGGCTGAGCGGGATTCTGAACAGAAATACGACTGGTTGCAGAAGATTACACAACCGGTACTCGTGACCAATGGCGTTAAAGACATCATGGTTCCGACTGAAAACAGTTATATTCTTACCGTAAACTTACCTAATGCCCAACTCATTATTTATCCGGATTCTGGACACGGGCATCTATTCCAGTATCCAGAACAGTTTGCTGGAGATGTAAACCTATTTCTCGATTCTAAGTAATTAAGAGGGTAGAGGACAATTAGTCATAGGTAATCAATTACTACTAACTATCTTATGGTTAAAGTACATGAGAACAATAAAGGAGAATGAAAATGAAAAAAATATTTGAAGAGCTTCGTATTGGAGACGTTACATTGAAAAACCGCTTAGGTATGTCACCAATGACGAGAAATAGAGCTTTACCTGATGGTACCCCAGGCGAGTTAGCGGCTGAATATTATGGTCAACGTGCCTCTTTCGGTTTAATCATAAGTGAAGGTACACAACCTTCAGATGATGGTCAAGGGTACTTAAATACACCTGGGATTTATACACCATCTCATATAGAAGGTTGGAAGAAAATAACGAGTCGTGTACACAATGAAGGTGGCCGCATATTCATTCAGCTCATGCATGCAGGGCGTGTTTCACATCCTGACAATACGCCCCATCATCGACAAGCGGTTGCACCTTCGGCTATTGCACCTGGCACAGAAATGTTTACAGCTGAGGGAATGAAAGAAATCCCGACACCTAGGGAATTAGGTCAAAATGAGATAAAAGAAGTCATTCAAGAATTTCGTATAGCCGCAGCTTCGGCAATAAAAGCTGGAGCTGATGGAGTCGAAATTCACGGAGCGAATGGGTATCTAATTCAACAATTTCTTAGTGAGAATTCAAATCATCGTCAAGATGCCTATGGTGGTTCAATTGAAAACCGGGCTCGATTTGCAATTGAAGTGACTAAAGCGGTCATTGATGAAATTGGTGCAGAAAAAACAGGAATTCGGTTCTCTCCTCAAGGATCATTGAACGGAATTGAGGAAGGTGATACAAATATTGAGATGTATCGTTATTTAATAGGGGAATTAAATAAGCTTAATCTGTCTTATCTTCATATTATGCACTTTGGCAATGAACCCTTATTGCAAGAAATACGCCAGTTATGGACGCAACCACTATTGGTAAATAGAGCGGGACGCCCGCTTGAACAACTTGCTGTGGACTTGGATAATGATCTAGCAGATGTTGCAACAGTAGGGATTTGGGCACTAGCAAATCCAGACTTCATTGAACGTATAAAGAAAAACGCTCCCCTAAATGAACCGGATGTAACTAAGCTCTATGTTGGTGGTGCACAGGGTTATACAGATTATCCTACAATGGAAAAATTAAAATCTCAATAGCAGTAAGAATAAGTAAAATGACTTATGGCGTACAACTAAAAATTGTTTGCCATAAGTTTTTCAAATAGAAGGGAAGCTAGAAAAATATGAAAGCTGCTCAAATGCAGAAATACTCAAAAGGAATTCAAGTGGAAATAAATAATGTGGAAATACCGGAAATCAATAATCACGAGGTACTAGTCAAAGTAAAAGCAGCAGGTGTAAATCCATTAGACATTCTTATTTTGAATGGCAGTGTCCGAATGGTTGCTGATTATAAGTTCCCACTAACATTAGGCAATGAACTATCTGGTGTTATAGAGGCAGTTGGTAAAGATGTTGTTGATTTTCAGGTTGGCGACCAAATTTATTCGAGGTTGCCGGTGAATAAAATAGGAGCTTTCGCTGAATATGTAGCGGTCAAAGATGATGCTATAGCTAAAATGCCTGAAAATCTATCCTTTATAGAAGCGGCTACGATCCCCCTTACAGCTTTAACAGCTTATCAAGCATTGAAGGACGTACTTCATGTTCAGCCTAATACAAAGCTATTTATTCCTGGAGGAACCGGTGGCTTTGGTGCTATGGCGATTCCCATTGCTAAATCAATGGGATTATATGTTATTACAAGTGGTAGTGAAAGAGGTCGATCACGTACACTGTCGATTGGGGCAGATCAATTTATAAATTATGAGGAAGAAAACTATGCTGAGGTTCTATCCAATATAGATTATGTGATAGACACCTTAGGTACAAATGAAATAAAAATGGAACTTGGTATTTTAAAACCTCAAGGAAAATTAGTATCATTGAAGGCTACACCCAATTATCGATTTGCCGTTGAAAATAACTTTCCAATGTGGAAAAGAATGTTGTTTGGTTTAGCGGGTGCTCGTATAGACCGTTTAGCAGCAAAAGATAAAAAAGAGTATCACTTTTTATTTGTGCAAGCCAATGGAAGACAGTTGCAAGAGATTACTAGCCTTATTGAAAAAGAGGATATTACGGCTTCAATTGATTCAACTTATAAATTTGACGACATTAATCAGGCATTACATAAAGTTTCTACTGGCCACTCAGAAGGTAAAGTTATTCTAACTTTCTAAGGGATGCTTCTATTATGCACGACGTATATATGGCGGCTAGCTCTGAAGATGCTGATGACGCCCACGATAGATTCATGTTCCTTTTTTATCCTCCGACTGAAACTGGTCGTGCAGCTGGAGCCGCTTCGCTGAAACGTATTATGGCCCAGAAAAAAATTGATAGTTCGTTGCAGGTACGCAACGCACAATTGAAGGCGATATCCCAGTGAGCTGATCGGGCGCATAACCAATCCTATGAGTGGTTACATAAGATTAAGCAACCAGTACTTGTAACCAACGGTGTTGAGGATATCATGGTTCCTACCGAAAACAGTTATATTCTTGCTCAGCAACTACCTAACGCACAGCTTATCATTTACCCAGACGCGGACATGGACACCTGTTCCAATATCCCAAACTGTTTGCCGAACATGTAAAGCTTTTTCTTGATGCGTAATCTCAGATGGGTTCAGCCAAAATTACAATTGAGCTGCACCTTCGATGGGCATCTTCACCTGCGTCGTTGAAAAATACACTTAAAATTTATTATTTAGGAGGCGTGGATAATGAATCACTTAGAAAACTTAAAGAAAATGATGACGGGTGAAATACCTGAACCCCCAGTTGCACAAGTACTTGGTTTTAAGGTGGTAGAAGTTGAAGAAGGTAGAGTTGTTATAGAAATGGAAGCTTCTGAAAGATTGCATAATCCAATGGGCACGCTACATGGTGGGATACTTTGCGATATAGCAGATGCTGCGATGGGATATACTTTTGCTAGCACGCTTGCAGATGATGAAGTTTTTACGACAGTGGAAATTAAATTAAATTTCCTAAAACCAATATTTGATTCGAAACTTCGAGCTGAGGGAAAAATAATTAAAAAAGGAACTTCTGTTGGACTACTGGAATGTCATGTATATGATGAAAAAGAGAGTCTTGTTGCTCATTCAACTAGTACGTGTATGATTTTAAAAGGAAACTCTGAACAAAAAAGAGTAGAGAGAGGAAATGGTAAATAAAATGAATAACTTTAAAGCAATGGTATTAGATAAAGTAAATGATCAAACAAAGTTAGAAATTAAACAATTAAGTATGGATGATCTTCCCCACCTTGCCATTTTTTCATCGTAATCCTTAGCATCGGAGAGCTGAAGTAAATGTCCAAGTCGTATCTGAATGGATTAAACCAAGGGAAAAGAAAATTGAATAATCTTTGAGGCTTCTAGTAACTTAGGGGCTTTTTATTTGTCTTTAATTAAAACTAAAGCCGTTTTAAAAACATATGAGCCATCCTCGTATTGATCGCCAAGTATTCAGTTTGCTCCTTTTCCTTATAAGGTCATTAGTCAACAAATAACTATGGGGTTTCCTAGCTACAAATTTTCCGAAGTGTTGCGACTGCTACTAAGATTTGATAACCTTAATCTATATTCTATTATTTTTCAAGTCATCATTTTGATGAAAGTCGTTATACCTTTTAATTATCTAAAAGGAGATTCGACATGAACGTAGTAGCCTATGAATTCTCGTTTCGGGAAAAGCTAGGCAGATGTAATTGCACGTCACAAAATTGCTTTCGGGCATAATCACACAGGGTATTTACGCATTTTTGCGTGATATATATTAAAAGTCGATTGAATCCTTCGGGATACGGTCGGCTTTTTTTGTTTTCAAAAATAAAAAGGGAATGGAGTGATTTTAATGGTTGGTAAACAATTAGATCGTCTAGTTTCTAACAACAAAAAGGGGAGTGCTAAGAAGTCATTCATCTGCTATGTGGATGAAAAAAGAGAGCGGAAATTCCTTGTCTTTAAGTTTGGCGGTATCTACCAACTGGATGGCAAAGGTGATGTTAAAAGAATGGATTCGCTTACCGATATTCAAGATATTTTCTTGTCTATTGAAAACGGGAATGTGAAGGTAATTGGCAGCGGAAATATAGGAAACTAAAGGAGGAGTTTTAAAATGGTACTTGCAAAAACAGAGGTTATTGAAAGTATGGGCCATGCAATTAAGTTAGGCAAGGAAATTGAGCGTGTTGAATCAGCGCTGAAAGCAATGAAAGCTGAACTAAAGGCCTTCGTCGACAACAATGGTCCAGTTGATACAGGAGATGTTATTTGGGATTACACTGTTTCTGCTTCGTGGCAATTTGATGAAAAGGGAATGAAGGAAGTAGCGCAGAACATGGTACTCGAAGGTGTAAATCCATGGAAGTTGTTGAACATCACGGCTTCCAACTTGAAAAAGATGGGCTGGGATGATGCAGTAATTGGAAAAATGGGCGAAAAAAAGGAGACGCGACGGTTCGCATCTCGAAAAAAGTGATTTATTAAAAATATTGTAGATTTATTATAACATAAAAAGCCTTCCACCGGGCAGGGAATGAGTGGCACATGAACGCTAGTGCCACTCGGCGCTAGCTTTGTGTGAGAAAGGACAAAAAAATGACAATGAAAAAATATATCATAGCTGCTCGTGAGGCAGTTTCTACTTATAATGAGATCGGTTCAGAAAGCGTTATTGAATTGCAAGATATTCTGGCTGTATTGATTGGACCATCTGCAAAAACAGAATTCACTGGACGTTTGGCATCTCGTGGAATTAAAACTTTAGTCGATATGACCGTAACCGAACTGAAAGAGGAAGGTATGACACATAACGAAGCCTTGAAGATTCATTCCGGCATGCTGATAGCACGGAAGATGCGTTCTGCTGGTAAGGCTGATACACGCTATGTTATCCGTTCACCAGAAGATGCAGCCGCTTATCTAATGACGGAAATGAATGCTCTGACGCAGGAACATTTCATTGTTCTATATCTGAATATAAAGAATGAAGTGCTTCATAAGAAGACAGTTTTTATAGGTTCTTTAAACTCTTCGATAGTGCATCCGAGAGAGAAGTGTTTAAAGAAGCAGTTAAACAGAGTGCTGCCTCCATAATTTGTTATCATAATCATCCTAGCGGGCAGCCGACCCCTTCTCCGGAAGACATTGAAATCACAAAAAGACTGGCTGAAGCTGGAAGTATTATGGGAGTGGAGGTCCTGGATCATGTAATTATCGGAGACCATCAATTCATATCCCTTAAAGAAAAAGGATACATCTAAAAGTTGGGGGCGAATTAATTTATGCTCTTTAAGAAACCGAGCTGTTACATGTGATTAGTTCAATCATATGTAACAGCTTTTTTATTTTGGTAATACAATTCTTAGACTCCCCACTTTAAATCATCCGGAACTTAACATGGTATCATAATAAAGAGCAGCTAAATAGATTTAGACTATACGGGAATGTCGTAACTAAAGGGGGAGTGGTGGTTTAAAAAATATAATTGTTAAAAAAATTCAAATGGTTTAAAATTAGATAGTAAAACACCTAAAGGAGAATAGATAATGTTAAATTCAGATTTGGATATACGCTTAGAACCGCGCATTAAAGAATTATATCAATTACATAAGGAACGTTCTGCAAATATTGACTGGAGCTATCACGAATTTATTCCATGGGACAAGGCCATGTCCTTTAAACGAGTTCCTTGGGATGAGAGTCAAGTAACTCTTCCAGAAGGTGTAATTACTGCGGTAGAAACAGCATTACTTACAGAAGTAAATTTACCTTGGTATACTTCGCATTTGGATTATACATTTAAAAATTCAATGGAAGTAATAAATGATTTCGTACGCACTTGGACTGCTGAAGAAGACCAGCACTCTAACTTACTTGAAACGTATTTATTGGTGACACGAAACGTAAATCCCGCAAGATTGCATGAATTAAGAAAACGAGTAGTTGAAAGTGGTTGGTTTCCAGATTTCACTAATCCTCTAGCAACAATGGCCTATACTTCATTGCAAGAGTTAGCTACACTAGTTTTTTATAATAATGTAGCTAGGATAGCGGGTCTTTACGACAAAGATTTAGCAACATTACTTCGACGTATAGCGAAAGACGAAGCGCTTCATTATGCATTCTATCGCGATACAGTGAAAGCACATCTTGAACTTGATCCGAATTTCATTGTTTATTTTGAGAATGTAATTATTAATTTCTCTATGCCAGGTGCCGTTATGCCAGACTTTAACGATAGAATGAAAACCATTGCAATAGATACGAATTATGGACCACTAGAATACTTTGACCAAGTATTAGATGTAGTTATTAAATACTGGGATATTGCCAACTTGCAACCTACTAGCGAAGATGCCAAACAATCACAAGCGAATATAATGAAATATCATGGGCGTTTAAAAAGAATTAAAGATCGCCATCTAGGAAAAAAATAAAAGGTAGATGTATGAAAGGGTTTTTTTATAATGAAAACAACTTGCGAATTATGTGAAAAAGAAACGAAAGATAAAGTAAGTTATTTGGAACTTGAAACGTGGGAATTTGATTTTTTAAAGAAAGAGAAAAAAGACTTTTACTCTATTTGTTTTAATTGTTTTGACAAACATACGAATAATTTCATTGACAAAGAAATGGATCTTGAATTGAGAAAAAAACGTTCTCTTTTGGTGAATAGAGAGATTCTAGAAGAAATCGAGGCTATTCTTGAAATCGAAAATTAATTACTCAACTATATTTATTAACCTAAGTTGAAAGCATATGAGCAATAAATTGAATCTCTTTAAACAGTATTACAAGTACGTAATGAATTAAAGATGCATCACTTTAGTGAAATAGATGAAATTTGGATTGGTGAAAAGAAAATCCAACTAGGTTCCAATGATATTAACACGTTAAGGCACCTGATATAGGAATGCCATATGGAACAAAGAATAATTAATTGCTTCATTATATATGAGGAACCGAGGATACAGGAGTCGGAAAATGGAAAGCCATCTTCTTCGGAGGGTGGCTTTTTACGTTTTAAAAATATTACTATAGACAAGACCGGAATGTCGTAACTTGATAGAAAATGGTTTGAACACTCTTAGGACTTCAAGAGTATTCAGACTGTGTGTTTGGTGACAGCGATGAACCACTTGATAAAAGTATTTTCGATTTCGTGAAATCCAAATCATCGGTCGAGAAACCTTATTCACAACCGATTACCAAAATAGTCACGACGGATTCACATGCTATTCATGGGAAATTCACTGGGGACGAAATGCTGCCCATCAAAGAGATGTTAAGTTTCCAATGAAAACGCTTCGGCGCTTAGCTGATGCCTACGCTGGTTCTACCTAAGTATTCCACTGATTCACTAAAAAATAAATAGTACAATAAAACGAGCCTTTCCCCGATGAATTTGGGGAAAGGCTCAACCTCAGCCCATTTATGGTGATTTACGATATGGTTGTGCCAAAAGATAATCAGCTCCGTCAAATCAACGTAATTTGCAAAAGTGCTTAACAATAATCCAAATAGACTGTATACTCTTTTGGAAGGGTAGTTGTTGCAAATGAATGATGGGGGATTTTCTTTGTACAATAGCATACCAATAGAATTGTTAGCAGGTTTTTATTACCATATTAACAAAAACGTGGATAATGGAATTTTATCTAATGCCATGTACCATGAAATAAATCTAATTAAACGGGTAGCTGCCAAAAAAGGTATCTCATTGACTCACTTATATGAACGAGGTTCGCTTATGAAATGATATACATAGGTTTCTATAGGGACGTTTGGTAAACCGATATTATTTCTCTTTACTTTCTTATAGACGTTTTCCTTATAGCACTATCAAAAATAAACACAACTGATAGCGATAACAAGGTTGAGCAAGGACGAGGGTTTAGGCACTATCAATAGTCCCGACCTCATCGCATGGCTTTTTTATAACCACGGTAGTGTCATAACTTTTAGGATTTGGAGTTCGAAGCAAGTAGGTTAAGTTAGCTGTAAAAGCTAATTAAGCTAAAGGGGCAGAATTTGAACAACAAGCGAGGCTTTAGCTTTTATCACAACAAAAAACTTACCCATGCGTATTGCACAGGTAGGTTTTTTCGTCTTCTTGTCGTTCAATTGAACCTGCATATTTATTCGTTTAGACAGGCCTGACGTTCACCATAAAGCCCGTTAACTCAACGATGTATAGATTTCCATGCATAAAGAACGCCAAGAATAATAGGAGTCGAACTGAGTGTTTGTAAGGGGTGGGGGGTTACTGTTAACTTTCGAGAATCGGTGTTATGTAAACCTGTTGTGTATGTCGTATGCAAGGTCATTCAGCGATTGAATCGATGGTTTTCAGATTTTTCTTATGATTATTTCCAACTTGAACAATACATTATTCATTTGGATTAAATTCAATTGATTTTGCTTGATACATTTTATCTTTAAACATATACGTAATTTGAATACTCCCTATATATCCAGATGGAGAAATGATTCCCTCAACTTTTGCAACAAGCTGATTGTCTTTTATTTCAAAGTTAATAAAATTACCAAAGTATATATCACTGAATAAGACTTCAGGTTGAATTCCTAAAGATTTTATATCAATTGTATATTTCTTGTCTCCAATAATTACATTAGCTTTGTTGGATGATATCTCGGTCTTTACATTTTTTAATACTATTGCAATTGGGTCATCAACAAGCACCTCGACTAGTCCCTCATAATGCACATTACCCAATTGTTGATTTTGTATATTGAAAACATGAACTTCTCTTTCTATTATTCCAGTACCAGTACCTCTAGTTAAAATTATGATTAACTCTTTCTTTCCGTCGCCATTGATGTCCTCATAGATAATTTCAGGAAGCCATGCAGGACTTGTTGTGTTTATCCAGAATGGTCTTGACATAATAACACCTTTAAAATCAATTTTAAAATCAGTATATACATCATTTACATTCATCTTTTTAGCATAAAGTATAATATCCCCTTTATCTGACTTAGCAATTTCATCATACTCAGTTATAATTGCTTCATCTTTTGTAAAAGCAAGGCTGGCTTTAAACAAATGTGGTTGGATAAGCAAAATAATCATGCCGAATAAGATAGCCAAATAAAACTTTTTCATTATTAGAACCTCCTAAACGATAATTTTGTTTAGGGTTTCCAATTTAGAATGGACAATACATAACGTTCACAAATCACTGCCAAATAATAGCCTGTCCGCAAACAACTTTCCCTGTTCCACTAACGGGCGCTTTAGTGAAGATTCGGCTGCCTTTCATGGCAGTTTTTTTCTTATTGAGTAATAGAGTTAACTACTTCCGTGAACTGGCGTTATGTAACGCTGGTGTGTAACCTATACAAACGAGGTTAGCGATCGAATTCTTTGTTGAACTACCTGGCAGGTTAGCAGTAATCATGCTGAATTCTTATTGTGCTAACAGAATAGCTAGTGAGGTTAAAATAAAAAAGGAAATGAACAATTCACTTCTTTTTTTATTCTATTAAGTTGAGTGATAAGGGGGAACGAAATTGCAGGTAATTAGATACATTTTTTTCACTTTAATAAGTATAATTTTGACAGCCACATTATTGTTTGGCACCTACTTATTAGTAGATAATTTTCTTGGAACTATTGTTTTGTTTGTTGGTTTAATTAGTTTATCCATATTGTTCATCTTTACACTCATAGGTTTAATAAATGGGGAGATTAAGTTCTTAAAATTGAATGGTAGATTAAAACTATCATTTGCTCTCTCATACTTAATGATAACCGGTATGCTACTTACTGTTATATGGATGTTCAACTTTGTGATTAACGACGAGTTGGGAGAGTTGTCTGTGACTGATAAACTGAACTTTATGTTAAGGATGTCCGATGTAAATGATAAAGTAGTCAATGAATTCACAGAGGACTATCTGATATTAAAACATCATCACATCACATTTAAGTATCATCCTAATGCGGAGAAGAAAATTCATGAGATGATTAGTAGAATTGATGAGCTTACCCAACTTGAAAGGGAAATTTTTGGTCACGAGATAACTAAGACTGAGAATTTAGAAGTTATTGTTCTTCCTAGCTTTAAAGAGTACATACAAATGGAGCCGTTAGCCAGTGAAATAGAAGGAGGTTCATATACCAGAAAGAATAAAAGAGCTCTTATTTATCTGGAACAAGAAGGATTTCATGACGATGAGTCTTTTCTGACGGGTATATTTAGCCATGAATATGGCCACTACCTGCTAGATGTATTTTTAGCCGAAAAAGGAATAAATTTTGAAGGTGTACCTGCTTGGTATCGTGAGGGAATCAGTCAGTATATAAGCATGCAAGTGACGGGTAACTTACGAATACCTAGAAATGTAGACCCCGAATTAAAATTCATCAACCTTCAAACTTTTGGAGAATGGAATGCGGCATCTAAACATTCAGATGTGTATTTCTTAGCCGGAAAAGCAATTGAATATGTTGTAGGAAGCCAAAGTGATACGAGAATTTTAACGGACATTCTTTTGCATCAAAAAGAAACAGGCTCATTTGAGAAATCCTTTGAACAACTGACAGGATTTAAATTGGCGACATTAAACACAAGAATTTATTCGGTGGAATGGGATTTGGACGAAGCTTACAACGCCTGGCAAGAATCAGACTTTGAAACTGCTGAAAAGCTTTATGAAGAAATCACTCAGCAGCACCCTCGCGAATTCCTAGCTTGGCATCAATACGCAATGATGCTTGAAAAGCAAAAGAGATGGGATGAGGCACTCAGTGCTAGACGTAAGGTGAATAGCATAGATCCACAGAATGCTCCTGGTTTTCTAAACACATCATATTTATTAACTGTAATAGATACAGAAGAAGCTGTAGACACTGCAAAAATCGCTTTAGAATTGGCGGAAAAGGAGACTTATGAAGATGTTTATTTCTATCAGAAATGGTTAGATGAAATTTCTCAATATCATAATTTGATGAATGGGGAGAGGTACACAGAAGCTTTTCAATTTATATCACAAAGTGAGCAATTATCTAATACTCCAACAATCATGGAAGATATAAAAGATAACAGAAAGTAACTTCTTGTGGAAAAATAACAAGAAGTTTTTTATACAATATTACACTGAGAGCTTCTTAATCAACTAACGGGAGCTTCTTAGGGAGATCATTTTTCTACTTGAACTCCCATGAAAATTAAAAAACGCTCAAAATCTATAAAACTGCATAACAAAAAAAGCTCAGAAAAAGTTTTTTTAAAAAAAGGCTGAGCCTTCAAAATGATTATATTAAGTTGAAAGTTAATCAGTAACCAACTCCATTCTTCATAGAATAAAGGCAGGCTGGTGCAATAACCAGAGTAGGATTAATCTCCCATGAGTGCTACTCGTATAGAGTGCGACAGTCTGTGATGCACCGTGGTCGTTGGAGTCAGACTAACGGATGGGCTCTATGGCACCATAGTTCATCGACCTTCTTCGCCAGCCGTAGTATCCAATACCCGTTCTGCATATATTTTCATCCTCTGTGGTGTAGCGCTGACTTTGCGCTACATGTATGGCTAACGGGGAAGGTTTGTGAAATAAGAACCATTTAAGTTAAAATTGTTGACAAAAATATGAAATAATCATACGGTTGTTTCTATGAATATCGAAACAAGAATGAATGGGGGGAATTTACATGAGTGATGAAAAGCTAGTACAAATTTTTAAGGCACTTGGAGAACCTACTCGTTTAAAAATTATTAAAATGTTGGTGGATGAACCGCATATGGCTTGTATGGATATGACTGATGAACTTGAAATAAATTCTAACTCCACATTATCTCATCATTTGAAAATACTGATTAATTGTGAGTTAGTTTCAATTAGAAAAGAAGGTACTTACCGTTATTACAGTTTAAACCGTGAACTAATAGAAGAATATGCACCGACTATAATCTCTGGTAAACAGAGTGTACTATAATTTTGATATTTCTAGAAGTATCAAAATAGAGAATTTCAGTAAGTTTATTTATGCTCTATATTTCGATATATATAGAAGTATAGAAATATAAAATACGAGTAACAACGGAGTAAAAGAATTGAATATAACTTTGGGCCAAATCATTGAATTGTCCAATCGATTATTAATCATTACAACTATGAAAGAGGGTTAACCAAATGAATAATAGAAAAAAATTAAAATTAGGTGCTGTGCTTGAGGGTGTTGGCTGGAACTATATGGGATGGAGACATCCAGAAATGCCTGCCGATGCGAGTGAAAATATTGATCACTATGTAAAACAGGCAAAGATAGCAGAAACTGCAAAATTTGATACGCTATTTTTAATCGATGTAAGCCATATTGGACCAGGGAATATTCCACATTACTTGAGTTTTTTTGAAGGTGTCAGTCTTATGTCGGCTCTTAGTATGGCTACTAAAAACATTGGTCTTTCAGCAACAATTGCTAGTTCGTATGGAGATCCATATACAGCAGCAAGACAAATTTTATCACTAGATAAAATTAGTAAAGGAAGGGCTTCTGTAAATTTGATAACTTCAAATCCCGGGGGCCTGGTTAACTTTAGCCGTGGGCACTTGTCAAAAAGAGATTTATATCCCATGCAAAAGGAATTTATGGAAATTGTCTTAGGATTATGGGATACGTATGAAGATGATGCTTTTATCCGGGATAAAGCAAGTGGGGTATTTTTAGATCCAAATAAGATGCACGCTTTAAATTATCGAGGAAATTATTTCTCGGTAGATGGTCCATTAAGTATTAGTCGTTCAGTCCAAGGAAGACCGGTACTCTTCACAGCGGGTACTTCTTCCGAGATGATGGAAAATGCTGCAAAGTATACGGACGCAGCCCTTATTCATAATAATACCATTGCTGAAAGCGTGGGAATGGCGAGAGAGCTGAAAAGACGAGTAGCCTCAGAAGGGCGATCACCAGAAGACTTTGTTGTTGCAATGGTTGAAAACCCAATCGTAGGTAGAACTGAAAAAGAAGCAGAAGAAAAGTTCAGAGAATTGGAAAGTTTAATGCCCGGTTATAGAATACCAAAACCTAGACTATTGGGTTCAGCAGAAAAAGTAGCCGATGAAGTTCAGGAATGGTATGAAGCAGGTGCAATGGACCTGTTCTTAATAAAACAAGAGTATCCAACAGGACTACAGGATTTTACTGATTTAGTCGTTCCGATTTTACAGGATAGAGGTATTTTCCGTACAGAATATGAGTCTAATACGTTACGAGGAAATTTAGAAATTTCTAATCCAGAACGCGGATTTTTTTGAAAGTGAAAATAGGGGATTAAAAGCAGTTTTCCTTAAAGACTAATATTCCAATATCAAAGATACATGCGGGTGAGGAAAAAGAATATCTCGTTGCTCATTTTATTAGTGGAACGATTAAGGCCATAAGAATGAACAGCTTCTTGTACAGAAATTCCCACACGATTTACCACTGAAGTAGACAATTTCGTGCTGAGGCTATTGGGAAAATCCATAGCTGATATTGAATCATAATTAAACAAAGTTATATCTAAGGGGAATAATAATGAAATTTGGAATTATAGGTGCAGGAGTACTTGTAAATGGGGATGATTTTGATTATGCCAACACAGTAAATCATCGTTGGAAGAACAGAAGCCGAGGCGAATGAAAAGTTTCAGGAGTTACAAAGGTTATTACCTCCAGGATACGGTATTCCTAAGCTTCCATTTTTCGAATCGGCAGAGACTGTCGCCGATATGATTGAGCAGTGGCGTTAGGCGGGGGCGATGGACTTATTGCTCCTAAGACAGGAACATCCTTCTGGAATTGATGATTTTATCAACTTGGTCGTCCCTATTTTGCAGGAGAAAGGAATATTCCGAAAAGAGGATGAATCTGATACTTTGCGAGGAAACCTTGGCCTACCTTTTCCAGAGAATAGATATGTCTTCTCATAATCCTGATGACGTCAAGGTGTTTGCAGATTTTATGTTTTCATTAGGCTCAACATCCTGATGTGGATTTGGTAGTCGTCAGTATTAACGTAAAGGAACATTATGATGCAGCGAAAATTGGAAAACGCCAGTATTTATAAAATGGATAATAAGTACACTCAATTAGATTGTAGTCACGGGAAAAAGGTTGTTCGAAGTCAATTGAAATTCATTAAATGATGGGATGATTATTCATGAAGGTACTTGTTGTAGGTGCAAATGGGCAAATCGGAAAAAAACTCGTCGATATACTGAAAAATAGTGAGGAACATACAGTGAGAGTAATGGTACGAACAAAAAGCCAAGTAACTGTTTTTGAAACGCTAGATGTAGAAGCAACGCTTGCAGATTTAGAAGGAAGTGTAGAATCTATAGCTGAAGCTGCCAAAGGATGTGACGCTGTTGTCTTTACCGCAGGATCTGGCGGGCACACAGGTGCAGATAAAACAATTCTTATTGATTTAGATGGCGCTGCAAAGACAATAGAAGCTGCTGAAAAGGCTGGAGTGAAGCGTTTTGTGATGGTCAGTTCCTTACTTTCAAATGACCGTGAGAAATGGTCGGGAAGTTATTATATGGCGGCGAAATATTATGCAGATAAGATTCTGGAGGCTAGCAGTTTAGACTATACAATTATCCGCCCTGGCGTATTAACGAATGATCATGGTCTTGCAAAGGTTTCTGCTACTATAGAAAAAACAGACTGGGATATGAAGAACTTGCCGAAAATTCCGCGTGAAGATGTGGCTCGAACAATTGAAGCAACGTTAACAAAAGAAAATACGTACCACCGCGCTTTTGACCTTATATCTGGAGAAGATACGATTTCAGATGCGCTGGATAAGATTAAATAGCGTTAATCCATGAAGCTATGAAAATTAGTAGATAAAAAGGATAATTATAAAATTAGCATGCTAATAAATTTAGAAGAACAAGGTTACCTATTACAATAATATGTAGTAGGAAGCGAATAGACAATACAAAAAAATATAGAGGTGCATAAAATGACGAAAAATATACCATTAAACGTGCTTGAACTGGTCAGTATATCAGAAGGTCAAACGATAAAGGAAGCATTGGAGCAAGCTTTAGAATCGGCTCAACTGTTAGATAAGCTTGGTTTTAAGAGACTTTGGTTTGCAGAGCACCATAACACGAAAACTTTGGCATCCATGGCAACTTCCAACCTTATTGGACTGGCTGCACAGGTGACGGAAAAAATACGTGTGGGCTCTGGCGGTATTATGCTGCCCAACCATGCTCCGCTGCAGGTAGCCGAGAGTTTTGGCACAATTGCACAATTGTATCCTAATAGAATTGATCTAGGACTTGGACGGGCTCCAGGCACCGATGCTCAGACTGCTCAGCTACTTAGTCGTTCCGGTAGTGACCCACAATCTTTTGCTAATTCTATTTATGATCTCATTGGATGGTTCAGTGATGAGGGCTTGGCGCATAGTGTACCTGTAACTTCTAATGTAGGGACAGGCACGAATGTACCAATATGGGTCTTAGGTTCAAGTGTGAATGGCGCCTCGATTGCTGGTCAACTGGGTTTGCCTTTTTCTATTGCCACGCATTTTACCCCGGAAAATTATAGAGAGAAGATTGACCTGTATCGTTCGGCATTTAAATCGACAGCACCAACGGCACAAGTTGCCGAACCTTATGTCATGGCTGGCATTAACGTGGTTGTTGCTCCAACGGATGAGGAAGCGCAGAGAATTTGGACCACGACACAGCAATTTTTATTGGATATGCAAACTGGAAAACAGCGCTTATTGCAGCCACCTGTGGATCCTGAAGAATTAGGAACAGAACAGGAAAGGGCACTTATAGAATCGATGTTCAGTCTCAAAGCGGTCGGTTCTCCGGAAACAGTACGTAAGAAATTGGAAGAATTTGCGGAACGTAGTGGGGCCGATGAACTGATTGTTGTGACATACGCCTACGATCCGGAAGATAGGAAGCGATCGATGGAGATGCTCGCTGATCTCTGGTTCTAAATCGGTTATTACGGATCCGAGTAATCTGTTGATCATATTATAATTGAATAAAACAAGGGCTATGTATCTCTTGCTTCTCTACCTGTACGAAAAGTGAGATTACAAGAAATTAATTGCAGATATTTTATATCTTTTAGAGTTATTAAATTAGCAAGCCAATTAAATTAAAAGTTATTAAAGATGTGAAAAAATTATAAAAAATAACAAGCTTATAGAATTTAAGAAGGAGTGTTAACATGACAACTGAAAAACAAGTAAGTAAAAAGAAAATAGGTGTTGGCATTATTGGAGCAAGCCCATTAAACCCTGGTAGTTGGGCAGTGAACGCACATATTCCAGCTATTAAAGCCCTGTCTGAAGATTATGAACTGAGAGCAGTAAGTACGAGTCGCCGTGAATCAGCAGAAGCAGCCAAAAAAGAATTTGGAGTGCCAGCTTTTGATAATCATCAGGATTTGGTTAATCACCCTGATGTGGATTTAGTCGTCGTAACAGTAAAAGTACCTGACCATCATGAACTTGTCTCTGCTGCGTTAGATGCAGGTAAAATGGTGTTTTCAGAATGGCCACTTGGTAATGGTCTAGCAGAAGCAGAAGATCTTGCTAAACGTGCTGAGCTAGCTGGTGTTCGCACTGCGGTAGGCTTGCAAGCACGTTTCCAACCAGCTATTCGTTACGTGCGTGATTTAATTGCAGAGGGTTATATTGGTGAGGTGCAAGGATCAATCCTAGTTGGATCAGGCGGGGGTTGGGGGAATGTTACAGATCGTAACAGTGCATATTTATATGATGCAACGAACGGCGCAACGGTCCTATCGATTCCAGTTTTTCATGCCTTAGATGCTTTATCTTACATGCTGGGCGATTTTACAAATGTTGCAGCTAAGCTTGTAGCCAATCAACAAGAAGTTCTGTTAGCGGAAGAAAATAAAAGGATCCCTGTTACTTCGCCAAATTATGCTTCCATTATAGGTACAGTAGATAGTGGTGCAGCAATTTCTGTATTTTATCGGGGCGGTAGTTCTCGTGGAGATAATATGCGTTGGGAAATTAACGGAAGTAAAGGTGACTTGGTCTTAACTGCTCCAATTGGACAAGTTCAGTTAACGGATTTAACATTGGAAGGTGGTCGCGGGGAAGATACAACGGTCAGCGAGATGGTAATTCCTTCTTCTTATTATGAATTAGGTAAGAGTCTAGCAATTGGTGGACTGGGGAGCACTGGAAGACTATACGCGCAGTTTGCAAAGGATATTCGTGAAGGCACCAAACTTACGCCAGATTTCGCCCATGCGCTAGCTCACCATCAGCTTCTTGATGCAATTGAAACATCTTCACGTACAGGAATGGCACAGAAATTAGACTAAAGCTCTTTAACTAATGAAAAAAATTATATGACATAGCTAATTTTTATAAATAAAAAAGATAAAAAGTAAGATTAAAAAGACTATCTACTTGAAAATGAGCTGTATGTTTATCACATTGTTACTAGAAATAAAATGAGTCTAGGTCAAATAATTATCTTTGACAAGAACCATAGAAATACCTTATATAGCTTCTTTTTTGAAAGAGAACAATTGAATTCTAAAGGAGAAGACTTTTTTCGGATTTTACTAGAACATTATACAAATGAAGGCTTGTACTTGAATAAAGAAAATGCCGATGTTGCCATTAAGTATGCAGACCAAACAATAAGAGCTATCAGAGAAGTGATAGTAGAAATGGTCAGACTACAAGAATATCCAGAATCCCCTTCAAGAATGTCTTGTTTATACGCTACAAAAAACTATGAAGACGTATTGAAATGGAAAGAACTATTTGATTCACATAATCGGAATGTTTTGCAGATAGTTAAACTTCGAGTTACTGGAAATTCTTTTGAGGGGGATGGAAACCTATTACCAAAAGAAGATGGAGTTCCATTCTCTCAAAAAATTGAACAAGCTAGAGAATATTGGCAGGGTAATGTGAAAAACGAGCTTCCAGAACTCTTAATTGATGGAAAAATAGAAGTGGTTGAAGTTATTGATGATTTCACTGCTTAAAATCAAATTTGTTAATAAAAGATTGTTTTCATTTTACCGAGATACAGGTGCAATCCTTATTTAACTAACGGGTGCGCGCGACAAGTTCTGTTATAAACGCTTACAGCGTGAAATGCAGGAGATTATATGATTTAAAATCTTAACTTTACAATGGAGGATGGGAATGAAGGAACCACGTTTCCTAAAACCATCCCGTTAATACTCCTGCATGCGTTATAACTGACAGGTTATAACGTATGAAGCCAGGTGAAGTCGGCAGAACAAAGGCTGAAGCTATTCCTTACGGAAAAGGTATGCCAATGGATATGCCGGATGGCTGAAAAACTAAATACGGTGAGAATCGTTAGGAGATCGTCAATTGTCGGTCTTTTTATTTGTCCAGTTATCCGTGAGAAGGTTAAATAAGTCCAAAGATAAAGCGACCCATCCTGTTGTGCACCCCAAAAGTTAGAGTCAAAATCTAACTTTTGGGGTGTTTTATTATGGCTAAATATAGCGATGAGTTTAAGTTGATGGTTGTGAAAGAGTATCTAGATGGTCCACTTGGTTTAAAGTTGCTAGTGCGTAAATACGATATAAAATCACATACGCAGCTTAGTAATTGGGTGAACGTTTACCAGAAATACGGCGCAATAGGGCTATCTATAAAAAAGAAACATGAAATTTATTCTGTTCAATTCAAGCTGGATGTACTAAGCTTTATGGATAGGACAGGCGCTTCTCGAACTGAAACAGCTCTTCATTTTGGGTTAACGAACCCACCGATGATCTCTTCTTGGAATAAAAAGTTCCTTGAAGGCGGTGTTGAAGCCCTGGACAAACCGAAAGGACGGCCAGCCATGTCGGACAAAGCCAAGAGCGTCAAGAAAAATAAGCAGCCCACACAACAGGATGAGATGACGCGTGAACAGAAACTAGAACGTGAAAATGAACTACTCCGTTTGGAGGTAGCTTATTTAAAAAAGTTAAAAGCTTTTCAGATGGATCCGGAGGGTTATCTCGAAAAGCACAAACAGCGTTATCATTCGAACTCAAAGAAAACTTCCCACTAAAGGACATCCTTCAAGTCGTAGGCATCCCCGAATCTTCTTATCATTATCATCTGAAAGGAATGATGACGGAGAACCCTAACCAGGAGTTGGAAGAAGAAATTCAAACTATTTTTGAAGAGAATGATGAAAACTATGGTTACCGTCGAATTCAGCTGGCGTTGAAAAACAAAGGTATTTCAGTGAACCACAAGAAAGTTCAGCGTATCATGAGGAAGCTCGGACTCAAAGTAGAGAAATTCACTCGGAAATCTCGTCGCTATAGTTCCTATCAAGGCACCGTAGGTGCTGTTGCGAAGAACCTTATTCATCGCCGTTTCTACACAAATACGGCTTATCAAAAGCTGACAACAGACATTACAGAATTCAAGTGCTCAGATGGGTTTAAACTTTATCTCAGCCCAATTATGGACATGTATAACGGAGAGATTCTCTCATACGGCATTCATATGCATCCAACGCTGGACTTTGTGATGAAACCGTTAGAAGACGCCCTTCAAATCGTAAAAGACTCAAAATACCGGACCACTATACATTCTGATCAAGGATGGCATTATCAGCATAGGAATTGGGTGAAGACCCTTAAGGCACATCATGTGTTCAAAAGTATGTCCCGTAAAGGGAACTGTCTAGATAATTCACCAATGGAGAACTTCTTTAGTCTTTTGAAGCAGGAGATGTATTATGGGGTAGCGCTTCGCACATACGAGGAGTTAAAAAGAGATATTGAGACTTACATCAATTATTACAATAACAAGCGTATCAAGAAAAAATTAGCTGGCATGAGTCCGGTTCAATACCGTCTGCATACCAGCCAATTAGCTGCATAATATAAAACTCTAACTTTAAGGGGTCACAACATCCACAGATTTGATTGTTGGTAGGTCGCTTTTTTTGTTTTTGGTAGTGTAATATTTATTGAATTAATTTACTTTAATACCGTATCTAAATCACTGTCTTCATTTCCTTTTATCTTGATTTCAAAAGGTAAATCGTCACCATCAATACTACCTGTACTTAATATAAACTCTGTGCTCATTATTAGCATCTCCATTATTAAGAAAGCGAATTATTGTGCGAAGCTTACTTTCTTCTTAGTCGTCCTCGATTTTCTAACTTTATTATTTTAGTAAGAATTCATTTAATGCTTGTTGTAAAGTACCAAAGGTTTTCGTTTCTTTATTAAAATTAATACCTGAACTATTCAACTGTCTAACAACATCTGGACGCAAACCAGTAATGATTGTGCGACATCCCATCAAGGAAGTACTGTAAATCGTTGTCATAAGATATTCAATTCCATCACTTTCCATACTTGCTATGCCAGATAAGTCAATGATTAATGTTTGAACATGAAGTCTGTTAACCTCTTCTAAAACCTTTTCCTCTAGGATAGTTGTTCTAAATGAGTCCATTGCGCCAATTAAGGGAAGTATACATATGCTTGGTGTTATTGGAATAATAGGGACAGATAAGTTTGCAACTATTTCCCTTTGAGCCGAAATCAATGAATCTTTAAATGTAGAATAGCTAATAAAGAATGAATTTAAAAAGTCATCAATTTGACTATTAAATTGTTTTTCCAATATAAAAACCATATCAATCGTGAACTTTTTCTCATCCTTGTTATATTCTTGTATGAAGTTCCAAAGAGTCCTGCGAATCGCTTGTACCCATTCCAGTTTAAAAGTTAAAGCAATGGAATGGGTAGCCCATGCTATTCCTTCTTGTTTAGCAAATAACTGAAGTTCCGTAAGTTTATCGCCATCAATGACATAATTAACTAGTTTATGTGCATTGTTAATGAGGTCAACTTCCCCAAATCTTAAGATATCGTCAATTTTATCTCTTACATTTCCAGCTTGACCTAATAATTGGTTTTCGAAAGCTTTTTTATGATCTTTAATATACTGTTTAATTTCCTCATCTATCCATGCCTTATCCAAAACTCTTCCCCCTAAGATTGATATCCACCGAATTTTTTTCCATATATGTACACTTTAAACTGAAAAAATATTTATACCAACAATTAAAACGCTATCTGAACATCAGGCAATTAACTAAAATTGTATAATAACAGAATAAAGGACAGAAAATTTGGCTAATTACTGCTTTTTTGTATTTTTATTCAGATGCGTGAGTTGTTTGTCTTTGTTTGATGCACAGGCACTTTTAAGAGAATTGAAATTGATAATTTTAAACTTCATAATGAAGATCAATTAGTAATGGATCAATTAATCCGGATGGAGTCTCATAAGAGTATATTTTTACAATTTGCGGATTTGTTCGCAGCAGCGATTAATTGGAAATATAACAATCCAAGTACTAACAATAAAGACGAATTTGGGCTACACCAACATATTGAGCTTTTGCGGGAACTCGAATTTCAATATAATCATACGGTTGCATCTTCGTTCCCGCTTTCTTCCATTTCAATATCCATAACTTCTCCTAAGCCAGTTATATCAAAAAGCCTTTTCAGACGTGTGTTAACGCCAACAATTTTAACATGTCCTCCATTTGCCTTGACAACTTTATAAAAACCAACAAAAACACCCAGTCCTGTACTATCCATATAATTAACTTCGGACAAATCTAATTCAGCTTGTGTATCTTTTGCTTTTTCAACAGTTGCAAGACGTTCTCTTAACATTGGTGCTGTGAAGGCGTCAATCTCACCGACAATTTTGAAACGCTGAACACTATTCTCTTCTAATAACTCAACTTGCAAATCCATATTCATACCTCCGAATTTCTTTATTTTTATGATAACGCATACTATGAAATAGGGTATCCATTATTATAAAAATTAAACCTTTTCAATAATTATATCTTAGAAAATGCACGTCTAAATGAGATTAAAATTTCTGCATAATTCCGATCCATCGACTTAATCAATTCAACACGCACATCCGTTCCCTCCTCTTTTAAAAGTCATTCTACTTCCTATTGACGGACGGTTACAGAAAATACTCGAGGTACTATTCGAGCAGAACCGGATCATCCGAGAAGAGAAGGGTGTAGTTAATGATTACGTATTTATCACGCAGCAGGCCGAGGGCATTATTAATCCTAATGCGCCGAAGTCCAACGCAATAGCGTAGCATCTAAATTATTATAAGCGGACGTATGGAATTCGAAACATAAATCCTTACGGGCTACGTCGAGGCTTCGCAAAAGACATATACAAGCGTAGCAAAGGCGACTTAGAACTCGTCAGCAAGGTGTTAGGTCATTCAGACTTCGCGGTATTTGTATTTGTATTTGTATTTGTATTTGGGTTTACTTCCGATTAATCGCATATCTTTTGGCTAATCGCTGATGTAAGCTTTAGACAAAAGGATACATCGGAAATCGCGTAGATATCGCATTTAGTAGTTGTGTTCCATTTAGACGTATGGTATAGTCAATAAAAATACATAACCGTACATCTAAAGAGGAGCGAAATTCATGCAAAAAGTACAGCCGATTAGAACGACCGAGGATATCGAGAAATTCATCAAGGCAATAATTCTAGCTTCACCGATGACAGCGGATCGCAACGTTCTTCTATTCAAACTCGGAATAACAACGGGGCTACGAATAGGCGATATCGTACAGATGCGTATCGAAGACGTTAAGGGGCGTAGTAGCGTTCTCGTCAAGGAAGGTAAGACGAAGAAGATGCGCGAGGTCTATCTTGACGACATCATGCCGGAGATAACCGACTACCTAGACGGACAGCCGTCGGAGGGCTACCTATTCGCGTCGGCCAAGGGTGGGCACATATCGACTACACAGGGCTATAGGGCGCTCGCCAAGGCCGCTGATTTGCTCGGCTGGGATTTCATCGGAACGCATTCTCTACGTAAAACATTCGGCTATTTCTACTATAAGAAGACGAAAGACATCGTAACATTATCGGAAATACTTAATCATTCATCGCAGCGAATGACGCGCCGTTATATCGGTATACGTGATGAAGAGATACGCGAGTCTGTCCGTGGTCTAGACATGTTCTGAGCGGACAGCGCCTCGATGTAACGTATATAAGCAGACGAAACAACGCCGTTATTAACGCTTGAAACAAAGCGTATTGATAGCCGTTATTTACGTGCATGGCGATAGGTACGACGGGGGAATCCGGCTACCCCCAAGTGCCCCCTTCAATATCGCCGCGGCTGGTCAATGCTACTTACGCGCGATAATTTAATGTTTAGGGCTTTATACCTATTCATCTAACCCGATACAAATTAGCGTACAACTTTTTGAACTCGGGGCGTCAATAGCAATAACCGTTCCCACCCGTAAAATATTCGCCGTATCAAAATTACATTGTAAACTGTGTTTTTGTTCCATGAAAACTCAGTATCTGTCTTTGTTAACGAACTTCCATATAACCCCGTAAATTGAACTCTATTTTAATTTCTGTCCAGCATAATAGATTGTTGGAAGCCTTGGTTCTTAATCAAACACAACACAAATACAACACATGGTATTTAGAAATGTGATATCTACAAGGTTAATCAACACATTTACACGTCCTCCTGGGATATACCGAAATAGGGTGATAAAGCCCGATATGAACGCCTTTTAACACGTAGAGTGATACGGTCAACATCCGTATTATCACCGATTCCACTACGGAGTTAGGAGGCGTTTTTTGTGTCGAAGAAAAAGCCGGCGCTTTCGGTCGCAGTTGATTTATCCGAGGATTTAGCAATGCAGGCGCTACATATTACCACGCAAGCAACTAAGAGGAAGAAGCAACGTAATTTAACTGGATATTACGACGGAGTGCTTCGCGAATTAATCGACAAAGCGTTATTTAGCAATTTATTCAAAGAGTTCGACGTTCAGCCATGCTTTAAAGTGCCGGTTGAATTTGCAGTTTATTAAAATAGTTATTTTGTTATAGCGGAAATATTTGGAAACGTATATAGTTGGAATAATCAGGAAACATAATCTTGTCGGGGGGGATTTTATTGAAAAAGCCATTGTATAAGCGTTGGAAAGTATGGGGCGGTACGTTTGCGGTGATTGTGGTAATCGGAATGTTTTCGCCGGAAGAGATTGAGCCGGAATTTCCTGCGGAAATTGAGAAGTCTATGGAAGTCGCGAAGGTGGAGAAGAAAGCGCCAGTGGTCGCGGTTAAGTCGGCGGAAGAGATTGCGGCAGCGGAGGAAGATGTCGCACGTATTGCCGAGATAGAGAAAGAGAACGCGGTCAAGGCGGCCGAAGCGACGAAGGTTAAAGCCGAATCTGACGCTAAAGCGAAAGTAGCTGCGGATGCAAAGAAAGCGGAGACTGCCGCTAAGAAGATAGCGGAAAAGGCGGCTGCGGCTGAAACTGTCCTCGTAGATTTGAAAGCGCTCATAGCGTTGTTAGACGGCGTTGTAACCGATATTATGCCGAGTCCGCACGGTGACGGCAGTTTTGAAACAACGTGGGTGATCGTATCCGACGCGTGGTACAATTCGGCGGAACACGAGAAGGAACGCTTTGCTGAAACGGTGGGCGGCGCGGTTAAGCTTGCGACGAACGGCGAGGCGATGCTCGTACATTTCTACGATGCTTACGATAAAGTGCTTGCGAAGGAAAAGGTATTCGGAGGTTACGATATTAAACGGTAACTATATAGAAGGAATCGGAAGGCCTTGCGCAAATTAGCGTTGGGTCTTTTTTACGTTTAGCCGGATATCGCACAACATAAAAAGAGCCGCGCAATCAAGCGCCAGCCCTTTTCGGTTATTCTCCGTATTCAATTATCATTACGTCTTGTATTCCGTACAGCTTGCCGTTGTCGTCCTTATCGAGCGTATTCAAGGCGTTTACAATCCGTTCTAGTGTGTCGAAGCTAATCGACTTGCTACCACCGTTGCAGAGCTCGCTTATCGTTGCCGGGCGAATCTTGCCCTCGACAGCTACGGCGTTGCGCGTTATGCCCGCATCTTCGAGCGTTTGGCCGAGTGTTATTTTTACGTTTGCTTGCATCGTTTCACTCCGTTCTACATATTATGTATTACGTTGAAAGTAAGACTTATTACGTAATAAACTATACGGAATGGAGAGGGTATATTATGACAATCGCAGTAGAAATCAGCGCTATTGAACGACTAAAAGCAGCAGGCACTAGCGTAATTCACAATTTCGACGAACTCGGGAGGGTTCGCGTATGATGGCCTTGCGTCGCTACTTCATGGCCGACGATGACGAAGCAGTATGCCCGTCGGATTATGTATGGATGACTGTAGGCTACGGCGTCCCTATCATAATTACGCTATTTACGGTACTATCAGTTTATTAATCGGGATGGGGCGATTATATGAAGCAATTATTTACCGGCGATAATGAGGTAACGATTGTATGCACACGAAAAAATGCTGCGGATATTTGGTGGGCGGTCGAGAATACTTTGAGCGGATGCAGGCGGAAGGTTTGGGAGACTCGATGACTGCGATCCGTTTAAAGGAAATCGTGGCAGAATGGAACGGTGACGGCGGGCAGTAGGGAGAATGGTTTTTACATATATATAACGGGGTCTGTCGGTGCAGATTCCGTAGAAGGGCGATTATTTCGCGATGGTCGCTATTTACGATATTACATACGAGGGTGGATTGTACGATGAATGAATTTGAAAATAGATATCTAAATTTAGTTTCTGGCGATATCAAGGATGGTTTTTTACGTCTTTGCCAAATCCATTATGTCACGGATATGACAATACTAATTATGAATTCGGGCTTATATGAACCACATGAAGCGTATGAATTTAAAATTGGCTACGACGGAAGTGCTTATAACATTAGTTTGAAAGAGTGGTTTCATGGTCTGCCAAGCTTCGAAGAATTTTACGAAAAAGCTAAATTAAGTCTTTAATAAAACGAAAGAACAGGGGTGTACTTTAACGAGTTCGCATTTTTGTATGCCGAAATACTCCGCACTTTGCTTTCTAAAACGTTATTAGTAATGAGGGGCGGAAAAGATTCGGTGGATTTGTCCCGATTGCCAGGGAGACCGTCCCCTTCTAAAGTATACGAGAAATGTCGCAATTACCGTTTTCATTTATGTATTGATTAATAGAAAGGTGAAAAAGCGTGTGAAATCTACTTTTCTTGTATATAAGACAGTAGATGTTGTAATTTCGCATTTTCTGGTCGTACTTATAAATAGATGGTCCGAATTCGTCGCCTCTAGTGTCTATACCTAAGTAGGGAGGCGAAAAAAGTGTGCGGAATTGGCTTCGTTTGTATATAATACGATAGGAAGTTGTAATCCGATGTCCCAAATTCAGAAGTTTAGGGGCAAATATAGTAAGGGGGCAATTTCGGTGGTCCGAATTTCGCGTTTACCGGTGCGTGTATAGTATGTGGTAAAATCCGATGTTGCAATTTCAGAGTTTTACTGTGTGAATGTAATAGTTGGTCCGAATTCCCTTGCTGTGCCCCCTTCTAATGTGAGGCGGTAAAATCTAATGTCCCATATTCACGTTTTTACTGTGGGTAAATAATAAGTCGTCCGAATTACGGATTTATTACACAGAACGTAATAGGTAGTTGTAATCCGATGTAGCAATTACGAAAAATTTCGGGGCGAATGAAGTTCTAAAGTTTCCTCTTCTTCTTGTTGTTCAACCTTGTATTCATTTAATAGCAGTCTTTTAGCACTAATCGAAAGCTGCAAATGCCTTTTATTACGCTGATAATCTAATACTTCGTTGGAAATACCCTTCCGCTCCCTCAACTGTAGGCGTTGAAAGTTCTCCGAGGTACGTTTTTACATCGATGTTGTCTTTACTGGCTAAGAGCCATGCTTTGATTTCTTCTAAATTCATTGATAATTCCTCCTTTTGCCCTTATAGTTCTCACCTATAAGGGCAAAATAAATAAGCGTCTTTTAGGTCTGTGCTCAAAGACCAGTTGCATAACGGGACAAGGAACCGAGATAGCGGATCACTTCCTCCCTAAAATATAATTGCGTTTAACAATATATCCGTGAAGCAAAATGACCCACCTCCTTTACTGTAATTTCAACCACAGCAACAATATCACTATACACGAGTCGAACAGGACTACTCCACAATAACCACTCCTCTGATATCATCGTCACCCGCATACTGACCGCGATTGCTAGAATCCAAGTGATTGAAAGGTCAACACTGTTAGTTTATGGTTAATTTAAGTACTTCGAATTAATAGAGGTTCTTTGCTTCAACAGAACGATTTCCCTAATCATGCCAATAATTTATAACTTGTCCTACCACGCCTGATTCAGATGGTTCTGTATCAATGGTAAGGTAATCACCTCCACCATTTTCTGCAATAGATACGTATGTAGGATAGAAAGTGTAACAACCTCGTTTGGATAGCAATTTCACAAAAGGTTTTACTACGTGGAGGGTGGTCGAATAAGCACATCCATCGGCCTTCTGATAAGTCTTTGTAGCATTGAAGCTTTAATGTATTGAATACAAAAACGCCTTTGTTTTTCAGTCAGTTCATTCGACTCATCAAAAGCCTCTTCCACCGCTTTATTCGGATGCATCCTTTTTCTTTTTTGATGTGATGTACCTAATTGGGAAAGAGAAATCGAACGTATGAAAGCAGAGCAAGCAACTGAATTAAAACTCGATGCTAGAGATGTGCTGCTAATAAAAAGTAGTAATAATTATTTAACGGGTTCGGTAGATGGGGAGAAAACATTAAAAAACAAGGACACAATTCACATATGAATTGGTGTCCCTGTTTTTGTTGTTGTATCAGCATTTAGATGCTTTATATTGATGAATTGGTACCACAATTGGCACAGGAATTAACAGCAGCGCATAAATATATGTGCCTTTGTTAATTTCGTTGTTAAAACACTTACTAATTGGATATTGGAAAGAAAAATATAGAAGGAAGTTGAGAAATCTATGCTGAAGTATATTGAAGATTGCGAAATAATGTTATTCAACTAACGAGGCAGGTTATTTGTGCGAAATGTTTCTAGCTTAAATTGGGGATGGTCACATCTCTCAGGTAAAGGCTAGACAGTTCCATTGGAACTGAAGGATTATATCGAAGAGTCAAATGACAGAGTAACGTCTTGAAGGGCTCTCTCTTAGTCGATTAGCACTGGATTTAGTAAGGATAATAGTGTTATAAGCTCGGCAAAAAGGCGTGAGAATTTACCGTAACAGTGTAACGGCTGACGAAATCCTACCCGAGGGGGTGGTGTAAATCATGATGCTTGAGTTGAATGAATATGGTGAGAATGCTATATGCCACAAAACAAGATATTGGTAAGCTGACGAATTTCCGAATGTACGGGTCTAGACCTGCAATACATAGAAATGTGTATCTCACTTAATGTGAGGTTAGTTGTGGACGAGTAAGAATAACTAATATGAAAATCCACCTTATGTTACAGGCATATGCATAGCTAACAGGCTCACAGGAAACATCTAAGTTCATTCTATAATAGATATAATTCAACGTTGTAAGCTGATAACGCGGAGGGCTTACTCCCGAAGAAACGGTAATAAGGAAAACAATAATGAGACTAGTTATTGTATAACTTATTTTTATATCAGTGAAAGTGGTGGTACAGTACCGATGAAATGTCTAATACACATGGAGGGATAGCCACTAGACTAATGAAGAATCACTTAATCATGCAAGGCAAATCTTTACCGGTTAATAAGGTTCTCGTGAGACTAAAAGAGGTTCACCTCCCAAGGGAGGCACCGACTTATTGAAACGGAAGAATTGAGACACCTGGGCTATATTGTTATATCAGAAGTGTCGATGATTAATTGAATTGGATTAGTTGGAACGCCGTATGCGGTGAAAGTCGCACGTACGGTGTGAAGGAGGGGAAAAGGTGGCGATAACTTCAAAGCCTTACCTATTCCTATGAATAAGGAAAATCACATAAACAGAACAAATAAAGTTTGGGGAGGCTTAATATTGAAAAATAATGAAACTATCTTTGAAGCGAATCAATTAGTTGAAAGAATTAAGTTGTAATTGATTAGATTATTTTCCAGTTAAGCACGGTGGAAAATCATATCTACATTATCATGTTCCCCCAAATCTTAAAAACCATCATGTTATTAAATTTAAAAATATTATAATGAAAGTATGTTGGATTTAATGTTTAATTTCGATGAAAGATATCATTTACATGTAGGTTATTATGAAAACAATTGTGATTATGAAGGTGTTTATTTTTTGAAAATGATTTTTATCAAATAACTCTTTCAGAAAGCTCATACCCATCAACTGGTGAATTTGGAACACTTGTTGGTAAGTACGATTTAAATGAAGAAGAGATGATTGATCAAAAAGGCACATTATATTTAAAACTTTTTTTAGAAAAAGAAAATGTAATATAATTTCTTTTCTTTTAAAAGTGATAGAATCTAGTTTCTTGTTGAACTCCCATGAAAATTAAAAAACGCTCAAAATCTATAAAACTGCATAACAAAAAAAGCTCAGAAAAAGTTTTTTTAAAAAAAGGCTGAGCCTTCAAAATGATTATATTAAGTTGAAAGTTAATCAGTAACCAACTCCATTCTTCATAGAATAAAGGCAGGCTGGTGCAATAACCAGAGTAGGATTAATCTCCCATGAGTGCTACTCGTATAGAGTGCGACAGTCTGTGATGCACCGTGGTCGTTGGAGTCAGACTAACGGATGGGCTCTATGGCACCATAGTTCATCGACCTTCTTCGCCAGCCGTAGTATCCAATACCCGTTCTGCATATATTTTCATCCTCTGTGGTGTAGCGCTGACTTTGCGCTACATGTATGGCTAACGGGTTAGTTAAAAAACAGAAGGAATATTGAATACATTTTTGGTGTTTAATCGTAGATAGAATGAACATTTATTTTAGGGGGAGAAAATAATGGATTGGTCTTTTATTTGGTTAGGCGTAGGAATTGCAGTCGCAGGATATTTTATTGGAGATGGACTAAAAAATTTTAAGAATCCAAATGCAAAAAATCTTGTTGATTCTTTAAACGAAGAAGATGTACACGAAATGATTAAAGAAAATGATGTGCATTATTTTATGGGTATATCGAAAGAAGATACAAAATCTTTAATTCAAGAGCATACAGATATTCCACATATTATTATAAACAGTAAAGTGTACTACCCGAAGGCGAAATTGCGTAAATGGTTATTGAATGTTGGGGAGTGAACTTATGTTGTTCAAAAAAGGGTGCATTAGTTGAACAACAGGGGATTGTCTGTTGGCGGTCTTTTTTATATCGAATTTATTAGTTAACGAAAGACAATTAACTTTACAAGGGAGATATGAAATGCAAAAATGTAAAAACTGTGGTGGAAATTCATTTGTAAAAGTACCAGAATTTGAAAAAGTACTAACTGTCTGTTTGGATTGTGGGGAGGTAGTTTCAATAAGGTTCGTAAACCCAAGTATATTAAAGAAATATATCAATCCAGGTAATTTAAAATAATCATATATTAAAGTAGATAGATTTGGTTTTATAATTCTCTTACCTTAATAGAATTGAGATTATAACCAGAGATTATTCAACAAACGGGTGCATAGTTGAACAATCAGCTGCCTTTACAGGGCAGCTTTTCTTATTGAATAATGGAGTAAACTACTGCCGTGAACTGGAGTTATGTTAACCTGGTGTGTATATCCTATAAAAACTCGTTCAGCGATCTAATTCCTTGTTTAATTAACCGTCAGTATTGTTTGCTAAAGTCGTTTGAATTGCCCCTTTTGTTATTAATACAGTCAGGATACTACAAATGATACTTTATTCAAAATCAACCAATAACTTTAACCTAGCCTAAATTTAAATCGGTATGTAACTTTGAAACAGATTAATCAAAAAACAGGAGTTGAATCCAAATGATGGATAAGAATTAATTAATACAATTGTTACACAAAAAATAGGATTAAGGACTTCTAATATATTTATTGAAAGTCAAAATAGCAAATTTGAAGGAAAAGGGCGAGGAGGATACAATTATGATAAGTGATTCAGATTTGAAGCACCTGCGACGTTGTGTTGAATTAGCAAAAACTGCACTGGAGAAAGGTGATGAGCCATTTGGTTCAGTACTTGTCTCACCCAAAGGAGAGGTGCTTGCAGAAGACCATAACCACGTTGCGGGTGGTGACCATACTCAACATCCAGAATTTGCTTTGGCGCGATGGGCAGCCAGTAACATGACACCCGAAGAAAGAACAAAGGCGACAGTATATACCGCCGGCGAACATTGCCCTATGTGCGCTGCGGCCCATGGTTGGGTTGGTTTAGGTCGGATCGTTTTTGCAAGTTCGTCTGAACAGTTGGTACTATGGTTGAATGAAATGGGGGCTACTCCATCGCGCGTTCGAAATCTTCCCATTCATGATGTTATTCGTGATACCACAATAGAGGGCCCTGTTCCTGAACTAGCGGAGCAAGTTCGTCAACTCCATCGTCAGTTTTACGCAAGGAGACGTTGAACATATCGGACCCTGATGTTTAAAACTGTCATAGTATCAGTTTCCCACTGCACTAAAGTAATAGGGAAGTGGGAGTTATCACGTTGGATAAGAAGATTGAATTCATCCCATTCCTATCCGAAAACGAAACGGCTAAGAACTATGTAACTATGTATGGAAGCGGAGCAGAATAGGGGAATGGATGCTCAGAAAAAATGAAGTTTTCACCTTGGTATAATGCTATAGAAGTTACTTGGGGATAATTTAGATGGATAAAAAGTATTTGAAGGAATTATCAGAGCAGCAGTAGGAGCAGTAAAGGGGTTTCCAAATGCCGAAATCGCCGTGAAGGTTGCTGAGAGGCAGTCCACATAATCTTTTCCCGGGAAATCGCACATAGCGACAAGAAACGCGCGTGCTGTTAATTTTACAAACACACTGAAAATACTAAACCTAACTTTCACAATTACTTTTTAAAAATGATTTGCTACTCCCACGAGTAGCTTTTTTATTTACATGATTTTAGTTCATAATCGGATATAACAAATTTTCGTGACTCCAAAAATAGAATACTCCTTTTAGAACGTTTGTTTCTTAAAGTTTATAAATCCGTTCGCGAAGTTACTAGTATATGAGTGAACGTTCGAAAAGTGATTTTATATATTTACGAACGAGATTCTTTAATGTATTTCATTTCAATAAAGCGGTTCGTAAAGGCGTACTTTTACAAACTAATCATTCGCACATGGTCAAAAGAAAGGAATTAAAGTCAAAGGGGTAACTGGAAGATGTCGACTTCAGGGAACAAATGTCAAGGTAACAATACCTCTTTTTGAGCTTTTTTTCTTTTGATGGAAACTTATTGGTATTGTCATAGTCCGTAGTATGAAGTAAAATCACCAACGTGCAAAGAATTGCAAAAATTATTAGCATATTTATCCGAAAACTATAAAGTTATGTATTAGTAGAAGACGTCAGAGAGTAGCAGAGGAGAGCTTTATTTTGGAAGTTTCGAAAAAAAAAAAAAGACCTATTGTTTTAGGCATCATACTTGCTGTTGTATTAGCTATTGTTATTTTTGTAATTTGCGCTATTAACGATAGTAATAAAACAAAAGAAATGTGGGCATTCCGCGAGCATTTGGACAAGACATTCTTCCTTGTTCAGGAGGAAGTATACAGTTGCGTTTATTCTTCACCACCAGATAAAAAATTTAAATGCAATAAAGCTGACATTGAAAGCCAAATTAAAGATATCAAATTAACAATACCTGGTTTTGAACTAAAATATGATGATACCAAAAAACTTAAGAATAAAGTGATTGAAGGTACTACGATAATACAAAAAATATTAGAAGTAGATCCTGGAGCTACTGGTATTAATGATGATAACATTGTCGAAGTAACTAAGTGGGTATTTAACGGGAAAGAGCTACTGAATAAAAATAACGATGAAATAATTGAAATTCTTAATAAATATTATGAATAAAACACATTCAGCCGACTTTAATAGTCGGTTTTTTAAATTTTAAAAGCTATGTTCTAAAAATCGTTCCTATAATTATAACTTATAAGGTTATAATGAGAATAAATACTTATGAAATATTACCTACTCGGCCGATTGTGAAAAAAGAGAAAATAACAGTCCAACACAAAAACTCAGTATTGCGGACGTTAGAGTCAGTAAGTGGGGGGAAGAGAGCCAATGGCTGTTTATTTTATCTGAATCTTTTATTCTCTAATTGTTTGTCAACAACTTCAATGGCCCAGTCTCTTCTTCTTGAGTTACATCTTCTTCATCTTGAACCACATCTACAAAGTTATCGAGATCACTGTAGCAAAAGTGAATGGTGAATTCAAAACGTCATTCTAAGATGTAACAGGTAAAGTTTCATCAACGTCACTAACACCATTGACACTAGCGTTGATAAACCCTCTTTACCAGTATGGTAGTTTACCTTTTTGCGACTAAGTTCGTGCAATTTTTGTCCTTTTCATGTTAAATTAAACATAGATTTTATCGAAAATCTTTAAGAAGGAGTGGATAACAACTTGTGAAGAAACTACTGAAATTAATGCTGTTATTCCTCTTTGCATTTGTTGCCTATCAATCTTTATTATTAAAGGGAAATCCTGGTTCATCGGACCAGGTTGAATACGAAGTAAATGCAGAGACTCTACCAACTGAACTGCACCCCGTTGTAGCAGAGAAAGTGGGGATTTTATTAGAAAAAACAGCAGAAAGAGAGATTGCAATCCTAATCACAGATGATTATCGTTCGTTTGAGGAGCAAGACAAGCTTTATGATAAGGGCAGAAGAACTCCCGGAAAAGTGGTTACTCATTCGGAGGGAGGCGAATCCTATCACAACTTTGGCCTTGCAGTCGATTTTGCTCTTCAGCTTAAGAATGGTAATGTGATCTGGGATACTGAATATGATGGGAACGGAAATGGTCAATCAGACTGGTTTGAGGTTGCAGAAATTGCAAAGGAGCTGGGCTTTCAATGGGGAGGAGACTGGCACGGCTTTAAAGATTATCCTCATCTTCAGATGGATTTTGGCTTAACCATTAACAATCTGCAAGAAGGAAAACGTCCCAAAACACCCCAGCTAATAAAAGAGGGCACTGAAAAACGTTCGGTTTTTAACGAATCTTAATAGCCATACCAAAAATAGACGATTTTTAAATTTTTTATGCCTAAAAATAACGATTGCAGAATTGTACCTCCTCGAATTTCACAATTTCCATGTTACGTTTCACCGTTTTTTTTTCTGTATTGTCGTAAAAATAGTCCCTCTTATTATTAGTCTGCAACAACCGCACTTGCCCTCGGTGGACATCATTTCCGGTCATCCTGTAAAATCTTTCTTCTATAGAGGTAGAGAAATTTCGAATGATTATTGATGGAACTCAAAATATAATGGTGTAGTTCAATTGAATCCTCGAATCCCTTATCTATCAAAGCTCCATTAATTTTAAAAACTGTACAAAATTAAAGACAGTACATCCCATCGGCGTCCCGTATGGTCATGCTGCATACCAGTCGAAAATGGATCGTGACAAGGATGGGTGGGCTTGCGAATGACAAAAGTAAAATACACACTTGATAGAATCGAAGATGGTCAGTATGTATTCCTGGAATATCCTAACGAAGAAAATCAGTTCCTCATTCCAAAGAATGAAGTCCCAGCCGAAGTTACGGAAGGTGACATCGTATTAATCAGCAACGAAGATTCAGTTCATGCAATAGTGATAATAGATGAAGAAACTGAAGACATGCGAGATAAAGTTAGCAGCTTGCTCGAAAAGTTGAATAAAAAAACAACCATCTCGATTTAGCGGATGGTTGTTTTTTGTATAGCGAAGAATGGTGTTATCAATGCTCTGTACAACTTATTCATTAACATACTTCAACTAGATTGGACTCCGATTAGATTCAGGTATGCTCGATTGTATTTTTGTTGTATATCGAAAGTAATAAGACCAAAACATAAATTGGGTTGATGGCGAAGCTGCCGCTTGATGAAGATTACGTCCAATGGTAAAGAAGAGTGTAGATGGATCATTGGATTTGACTAGGAATCGTCAACTTGCTATTGGAAGGTATTGGAATAGAAAATGTTTAATTTTTAATGATAAAAAGGATTGAGATAGTACACCTCAATACCGTTGAAATAGAAATGAAAACTATTTCAAATAAGACTTGCATTTCATGAGATGAAATGATATATTTATAAAGTTGCTTTTGCGACACGATGAAAACAACGAAAATAGAGAGTGAAATTAGTTGTTGACACGAAATGAACGAAATGTTATGATGTAAAAGTTGTCTCCAAAAAAACGACAACTACTAAAGACGAAGGATGCAAGTTGATTCTTCTGACATGAACCTTGAAAACTGAACAGCAAAACATCAATGAGATATCGCGAGAGTGTGAACGCACTTGAGCTAAACGTTTCTAATGTAAGCTAGCTTCGGTTGGTTGAATAGAAACACACACAAGAATCTACGGATTCAGGGAGGAATGCAATTCTATTCCTCCTAAGTCAGCAGAAATGAGCTATTCGATTTCTTTATGGAAAACTATTTCTTTTTAGAAATAGTTCTTATGGAGAGTTTGATCCTGGCTCAGGACGAACGCTGGCGGCATGCCTAATACATGCAAGTCGAGCGAAAGTTAGAGAGCTTGCTCTCT
>NZ_JBXCJE010000021.1:0-30072 GCF_056786535.1 Sporosarcina sp. Y352
ATATATTGCGGGTATGGCGGAACTGGCAGACGCGCTAGACTTAGGATCTAGTGCCTTCGGGCGTGGGGGTTCGACTCCCTTTACCCGCACTTATAATGCGAAACTGGCAGACATACAGGACTTAAATTCCTGCGGTCATGACTACCGGTTCTCGGCATAGATACTTAATTATACTTATATGCGCTCGTAGCTCAATTGGATAGAGCACCTGACTACGGATCAGGAGGTTGTGGATTCGACTTCTGCCGGGCGCACCATTATTTTTTATCAATTTATATATTATCGGGACGTAGCTCAGCTTGGTAGAGCACTTGGTTTGGGACCAAGGGGTCGTAGGTTCGAATCCTGTCTTCCCGACCATTAAACTTTTTAAGCAGTTCTATCGCTTAAAGAAGTTACCATTTTAAGCAGTTCCACCGCTTAAATAAGCTATCATCTTAAGTAGAGTTGTTACTTAATTAATTAACCCTTACATTGGGGCCTTAGCTCAGCTGGGAGAGCGCCTGCCTTGCACGCAGGAGGTCAGCGGTTCGATCCCGCTAGGCTCCACCAATTACAAAAACTATATATATTATCCTGGCGGCGTAGCTCAGCTGGCTAGAGCGTACGGTTCATACCCGTGAGGTCGGGGGTTCGATCCCCTCTGCCGCCATCTTAAGGGACCTTTAGCTCAGTTCGTTAGAGCATACGGCTCATAACCGTCTGGTCGCAGGTTCCAGTCCTGCAGAGTCCACCAATACTTTATATAATCACGGAGGTATACCCAAGCTCGGCTGAAGGGATCGGTCTTGAAAACCGACAGGGGAGTCAAATCCCGCGGGGGTTCGAATCCCTCTACCTCCTCCATTATCACTAAGTGGTGAAATGCATTTGAATAGTTACTCATATTGTTGTCGCGGGGTGGAGAAGTGGTATCTCGTCGGGCTCATAATCCGAAGGTCGCAGGTTCAAATCCTGCCCCCGCAACCAAATGGTCCCGTGGTGTAGCGGTTAACATGCCTGCCTGTCACGCAGGAGATCGCCGGTTCGATCCCGGTCGGGACCGCCATTTTTATTAGTATTATCATAGGGTTTAAGAAAAGTGAGAGCTTACTGTAAACCGAATATGTGGCTCAGTAGCTCAGTCGGTAGAGCAAAGGACTGAAAATCCTTGTGTCGGCGGTTCGATTCCGTCCTGAGCCACCATAATTATGCGAGTGTAGTTTAGTGGTAAAACCTCAGCCTTCCAAGCTGATGATGAGGGTTCGATTCCCTTCACTCGCTTCAAAGAGGGCCTATAGCTCAGCTGGTTAGAGCGCACGCCTGATAAGCGTGAGGTCGGTGGTTCGAGTCCACTTAGGCCCACCATTCCGCAGTAGCTCAGTGGTAGAGCAATCGGCTGTTAACCGATCGGTCGTAGGTTCGAGTCCTACCTGCGGAGCCATTTTTTTGGGGAAGTACTCAAGCGGCTCAAGAGGTGCCCCTGCTAAGGGCATAGATCGCGAAAGCGGTGCGAGGGTTCGAATCCCTCCTTCTCCGCCATATTCTTTGGCCCCTTGGTCAAGCGGTTAAGACACCGCCCTTTCACGGCGGTATCACGGGTTCGAATCCCGTAGGGGTCATAATAAAAAGCAGCTTTACTAGTTCATTGAGAACTAGTAAAGCTGCTTTTCGTTTGCTTCGAGACACGCCCGAAAAATGTTTTGGCATACCAGAAGAGATACTTACGCATTTTGAGTGATTTATATTAAAACCGATTTTTCCTATTCAGGAGATGTCGGTTTTTTGCATTCAAAAAGGTATTGAAGGGAGTTGGAAGAGGATCTATTGAAATATGAATATAGGGTTATTTTAAAACGCATTTACTTAGCAATCACTATGTATAAATACGTTTATCTACTTATTTAAAATACAAAATTCAGTCGTGGGAGATTCATGAGTGTTTTTTATCTTGTCGCTGAAATGTTAATTGTCGGATTCCCAATTTGTCTAATTGCTTTAGTATTTATAATGTTGCACTAACGGGGCAGCATTCCTGTTTGAAGGATATTCGGGGTCTTGAAAGAAAAAAAGCCCTCTAGTATGATGAGGGTGTCAACGACCATTGACCCATCATCAAACAAGGAGGACTTCTTTATGCGGTTTAAATGCAATGAAAAAATTAATCAAGTTAGTTAGTTAAAGAAGACATACTTAAACAAATCATGTAAGTAGTTTGATAATACTATAGTAATTAAAAAAGTACTCTGAACTCGTTGAATGAGCAACAATACCTTGGTTTTTAGTCAAATATATAACTTTCAAGTAAACTTAATGAACCTCCCACGACTGAAGTCACGGGTTTCAGGGTTGGTGCTATCGCACATTGACCACTTGAGGCTGGGAACACACAGCCGCTATACCGTTAGCGAATGCTTTCGGCACTACTTTTCTTAGGATGTTTGCTGCACCATTAACATCCGCATTTATTAAAAAAGTATTTTTAGTACGGTAAATACCGCGTTTTAATCTTTTTCCACTGAATATTTGTTTGACATTATTCCCCGATTTGTAGGTTGGAATAATGTCATCATCTAGAAAACTAGCCTGTGATGTGTAACTTTCTTCAGTTACAATCACCGAAATACCCTCGGCATTTGCTTTGTAAGTAATTAATTCTATTAGCAATGAGTGTGGCACTTGGACAAAGTTTTGATTGTTTCTTTTCCCTAATTCTATTTTTTGTTTCCAACCCACATTCTTGCCAATAACAATTGCATCAATGTTTCTTTCCACGGCTATTTTCACGATATTGAAACTAACTTTATGGAAAAAGTCTTTGATTTGTCTATGTCTTGCGAAATCTAATTTCACTAATTTTTCAGACTGGAAGTTTCCTTCTTTTGATTTCTTCCCGTTACGAAGAGCCGCGTAGTAGTAAGCGCGCATTTTGTTGTACCATTGGTTGATGGATTTAACTTTACCGCCTTTAAAAAGGACTGGAACGTGCTCTGTATTAAAAACTAGCGCTGCAATGTTATCAAGACCTAAATCGATACTCATGCATCGCTCCAATTTGAAGGATACTTGTTTTTTCCTCTCGATTAAAAACACTAATTCAACAGTAAAACAATTGTGCTTGGGTATGATTCTCACTTGTTAAAACTTACCGTTGAAATTTGCTAACTTACCAATATTTATTTTACTTTTGGTTTTTGGAAAGCTCAGGAATTTACCGTCTTTATTTTTGCAAATCTGATTCGAAAGAGTTGATTCTTTCCTGCTTCCTTTAGGTAGGTAACCAGGAATAGAAGGTCTTCCTGTATATTTTCCTGGGTTCTTTTTGAAGTCTTTCAAACTTGCGAAAAAACTAGTCCAATTTTGTACAACATTTCTAAGAACTTGTTGATTTATCTGACCTGGCAATGAATAATAGTCTGTTTGTTTAATTGTTTTAAATAGACAATCAAGAAAATTGTAACCTAAGAAGGATTTTTCTTTTGAAGGTAACTCAAATAGGTTTTCCTTTATTTCTTTTTGTTCGTCTTTCGGTTTCATTTGTTCTTTTTCTAATTTTTTGCTAAATGCTCCTTGTTGATTTGCATTCATTTTATCAATATTGTCACGAATTGTGTTCATTACTTCTATTTGTAAAGGCTGTAACACACCTACATTATTTAAAGCAGTGTATACCTGCCTGATAAAGAAATTTGTCGTGTTATATAGTTTATTACTATTTAGACAAAGTTCATCGAAATAAGTATACATTTTATGACCATTTTTAATATTGATTTGAAAAGTTCGATATTCTTTATTCGGCACCATAGTTTGTCACCTGCCTTCCTTAAGAATATTCTACCAAATGGAACATAGGTTTGCCCAGTGATGTTACTTTAGAACAAAAAAGGAAAGCCAATTCATCCCACGACTGAAGTCACGTGTGTTCTTGGCTTAATCATAAATACTAATAGGTGGCTAAATGTTTTTGTTGTGATTCTTTATTTTGAAAATGAACGATTTTCCCCAGTTAGTCGTATTACATATAGATTATTATTGTCTGGAGTAGATCTCATGGATGAAAAGGATTTAATTCGAAAGGCGAAAATAGGAGATACATTGGCTCTTTCGAAACTGTTACAACAGAATTATTCGTTCCTATTTAAGTATTTAATGAAAGCTACCCTTCATCCACAAATCGCAGAAGATTTAACACAAGAGACTATGATGAAGTGTATTGAAAAAATCCAACTGTATAATGGTGAATCCAAGTTTTCCTCATGGCTCATAACAATCGCAACAAACCTTTTTATCGATCAACAGCGTAGAAAGAAGCGGGAGATAAACTGGCTAGAGCAGGAACAAGCTCTCCGAAAAATGAAATGGATTGCAGCCAATATGAACGAAGAATGGACTGATGTACTTGATGTACTTGCTCAAATTAATGAAGAAATACGTATGCCAATCTTGTTAAAGCATTATTACGGATATTCATATAAGGAAATTGGGAAAATGATGGGTATTGCAGAAGGAACAGTAAAATCTCGAGTTTCAAATGGTCTAAAAAGTATACGAAAGGAGTTGGCTGAACTTGAAGGAGTATGATTCTAAAAATAGTAAATCTATGTTGGATGATGAAGATGAATTAACGGTTAAGCAATTAATAGATGGTTTAGAAAAACTGGATCAATGGAATCCAGTATCTACTCCACACTTACAATGGTTTCAACAGAATGTTGAATTAGAGAAAAAAAGAATACGAAAAAAACAATGGAAAGACCTCCTCACGTTTATGTCTGTTGCAGTATTTGTGCTTTCGGTTGTGATTGCTGTCGTTTATCGTCAGCCAATTCTTTTTCTATATTTTCAGCTTGTGGGGATTATCTTATTGCCCTTAGCTCTTAACAAAACTAGAAAGAAGGTCAGTAATGAATGAACTTAAACGAACTAAGTAGCACACCGCTTTGGTTATTGGTAGTGATTGCATTCATTCTGATTTGCCAGAGCTCATGGATGTTTTGGGATGCACAGATGAGGGGACACAATGCTTGGCTATGGGGCTTTTTAGGCCTTATTCAATTTCCAACGTATCTTATTATCTATCTTATTTTTGTAAGAAAAAAATTTAAAAGAAAAATCTCAGGAACAAATTCCTGAGATTTTTTTATTTATTTTTTCGTGAGTGAACGATTAGACGAACGTAATCGTATTAAGGGTAAGTAAACAATTTGGAGGAGGAAAAATGAATGAACTGTTAAATGGAATCCCATGGGGAGTGATTGCGCCAATTCTTGTCTTACAATTAATTCTAAGCTGTTTTCTGAGAGATTGTTGCTATTAGATGACATCTTTAACAATACGATAACTAAACTTGTAGAATATCTTGTCTTCGACGAAGATGTTTTCTATCGTTAACAGAGAAAACAAAAATTCATAATTTAATGACCTTTAAACTAAAATCAAGGAGGTTAGCTATGATAAAGCAAAAAAGTGTTAAAGGATTATTCATTTATCTCTTGGTTGGAATCATTGCAATTTTTTTCTCCATTCTTTTTGTACTATCGACAAATCGGACCCAATTAGAGCAATTGAGCGAAATGACGGGGTTCTCAGGACCGCCTGAAATGTTAGCCTTACTCTCCGTCATACCAAATTTTGTTTTATTTATAATTTTTCTTGTCATTGGATTTTTCATTGCTCATAAAGTGGGTTTAAAATCTGTGATTATTCACCCTCACGCTAGAGAAAAGCCAAAATCAGAGTGGATAAAAGGGATTAAACTAGCTATCATACTCGGTTTGATTGCAGCGGTCGTTTTGAGAGGTTTCGATTATCTTTTCCGACCGTTCTTACCAGATGGTTTAATAGAACTATTACGACCTTATAGTACGTTAGAATTTATAACAGCTTTACTCTACGGAGGAATTCTTGAAGAACTACTAACGCGTTTTGGGTTAATGAGCTTGTTAGTCTTTATTTTTTGGAAACTATTTGATCGAAAATCGGCAAAACCTTCTAACTGGGTCTTTATCGTTGCCATATTCATTAGCGCATTATTATTTGCATTAGGTCACTATGGCATAACCGCAAGTAATATAGAAATGACACCATTCATTTGGTTCCGAATGATTCTCCTAAATGGTTTACCTGGTTTCTTCTTTGGCTGGATTTATTGGAAGCACAATCTAGAACTTGCCATGCTTGCACATATGTTTGCACATATTGCTATGAATATACTAATGTTGATTTACTCCTTATTTATGTAAAAGTATCAGAAAAGTTACGTCCATTTACTAATAAATTGGATTAACTAATAAGGTTTCAGTCAAAATCGTTATTATAATGATTAACATGGGGGAGGTAAGCATATCGAAATTCAAAAACAAAAAGTCCGAAAAATTTTCGGAAACCTTACAAAAAAAAAGCAAATACATGAATCTGTTCTTCTCGTAGAAAATTCCAATGGAGATGTTTCATACAGCTTTGGGTACGGGGGGAAGAATATAGATACGCCATTCTTTATTGCAAGTATCACAAAGCTGTTCACAACCACTTGTATTTATATATTGAGAGAGCAGGGAAAACTGTCACTGGATGATGAAATAACAAGATATTTAAAAAAAGACACATTAAAGAACCTTCACGTATACAAAGGCCGAGAGTATTCTAATAGACTTACAATTTCGAACTTATTGTTTCATACAAGTGGATTGAGGGATGTGATTGAGGAGGGGAGCAATAAGTCGAAAAAACGTGCTATCCTTTATAAGGATGTGCAAATTGATTTTAATGAAACCCTATTAAAGACGAAGGAAATTAAACCACACTTTGCACCAGATATGGGAAAAAGAGCTCATTACGCAAATATAAACTTTGAAATTCTCGGAAAAATAATTGAAATAGTTACTAATTCAACATTGGAAGATGTGTATAGACAATTAATTTTTGATCCATTAGAACTTAAAAGTACTTATCTTCCGAAAGATGAGGATGATTTTATCCCGTATGTGTATTATAAGGACACTGCCTTATACCGTCCAAAATTACTTAGGAGCGTTCGCGCAAGTGGCGGTTGTGTTTCCACGGCTCGTGAATTAATGGTATTTATCAAGGCTTTTTTTAAAGGAAATCTATTTAATAATACTGTTTTTCATGAACTAAAAGTAAACAACAGATTGCAGGCTTCTATGCTTCCAATTCATTACGGTTCAGGATATATGAGAGTTCCACTAAATGGTCTTGCAACAATTTTTATGGGAAAAGGTGAGTTAATTGGTCATTCTGGTTCAACAGGTTCCTTTGCATTTTACTATCCCGAAAGTGACATGTTTTTTATTGGAGATGTCAATCAAATGGAAAACCCCTCGACTCCTGTACGGTTGGTGATGCGACTTGCCATGACTATAAAATCATGAAGATTAAAGTATCTTCCATTAAGCGCAATTTTTAAATAAAATCCTCTTTACTTATTGTGCTAACGGATGCTTTAGTAAAAGAAGAAAGGGTTCTATCTTTTTTAAAATTAGGTCTTGATAATTTTAGTTCAGTCGCCAAACGGCAAAAATACGCTCGTTGACGTCAGATATATTCAAATGGGTATAAATATAAAAAAGTGTATACTTGAAGATTCACGCGAACTTCAAGAAATTAGTCAAGAAACATTTATTGAGACATTTAAGCATCAAAATGCACCAGAAAATATGAATGCTTATTTTGAAAGAGCATTTAACTTAAAACAATTAGAAAAGAATTATCCAATCCTTCTTCGCACTTCTATTTTTGTTGTTTTAATAATGAAGTCGCTGGATATTTGAAGGTCAACACCGATAATGCTCAGTCGGAAGAAATGGACGTTGGATCACTTGAAATTGAGAGGATTTATATTAGGAGCAAATTTCAAAATCATGGGCTTGGTAAGTGCCTTCTAAATAAAGCGATGGAAATTGCGATAGAATGTAAGATAAATAAAATCTGGCTAGGTGTATGGGAAAAAAATGAAAAGGCTATTGCTTTTAATAAAAAAAGGGGGTTTGTTCAAACTGGAGCCCACTCTTTTTATATGGGTAATGAAGAACAAGTGGACTTTATAATGATCAATACGATCACATAACTGTTTTGAAAGGGGTTTACTATGTATATTCCTAAATATTTCAAAGTCAAAGATGCTGATAAAATTTGGGATTTTATTCAAAATAACTCTTTTGGCACGATTGTCACAACAGAACAAGGAAAACCAATTTCCACTCATTTGCCATTGCAGTTAATGAAGGAAGGAGATACTTACTATATAACAGGACATATGGCTTATGGGAATCCTCAGTGGAGAACACTCGAAACCTGTGAAGATGTACTGGTTATGTTTCAAGGACCACATGCTTATATCTCTTCTTCCTGGTATGAAAAGGAAAATGTTCCGACATGGAACTATCAAGCTGTACATGCATATGGTATAGCCAGCATTTTGGATGAAGAAGAGCTTAAACAGGACCTGGCAATGTTGCTTCAAAAATACGAAAAACACCGTGATAATCCAGTTTTATGGGATAATCTATCTCCTGAAGTTTTAGAACAACTAAAAGGGATTGTTGGATTTAAGATTAAAGTACATGAATTTCAAGCTGCTAATAAACTAAGTCAAAATCGTAATGAAAAAGACTATCATAACATTATTGAAAAGCTGAATGACGAAGAAGATTTAAATTCTCATCAATTAGCAGAAGTAATGAAAAATAGATAGTTTGTTAGTTAACTGTTTCAATGTAACGAGAAGGTTTAAGAAGGTACTTAAATTTATCTTGTGTTAGTTAAGCTAGACAGTTGCTTATGTTTTACCACAATCGGGTACGTATGTTTAATAAATATATCACGAAAATGTCCATTTTTAGGTCCGTTTTATTTGCAAAAACAGCCATGCAACAACTCTTAGTCGTTGCATGACACCCTGGCGAGTAAAACCCTAAAATAAATAATTATGGAAACGGCACAAACGCTTATTTCTCAAGGCTTTGGCATAGTGCTACGCGAATCCAATTTGGAAAAATACAGGCATAGATGTTTAAGTGTTAGAGCCTCCGGACGCGGGTTCGACTCCCGCCGTATCCATAGTTTAAACTGCCATAAACGCAGTCATATCAACGGTTTTGAAGACTAGAGATATTGAACGGGAGTTGAACTCTTGTTGAATATCCCTTTTCTGCTCCCTACGGTAAATTATCGCCTTCGTTGGCATAACCACAACATCACCACCAACCGCAAATACTCCATGTTTTCTACTTCTAGACATACAAAAAACCTCCCAATCAATGTGTGATTAGAAGGTCTATGAACCATGAAATATAAGTTTTTTAACAATGGTTGGATTTAGGAGAAATTTTGGAATAGCATTCATATCTCGGATCAAAATAAATAATATAGGCCAATTAAAAAACTCCCAAATTGCTACCAACGATAAGGAAGTATCAGAAAAATAAATATAGATTATTGTCGACAATAATTTATTCAGAGCGTGTACAGTCACTAACTGTATGTGATTTTTTTGATTGAACAAGGAGGACAATTATTAGTAAGTAGTATTGATGTTGCAGAGATGACTGGGAAACGATACGGAAACCTAATCCATTTTCACTTTTTTAATATTATAACTCCTTCCTTTGCACTCTCGCCAAAAATGGAATATAATAACTGTTTATAGATTACTAGAGGGGGAGAAGAATGTTCACCTGTGGGGTATTATTGTATACTAAAGAATATTGTGAAGTGGCTATTTTCAATCGATTGATGAGGCAATGCCTATGAAAATATTGGATGTAGATTTATTTCAGGATGGGCTGCAGCGCAACATTACTATGTTGGACAGGCTAAGCAGTGAAATGGAAGCGATCCACCATGCAGTGGAGGGGCTAGTTCAGATGGAGGAACAATTTAAAGGAGCGGGAGGTAGTGCAATCCGTTCCTTTTACCAGGAATGTCATTTACCATTTCTTCATTTTTTTCAGTTGTTTTCCGAACAGTTCAAACAAGTGCTCCACCAGATGGAGGCAGCACTTCATTCACTCGAACCTGATTCATCTGGGTATATAGTAGAACAATTCCTAGAGGGAGAGCTAGAACAGGGACTTACGCTTGTTGGTCGCCTCACCGCTAGTTTGACGGATGAGGCAAACAGTATCATGAATCAGGTGAGTGATATTGTCGGACTGCCCCACTTAGATGATAGCGGAGTGCAGGAGGGAGTCATTCGTTCTAAGAGAAAAAGTGATGATACCATCTCACAACTTTATGAATTTGATGCAACACAGACTTCCGTACTACATCCCATTGAACAAGATTTGCAGACGATGAAGACGTGGCTTACGGATATGGAGGGACTGTTCCAAGCAGGGGTCAGGGACATAAATTTCGTCCCGAGCCAATGGAATGTTCTGACGTTTAGAAGTGAAATAAGAACGGAACTGTTCCCAAAAGTGTACTTAAATCCATGGTTAATGGAACAGGAACAGCTGACCGGTACGATGATTACTGCCGCCACTTTTCAAACCCTTGAAGGGAAAAAAGTAACTACTATTGAAGAAAACGTAGAGGGAAATATAAAATATCATGAGTATAAAAATGGTTTACTCATTAAAGAGTATGTTGTAGGCCAAACAGTTTTCTATAAAGTTGTTTCCAAAGTTGAATATAAAGTAGAAGAGATCGTTAAAGTCGACAAACCGAAAGAAAACAAATTACTAGATTTTTTTCAGGTTGGATTAGATATTGTAGGGCTTGTACCTGTTATTGGTGAAGCAGCAGATGGCGTAAATGGTGTTATCTATGCGGCGAGAGGGGATGCATTAAATGCGACTCTTTCTTTTGGAGCGATGATTCCCGTTGCTGGCTGGGCAAGTACGGGTGGGAAATTAGCCTTAAAAGGTAACGATTTAAATCAAGTAAGTAAAGTGGTAAGTACAGAGAAGATGGAGTCCATCTATTCGCCAATTTACCAGGATGTCGTCAACAGTCCACTAGGCAAAACTCAAAATCAACTAGATATCTTATCTAACACTCATCACCAATTGGGTACGCCAAATGCCCATATATACAATTTGCCATCCGCAAAAACAGATATTCCTACGAGTATCAAAAGTGGAGATGTCGATGTTGAGACTGAAATAAAGAATGTTGATGTTAGGGCTAAGGGTAAAGCTGCTGAGGATGGTATTGCTTCTGAAAAACCATATAGTAAAAGCAGACCTAGTTATGGAAAAGGTCAAATTGATCAAGTATGGGGAAATGCAAAAGACCCTATTACTGAGAAAGTTTATGACCCAACAGGAGTAGAGATAATTTGGGATAAATCTAAACCAAGAAATGGTCAATGGGATATGGGGCATATACCAGGAGAAAAATATTCTGATATGCATGAGTTGTACATGAATGAGACTATTACAAAGAAAGAGTTCTTAGAGTGGTATAGAGATCCTCCAAACTATCGACCAGAATTACCTAGTACTAACCGAAGTCATAAGCATGAATGAGGGGATGATTGTATAAATGGATATTAATAAAGCTGATTATTGGACTATTATAAAGTTTGGAAGTCTTGAATTGTTTTTGGAGAAGCTAAGAATTGAGGAAAAACGTATTGAAGAGGTTGTAAATTCTATTGATAAAAATGGCATTAGTTTACTTGGGAAATCATTAATAAGTAGAAATTTTGATATAGCTAATTTTTTATTGGATAATAATGCAAAGGTTAATATAATTTCAAATGATGAATGTAATGAATGGCACTATTTAGCAGCAAATATTAATTATACAGGTGCGGTTGAATTGGCTTATAGGCTGGCTGATTTGGGTGTAGATTTGAATTTGAAAGATAAAAAATTTGGTAATTCTGCAATATGGTCTTTATGTCAAGAAGTATTAAAAAAACGAACAAAGGAAGGTAATGATTTAATCGTAAAATGTTTAGAAAAACGTCCGAATATTAATGATTTAAATAAATCTGGGTATTCATTAAAGTATTTAATTGAAGAACGTGGAACTGATGATATGAAAAAAGTCATGGAGGTGATTAGTTGAAAAAGAGTAGTGGATTAGGTGGTAGCGTTGTATCTAATAATATTTTACAAAATAAAGGGAAATTGAAATGGTGTATGAAAGAAAAACCAGTAAATGCTCTTGATAATGGGTGGAGATTTTTGTCGGATATAGATACAGACGAATATCTTGCCGATGCATCAAATATGTCAATTTGTGATTGGGGAACTATTATTGAGATAGAACCAGCAATAATGAATATATTTGATATGCCAATAGGGACAGATATCACCTTACTTAATGAAAATAATACAAAGTATTTTGTATATACTGAGTCAGGAGAAAAGGTAATATTTAAGTAGATATATATATATATATTTGTTAGTAGTCAGTAGATTTTATATCTACTGCTATTTATTGTAGAAATGAAAACCATATAGCCGAGTAATTTAGCTTCCTAACATTCAATCTAGTAGCAGAAACATTATCCACACGATATATATGTATAGAATAAAATCAGTAACTGGAAAACTTGTGATGCACAATTGCTTTGGTTATCTATTTGTTTAGGTTTCGTATTACTTGCTTAGCTAGAAGTGGTATGCTCATTGATTCGGATTGTGCTAATAAATCAGCACCTATAACATCAATTATGAGATGTTGAAAAATTATTCTTAAACTATCGCAGCAGGTTAGTGAAATAATTGTTGGATTTTTTGAAGAGCTATCACCTAACATTCATTTATGGATAGGGACTTGTTTCTTTGATGATCAAAATCGGTGAACAGTGGTGATGGATATCGTGCAACTTATGTATTATAATGGTATAATTAACCATATTTTTTTTTGCTGAAGGGTGAATTTAATGACTAGTGATGATAGTAAATTAATAAAGTTGGATAAAAAAATATTTATTCCAATTCCTGAGAGTTTAATAATTACATACGAGCTACCGAATGAATTTAATGACGGAATACTAGAAAGTGTAGCTAAAAAAATGGGGGAGAATGGCTGGACGATTCCGTTCTTCTTAAAAGTTTCAAGTACAGAAAAAATTTATGAGGAAGAAAATTTTGATGAATTTTTCATAGAATTTTATAGTGATAATGAAAGCCATAGATTTAACGAATTAGTAACTAAATTACTTTCAATAGATGAAGTTAATGATTATACAGAAGCTATCGAACAATGCGTAAAAGCTCATAAAGACTCTAATTATATACTTTCAATAAACACACTGATGCCAATTTTAGAAGGTTTGTTATCCAAATTCCACCAAAATAAAAACAACGTAAAAATGATAATGGTTTGCAAAAAGATGCTTGATATTTATACTTCTCAAAATCAAAGGATGGAGAGATTCCTTTGGACATCGGTATTGCACTTTGTTACTACCTTATATAAAAAGTCGGATTTCTCAGAACGATCCCCAGATGTATTGAATAGACACTGGATTCTACATGGACGAACTTCTTTTAGCAATAATGAAGCGGATTCATTAAGATTATTTAATGCTGTATCTACAGTGGCAGAATTAACTAAGATTGGAAATAAAGATGATACTAGCCTAAATGCAGTACAATTTTTAGAGTTAATCGAGGACGAGACTCAACGTGAAACTATGAGACAAGTGCTACTTGACATTATGAAAAAAAATAAATAAATGGATATATTGTCGGTCAATCGAAAAGAAGTAGGTTTTAACCAGCTTAAATAAAAAGCTGATCTTTCTGTTTATCAATCATGTTCTCGGATGAATGACAAAGAGTAATTGACCCCAGCAAAATTATGTAATTTTGTTAAAGGGTTCAAGGCGAACTTTATAATTCTAGAGGCATATTCAAACTGTTTGTAAGTTGGTGAAAAATACAAGAAACGTATCATATTGAGGTTTTACATGAATAACTAAAATTTTAAATGAAAACTTAAAGATATTGGAAAGAGATACTAAACTACTGGGTGCTTTAGTGAAAGAAGAATTAATTGTTTTTAAGGTTCAGATCATATTTTAATTATTCCATTATAGGGCGCTTTTCTTGAATAAGAAGGCCTCCTTTTAATATGCTTCTCCTTATACATTAAGTGATTATATTTAGTTAAGAAAAAAGATTGTAAGTTTTTTCACTTAAACTAAAGGGAGCGTTAGTGAAATAAGGATTTCAAATAATTATATTATTGATTTTTATTTAAAAAATATATTTATATAATAAATAAGTCGAACCGCTCATAACACTGATTATGGGCGGTTTAACTGATCTATAATGTTTTTTTTGAATGATTTCATCGTACGAAGTGTCGAAGCAGAAGGGGGCATTTTTTCTATTTGAGCGAACATGTATAATGTTATTAATTGGGATGTATTTAACTGAAGGAGTTGTTTATTTTGGAGGACAGGCTACATCTACTTAGAAGACTATACACGAATTAGTCATAGAAAACTGCTGAAATAGAACAAAGCAGTTGGGGTGCTATGATGTACATATTATAGCAAAGATTCATGCTAGATGAAAAGGAGTGATACAGATGGGCGGCGGTTTATATGGACACAGAAATATTGAAGATGAGCGACTAAAGGAATGGATAAAAACGTGGGATGTTGAAGATTATATTAATTCTTTTAGAAATTATTATGGAGTCGGAATGAATCCAGAGTTTGAAGACACTTTGGCTAAACAAGTTGAAATAGTAAAGCAAGCGTCTTCAAGCATCATTGTTTCAGAGGAGAGATACCTATTCGATGAAATCATGAAATATATGACTCCTGCAATGTTTTATTGCTATTTCAGATATGACAGTTCAACCGCTTATTGCGGTAATTATTATGAAGTGTTGATTGAATTTGCTGATGAATCAACCAAGAAAAAGTTAATTAAGGGCTATGATTATGTACAAGCAGGCGGAATAACATTAGAAAAAAATGGTGAAGTGATAGGATATATTGGTCAAATGAGTGACCTTTTTTGGCATGCTTTTTATGACCAATACATTGTAGAGGATTATGGTGCAATAGAGCATGCGAGAAACAATGAGAAGGATATTACCCTACAAATTTGGAATGATAAAGTTTTTGAAAATACAGAGCAGTTTTATAAATTTATTGAACAGATTTTGTTTGAATGCAATGTTAGTCTAGACTTTAGTTTCAAGAGATCAAGATTTGAAAGTGAAAGTAAATTAAAAGGGGATACGTCTAATACTAAATTATGCTTGAGTAATAATGAATTAGAGGAAACCCCGTTAAGGTATTTCAACTTTGCTAACTATACTAAAATACCAAGACATAAATATTTAGCTTATTATCAGGTTCTTGAATTTTTCTTTATAAGAGCCGTCAAGGAAGCGAGGCTTTCTAAACCGAACGAACTATTAATAATAAAATACATAGTAACTAACACAATAACTGAATCAGACGTAGGTTCATGGCTTGAAGAAATTACTGGTAGGGGCAAGCATTATATCGAACCTTCAGAGAAATATCCTGCACTTTTTCCTTTGAAAGCTACAGAAATTGTGGAGTCAGTAGTAACACGGATTTACTCAATAAGGTGTTCGTTAATTCATTCAAAAGAAGCACCTAAAGATGCTAATTTCATACCTAATCTTAATGATGAAATAATAGAAAAGGAAATATCACTTATCAAATATGTTGCAGAGAAAGTACTGTATAAATGGAGTAACGCTCCTGAATAGTGGAGGAATTATGGCAAACCCATTTTCAAGCAATAAGAAAATCCGTGGTTGGAAGCATAGAATAGATTGGACAATGGAAACAACGTCATATTGATTTGGACATTGAACGATTAAGTCGTAACACTAGAGACTATGTAAAGTTATGGATTGATCCATTTTACAGGTTATCTAGACGCAATCCTCCGATGTGGTATTCTCGTTTAATGAAACAGCTTACTAAGCAATTAGAAGCAGTAGATAAACAGCTTCAGAAGCTAAACGATGAGCGGAAGAATTTAATCAGGCTCTTAGCATCGGAAAAAATTACTGAGGCTGAATATATGGATGTTACTGCTGAAATAAACTGTAGCATTGAACAACTTCAATTGAAGAAGTGTTCACTTTCAAGCGTGGAGCAGACCAAAGGATTGGAAGTTATGGTAACTCGGATGAGGGAAGAACTGAAAAGGTTTATGAAATTAAAGGACCTTACTACGGATATGCTTCATAGGTTGGTGGAAAGAATCAAAGTTACGGCAGATGGATACCGCAAATCCGTTACAGATATGCACCTCCCTCAGCTTTTCTTTAAGCCTTTAATTCAGTAACCGACACTCAAGTCATGTGGAGTGTGTGGTATGGTTGAATTTGGAAATGTAGCCTTATATAAAGTCTATTGAATAACCTAAGATGCTCAAACTTTAGATTAAAAGAAAACGCTGTGCCCCCGCAACGTAATTTAAATCAAACGTAGTCAATCATTTTTATTAGTAGTTAAAAATCCTCATAAACACTGTAATTACAGCACTTTACGGGGAAAGTGGTTCGACTCCCACCGTCTCCATAGTTAAATATGGCTGGTAAATATAGTCGTACAATGATTTAAGAGATAGGGGTATTGAACGGGAGCTGGACTCTTGGGCAATATCCCTATTTTAAAGTTATAGGATAGATAAAATGATTATTAATAAAAGTTTTGCTCGTTCACCTAAAAGTACTAAGCACATTAGAATGAAAGTTCCTACACCATCAATCAGTACACTACTAGAGGTAAAAGGTATACTTCAGTAAAATAAGGTACATTATATTTGTTTGAGTAGGTTCTCTTCAAAGACGAGAAAAGAAAAGTAGGTGAACAAATTGGGGAAATATATAGGTACGCAAAAGAAGCCATTCCAGTATTGATAGGAATGACTTCAGCTTAAAGACAGTTCTTATTTCGATAAATGTTTTGGTAAGTAAATCATCGCTTTAAATAAATCGCCGTCTACATGGATTTCAAATTTTCCTTTTTGAATTTCAACGAGATTTTTCGCAATGGAAAGTCCTAATCCGCTTCCTTGACTGTTTCTGGATTCATCGCCTCTTTTAAAACGCTCCATTAATTCATCTGCTGAGATATTCAATTCATAGGCCGAGATGTTTTTAAAGCTAATACGTATCTCATCCCTTAAATCCTCTATATCTATATATACCCTGGACTGTGTAAGTGTATATTTAAAGATATTCGATAATAGGTTCTCGATCGTTCTCCACAATAATCTTCCATCCGCTGTAACGTACACCTTTTCTTCCGGATAATTGAGTTTGATGTCTAAACCATTTGCTTCAATTTTGTCATTCAATTCGCCAAGTCCTTGGGTAATTAAAGACACGATAGCAATTTTCTCTAAAGACACGGGGATATTTCCACTTGAGGCCTTAGAAGCTTCAAATAAATCATCGGTTAACAGTTTGAGCCTTTGTGCTTTTTGATCAAGTACCTCAATATAGTTATCGACTTTAGTTCGATCCTTTTCATTTTTCAATAAATCCACGTAGGTGATAATGGAGGTCAAAGGATTTCGAATATCATGTGATACATTGGTAATCAGCTCCGTTTTTAATCGCTCGCTTTTTAACTCGCTATCGACAGCCTTTTTCAACCCATTGGTAATGCTGTTTACATTCGTAGAAAGCCTTGCGAATTCTCCATTCCCTCCGACTTCAATCCGGTGATGTAGATTTCCTTCCTTAATAATTTCAATTCCTTCCTGAATATGTTGAAAGGCCTTCACCTTTTTAAATGCAAACCAAGCTGCGATTCCGATTGTGATCGGGAACATGAAAAATGTTAATGCGATCAATAGTGGATACCCGATGACGATGAGTACTGTCTTTACGGCCACGTTACCGCTTTTATATACCTCTCCAATAAATTTCGCTAATCGAGAAATCAACGTATACAGCAATGTATGTTTGAAAAACGTCCTATTTTTTAAATGCTTCACTAGGATTAGAACTAGGGTAAGTTCAAAGGCAGCAATAAGAAACGTGATGATTATGATCATTACAGCCATATTTCCAAAAAGATCATCTACCAAGACGATCCATAGCGGAAACAGAAGAAAACATAATGCAAGATTGACGTCATTGTACAGGTTATCTACTGGACGGAAGTGTAGCGCTTGATCATGAAATGACCTTCTGCCAACGATAGTCACCAAATAAATAAAGGCAAGAACGAATCCTACTAAATATCCTAATATTTGATATAAGTTTGTTGTGGCAATGGCTTTTTCTGCTTGCCACTCTTCCATTTTTTGATTTAAAAATGGTTCTGAAAATGCTATATAAACAACGGTGTTTTCGAGTTCTAATTCATCCATTCGTTCTGTAACCCAATGCAGTTTTTGATTCTTCTCTGTTACTTTTGGGTAAAACTCTCGTTTGTATTCCTCAAACTGCATATATGCAGGGGAAGTTTCGAACTGTTCCTTTTTAGTCTTTGTACTGTTCGCGAACTCATGGATGCCATCACTAGCATAAAACAATGGCTCATATTCATCGAGATTTTGCGAAAGCATATGATACTGTCTCAAATCATCTTTTATCATCTGTTCTTTCACTTGAGTAAGTTCGTTTTTATATTCTTCTTTAAAAATTTCGAAGTTCTTCTTTTCACTTAGCTCATGCTGGAATTCTCTAGAATTATGAAACTCCGAATAAAACAAGTCATTTTCAGCCGATTCTAATTCGTCCTGACGAATGCTTTTGCCACTTAAAATATGTTCCTCACTCTTATACTTCCCTAATAGTAAGGTGAGATCACGAATCAAACCCTCACTTTCCTGAACGTAAGCCGAGCTCTCGAAATAATGATCTTCAGTGATGCTGCCAAAATTTCCATCATTTACAATCTCTACCTCAACAAAAGCTTGTACAATTCCCATTACACATAGGATGGCAATTATGAAAACAACAATTTTCGTTATCAACGAATGACTATAACTTTTCAACTTTATATCCAACTCCCCACACCACCTTCAAATACTTTGGTTCTGAAGGATTGATTTCTATTTTCTCTCTGATTTTTCTAATATGAACAGTCACAGTATTTTCCGGATTAAAGGCCGGTTCCTTCCATACCTTTTCATAAATTTCCTCGATGGTGAATACCCTTCCGGCATTTGCCGTTAGAAGCTTTACGATTTTATACTGAACTGGTGTAAGATGAACTTCCTCGCCATCGACGGTGACCTTTTTACTTTCATCATCGATCACCAGTCCACCGGATTGAAAGAGATTGCTATTCGTTTCAAGTGCTCCAAATGTTGTATATCTTCGCAGTTGGGATTTCACCCTGGCAATCAGCTCCAACGGATTAAATGGCTTACCCATATAATCATCCGCACCTATATTTAAACCTAGGATTTTGTCATAGTCCTCTGATTTGGCAGAAAGCATAATTAAAGGAATACTATTTCTTTTTCTAATTTCCATCGTTGCACGGATCCCATCCATCTTCGGCATCATAATGTCCATAATAATGAGATGAATGTCATGTTCATTGATACCTTCAATTGCCTCTAGCCCATTAAAGGCTTTGAAAACGGTATAGCCCTCATTCTCTAAGTAAATGCCTATCGCATCAACAATAGCTTTGTCATCATCACAAACCAATATATTCATGCAGGTCCACTCCTATATGTACGGTTCAACATGTCTTTCACTCCTCTTAGTATTCGCTTAAAGAAATCATATCAACCAAACCTTAACAAACACCCGACGCCTTTCTTAAGATTTTCTTAATAAAAGGTTTCCTTCGATAATAGTAAGGTTTTATTAAGAATTCTATCAAGCATTTCTTTAGTTTTCTTATTTAGAGTCAAGATAAAAGAAGGGTAACGGATGATGGAAAGGAAGATATAGATGAAAGAAAAAAAGATTTTCCTACTATTAACGGATACAGATACGATGTTAACGAGGCTGATTAAGGCATACACGAAAATGCCCTATAACCATGCCTCGATCGGGTTCAAGTTTATAGCTTTGGAAGGAAAACGGTCTATAACCCGTTTATAGGGGGATTTGTTAAAGAGGATATTCATTCTATTTTGTTTCTCGATATAAGAAAGAGATTTACCAGCAAGTATATATTTTTCGATTAATACACGTTTCCGTGGTAAAATGCGTATAGAGCTCATCAGGAGCACTCCTAAATTTGTTGATAATGAATCAGCAAATTTAAGATCGTGAAGATAAGTGTAATGAATACCATTTGGCTATGAAATATTTTACTAAGTTTTTACAGATCTTTGCAAGGTTAGGCAGTACACAAATAAAGTGAATAGGTATACTTCAGTAAAATAAGGTATATTATATTTGTTGAATGGATTCTCTTTAAAGTCAAGAAAAGTAGGTGAACGAAATGGGAAAATATCAATTGGATAACAAAGGTAAGGTGGCTGTGGCAAAGTATCATGAAAAAAACAAGCCTGCCATATTTGATAAAAAGCAGCAACTTGAAAAAATACGTGCGGAGTATTTGGAAAAAAAGCAAAAACAAACAGATAAATAATATGAATGAAAACATAGGAAGACTAAAATCTCCCTATGTTTTTCTTATTCGAAGTTCTTTTTTTCAATTGATTATTGTCCTTACTTGGGTAAGTGGTGTTCATTAATGCATTCTTACTCTGCGACAATTCAAAGTGCAATGCGAAGAAATATAGTAATCCCATTGGGAATTTCAACCTTCTTCTATACAAATATACGAGTACAATGATGTCCAAAATCAGTTGCAAGTTTTCGGAATATACAACCACAACCAATCCTCATAATACTTGAGTAACCATGACGCAAATGTTATAAATAATTATTAGTAATCTTAAAAGATTGTCATATCAAGGGCGAAAAAGACACCTCCAGCGTGGTTATCTTAAATAACCACGCTGGAGGTGTCTTTTTTATTATCAAAGCAAGCCTATATTTGATATACTTAACACTATCGCAAGGAGGCTTTTTGAATGCAACAATATTTAGATTTATGTAAACATGTACTTGAAACGGGTACAAAAAAACAAGACCGAACAGGTACTGGTACTGTCAGTGTGTTTGGATATCAGATGCGATTTAATTTGAAAGATGGATTCCCTCTCATGACCACAAAGAAAACGGCTTTACGCCTTATTACTTCGGAACTACTGTGGTTTCTTAAAGGAGATACAAATGTCAAAACGCTCATTGAAGACAGGAATCCAATTTGGGATGAATGGGCTTTTGAACAATGGGTGACGAGTCCCGAATACACTGGGCCAGACATGAGTAATTTCGGGCGTCGAGCATCAACAGATTCAGACTTCGCGGCTGTATATAAAGTTGAAATGGATGCATTTAAAGCACGTGTTCTGGAAGATGAAAAGTTTGCAGCGAAATATGCTGACCTAGGACCTGTGTATGGTAAACAGTGGCGATCGTGGTCAGGTGGGGAAGAATCAATTGATCAGATAGCAAACTTAATTGATGGTATTAAAAACAATCCGGATTCTAGAAGGCATATTGTTACTGCTTGGAATCCTTCTGAAGTCGATGAAATGGCACTTCCCCCGTGCCATTTACTATTCCAATTCTATGTGGCAGATGGAAAGCTGTCATGCCAGCTCTATCAGCGAAGTGCGGACATTTTCCTAGGGGTGCCATTTAATATTGCATCATATGCACTTCTTGTTCATTTGATTGCACATGAATGCAATCTTGAGGTTGGAGAATTTATCCATACACTAGGCGATGCACATATTTATGCAAACCATATTAATCAGGTTAATGAACAATTGACACGTGAACCACGACCACTACCAACATTAAAGCTGAATAGTAAAGGGAAATCAATTTTCGATTTGGAGACGGAAGATATTGAACTTGAAAATTATAATCCTTACCCAAAAATCAAAGCACCAATTGCTGTCTAAGAAAGGCGGAGTTAAATGATTTCTCTACTTGTAGCACATGATACGAATAAGGTTATTGGATTGAATAACGAATTACCTTGGCACATACCTGAAGACTTGGCTTATTTCAAAAAAATATCAATGGGGAAAGCCATGGTAATGGGACGTAAGACTTACGAATCGATTGGAAGACCATTGCCTGGAAGACTCAGCATTGTTGTTACACGTAACAAATCATTCACGGCTGAAGGGGCTATTGTTGTACACAATTTGAAAGATGCGATTGACAGAGCTGAAGAATATGCAGAAGAAGTGATGATTATCGGAGGGGCAGAAATATTTCGCTTGGCGATGGAAATAGCGGATCGCCTTTACATAACGGATATTCGGAAGCCTTTCAAAGGGGATACTTTTTTCCCGGATTACGGTCCAGAATGGAAAATTGTATCTGCTTCAGAAGATCATTTTACAGAAGATGGAGTCCCGTATTCATTTGTAGTATATGACAAACTTTCTGCTGAGGGATAAGCCTGTGATGCACATACTCTTTATTAAATTAATTTGTATGAGGAACTTTTAATACCCAAGGGGAGTGCTAACTATGAAAAAGATTCATATAGTCACGGATTCGACAGCCGATTTGAAAGAAGAAGATATTCTTAAGTACTCTATTCATATTGTTCCGTTGAACATCCAAATTGATGGAAGAACATATATTGATGGTGTTGATATAAAACCCGAAGCATTTCTAGGGTTGATGAAAAATTCCACTGAACTGCCGAAAAGTTCGCAGCCTGCTGCAGGTGTTTTCAAAGAATTATATGACAGACTTGGTGAGGATGGAAGCGAAATTATCTCTATCCATATGACAGGCGGTATGAGTGGTACTGTTAAATCTGCTCAGGCGGCAGCTGAAATGACAGATTCAAAAGTTACTGTCATCGATTCTATGTATATCTCACACGCTTTGGCATTTCAGGTGATTGAAGCAGCTGAAATGGAGAAAAAGGGAAGTTCTGTCACAGAGATTATTGACCGGTTGAATACAATCCGTAAGAAGACCACGCTTTTTGTAGTAGTCGATACACTAGACAATCTGGTTAAAGGAGGCCGGGTTGGAAAGGGTAAAGCGCTGATTGGATCACTGATGAATATTAAACCGATTGCTACTTTACAGGACGGAGTCTATACGCCGGTTGCGAAGGTACGCAGTCATAAACAAGTAGTCTCACATTTATTCAAAGTTTTCAAAGAGGAAACTGCGGGGAAAATTGTTCGCGGGGTCGGTATATCTCATGCACACGGTTTGGCTATGGCAGAACCTTTGAGAAAATTGATACAAGACTCAGGTATAAAAGATGTGAAACTTACATTCACTGCACCAATTATTAGTACACATACTGGAGAAGGTGCAATTGGTTTCATGTATTATGCTGATTAATCAATTACGCCTCGGCGTAATTGCGTCCAGATTTTGAATCGAGCTTGCTCGATTGACTCCTTTCAAAATCTGTGACATCCGCCGGAGGCTTTATCTTTTGTTCAGCGGGTGTTTGGACACCCGCTGAACAGGAAAATAATACCGCATTCATCTCCCACCTATGGAGGTGAGAGTCTTCTGCTGAATAAAGATAAATGATTCTTTACTGAAGAAAAGGGGAACTCTATTTATGAGAAGAGTATTCTTGATTGTGATCGCCTTCTCATTGTTTTTGTCTGGCTGTCAGCAAACGTTTACAAAAAAAACAAATTCATTCTCCGTGCGAAACGAAATTTCATTTACTGGATGGGAAATCCCAGGTTACTTCATTCCACAACAGATAAAAGTGCTTGGTTTAGGTGATTCACTGACACAGGGTGTCGGAGACGAACTAAAAAAAGAAGGTTATTTTGGACGTGTTACCAGCAAAATGGCTGATTGGAAAGGGGTAAAGGATGTCGACGTGACCAATTTGGCGAAACGTGGTCGAAGAAGTGACCAACTTATTACCAAATTAGATGAACGCGACATTCAATTATCAATAAAAAATGCCGATTTCATTTTCCTAACAATTGGTGGAAACGATGTTATGAAGGTCGTCAAGTCTAACCTTTTCAATTTAAAGATGGGTCCATTTTATATCGAACTCGGTAAGTTTGAAATTAGATTAGATGAACTCCTTAGCATCATTCGTGACTTGAATGGTGATGCAATCATTATTTTGTCTGGTCTATATAATCCTTTATCAATTGTGACAGATGAAGCAAATGAATTTGATGATATCATTGATGATTGGAATGAAGCAATTGAAGTTCGGACAAATATGGACGAGAGATCTTGCTTCATTCCTGTAAGTGACCTGTTCGATTCGAATACGAACATGGTATACCATACAGACTTCTTTCATCCAAACGCCAAGGGATATGAAGAGTTGGCAGACCGTTACCTTGAAAAGCTTCAACAATGTAATTTGAAGAAACTGTCAGACGGGGAATTGGAAATGTAGGAGCTGTTCACATGTGGAAAATCAGTTTTTTTGTACTTGCAGGACTAGTGGCTGCAGCAGTCGCAGCATTAATTGTACTACTCGGGGTTTCATCAGAATCCGCACCACTTCCGAAAATGGAAGAACCAGACAGAACAGACCATGTTCTAACATTGACCGCGACTAAAGAAGATTTAGAAGGAATTGCAAATACGTATATCCAAAAAGCGGTAAATGGTGAGCCACTTCCGGTAACAATGGAAATTGGCGACGACGTAGTTCTGATTTCTGAACTGAATATATTCTCCTTTACTTTGCCAGTCTTAATGCATTTCGATCCCATTGTACAGCAAGATGGAAATCTGATTTTGAAACAATCAGCGATGGAAATTGGCCAATTGAATATCCAGCCAGCTGTTGTCTTAAAAATCTTAAGGGATTCCGTGAAGCTTCCTGAGTGGATGATTGTTCGTCCCTCAGAAGAAGAATTATTCATTAACCTTTCAGAAATTCCTTTATCGGGTAATTTACAAGTAAAGGCAAAAACATTCAACTTAGCGGATGACGAGATTAACTTCGAAATTTATATTCCAAAAGAATAGGGAGGTCTAACGATGACAAAGTCATTAGCAACATTTGCAGGTGGATGTTTTTGGTGCATGGTGAAACCATTTGACCGATATGAAGGTGTTACTTCTGTCATTTCGGGTTATACAGGCGGAGATATCGAAAATCCTTCTTACGAACTTGTTTGTACAAATACGACTGGTCACCGTGAAGCCGTTCAAATTACGTATGATGAGGAAATAATAACTTACAATGAACTACTCGACATATTTTGGAGACAAATTGATCCGACAGATTCAGGTGGGCAATTTTTTGACCGTGGAGAATCATATCAAACAGCGATTTATTATCATAGTTCTGAACAACAAGAAATTGCTGAAAAAACAAAATCCGAACTGGATAGTTCAGGTAAATTTGTGAAACCAATCGCAACAGAAATCCTTCCTGCTAAGGTTTTTTATAGTGCTGAAGAAGGACATCAAGACTATTACATGAAAAATCCTGTACACTACAACAGGTATGCAACAGGGTCTGGACGAGAAAGGTTTAAATCAGAAAATTGGGGTGAAGATAAATGAAAGATGAATTGAAGAAGAAACTAACTGATATTCAGTATCACGTCACTCAGGAGAACGGAACAGAAGCTCCGTTTCGTAATGAGTATGATAGTCATTACGACGATGGGATTTATGTCGATCTTATTTCCGGCAAACCACTTTTTAGTTCCAAAGATAAATATGATGCAGGGTGTGGCTGGCCTAGTTTTACAAAGCCGATTGAAACTGTAGAGGTAGTAGAGAAAATCGATACAACCCATGGAATGCAACGGATAGAAGTGCGAAGTAAAACAGCAGATTCTCATCTTGGTCATGTGTTTCCAGACGGTCCAGGTGTAGATGGACTGCGGTATTGTATCAATTCAGCCGCACTCCGTTTTGTATCTATTGACCGTCTCGATGAAGAAGGTTATGGAGAGTATTTGGAACAGTTCACCAGATAAAAGTATAGAAAAGAGATGAACGGATGGACCGGTCTTTTTACCGTTTTGCCCTCGCCTTCCGCGGTGGGGCGAAAGATGATTTGAAAGCTTCTTTTGCGGAAGCCATGTTTAAAGATTACAGTTTTCCAAAAGAAGAAAAGGCTTTTGATCCTTTATCACGCTATATTGAAGAAAAGGCGGATGCGGAAATGCCATCCGTCATTTTCGATGATTTATTCCAGTTATATGAAGAGCGGTTCTTATAAGTTAAGTTCGCATTATTATTGCAAAATGGTATAGTTGAATGTACGATAAAAAATGAAAATTTGAAAGCGAGGCTATTCAATATGAGTATACATATTAATGCAAAAAAAGGTGATATTGCTGATACAATTTTACTACCTGGAGACCCACTCCGAGCAAAATATATCGCAGAAACGTTTCTTGAAGATGTCACACAATATAATGAAGTCCGTAATATGTTCGGCTATACGGGAACTTATAAAGGCAAACGTATATCGGTGCAAGGCACAGGAATGGGCGTTCCGTCAATTTCTATATACGTAACTGAACTGATGCAAGAATATGATGTTCAAAAACTAATTCGTGTTGGTACTTGTGGCGCGATTCAGGCAGACGTCCATGTACGAGACGTGATTCTCGCGCAAAGTGCTTCGACAGATTCTAAAATGAATGAAATTATTTTTAATGGCGTTAACTATGCACCGACTGCAGATTTCGACCTGCTACTAAAGTCATACAATGCAGGTCTTAAAAAAGGACTTGATTTGAAAGTCGGAAATGTATTTACAGAAGATGTTTTCTACAATGAATATGCTCAACATGAAAAATGGGCACAATATGGCGTGCTTGCGGTTGAAATGGAGGCTGCGGCATTGTATACACTTGCTGCGAAATTTGGGCGACAAGCGCTCGCAATCCTTACTGTTAGTGATCATATTCTTACAGGCGAAGCTACATCTGCTGAAGAGCGCCAAACAACCTTCAATGACATGATTGAAGTTGCACTTGAAGCATCAATCCAAGAGTAATCAGAACGAAGGACCGCCCGCTATATAGCGGTCCTTTTTTTGAATATACTCCTTTATGTAGAGTAGAAAGTGGGGAATGAGATGAAAGAGAATACCGGTAACACACAAGAAAGCGAACCAAATAAACAACCACCGGAAAAACGTTATATTAAAATAAAACTGTTCTCTTTTGTCATGGTTGTATTTGGACTCGTTTTGGCTTCCGCAGCAGTGACTTTCTTCGTATTAACAACAGGTGATGATAAAGTCGTAGAAGTTGTTAGTCCTCAAAAACAAAATGTAAAAGACCGTAAAGAGTTTGAAAAGTTATATGACGCGTATGACCAGATGGAAGCGAACTATTTCCAGGATATCGATGAGACTGCAGTTATTGATGGAGCTATCAACGGAATGATTGATGCACTGGGTGACCCGTATTCTGATTACTTGAATGAGAAGGAAGCCCGACAATTGAACGAAAGTATCTCTTCAAGTTTCGAAGGGATTGGTGCCGAAATTCAGGAACAAAGTGGCTATATTAACGTTGTTTCTCCTATAAAAAACTCACCCGCAGAACGTGCTGGATTACTGCCAAATGATACTATAATTGCAGTTGACGGTAAAAGTATACAAGGTATGTCTTCATCTGAAGCGGTTCTTCTAATCCGAGGTGAAAAAGGTACTACTGTCACTTTAACTATTAGACGTGGCGAAGGAACAGAACCAGTTGATATCAAAATTGAGCGTGATGTTATTCCAATTGAAACAGTATATGCAGAAATGCTTGATGACGGAATCGCACACATTCATATCACGAGCTTTTCTGAAGGGACCTACGACGAACTGCTAGTCGCCCTTGATGAAATGGAAGATGCAAATATGAAAGGGCTGGTTGTCGATGTAAGGCAAAACCCTGGTGGAAGACTCGATACGGCGATCGATATTTCAGATCTATTTGTAGAGAATGGGAAAAACATCTTTCAATTTGAAGGGAAAGGGACGACTCCTGAGGTATACACGGCTTCAGGAACTAGGAAAGTCAAAGTACCTGTAGCGCTCATTATTGATGATGGTAGTGCTTCAGCTTCTGAAATCCTGGCAGGCGCAATGAAAGAATCTGCTGACATCCCTCTTATCGGTGTAAAAACATTTGGTAAAGGAACTGTTCAAACACCGCAAGACCTTTCGGATGGCTCAAATTTAAAGTTAACAACAGCAAAATGGCTAACTCCTGAAGGCAACTGGATTCATAAAAAAGGAATTGAGCCTGATTTCAAAGTACCGTACCCATCCTATGCATTGCTTCCATTCCTCGATCCCACAATGGTGATGAAGGAAGGTATGCTTACGACTACTATTAAGTCTGCAGAAGAAATGCTTGAGGCTGTTGGGTATGAACCAGGCGAAATCGATGGACAGTTCGATGAAAAAACAGAGCTAGCTATAAAAAAACTCCAAGAAGATTTAAATTTGGACACAAATGGTATTCTAACAGGGGATACTACGTACGGTCTAATGGAGAAACTACGGACTAAAATTCAAGAAGACGATCCTCAGCTGAAAAAAGCTCAAGAAGTTTTACTCAAAAAGTAATGAAATAACTAAAAAGCGTCCAGTCCTAATCGGCGGGACGCTTTTTAAATTAAAAAATGAAAGGGGTATACAGATGATTGATGTATATTTAATTAGCGGATTTCTAGGCAGTGGTAAAACGTCACTATTACTCCATACAATTGTTCAATTAAAAGAACTAGGCAAAAAACCCGCTGTATTGATGAATGAATTTGGAGCTTTGCCTTTCGATTCGAATACAGTCGAAGGAGAAGGCGGGGTTCCTCTCAAAGAACTCCTTGAAGGATGTATTTGCTGTACAGGGTCTGAAAAGACTGAAGCGCAATTGCAGGGGTTACTTGAGGAAAATAACGATATTGATGTAATTTTGATAGAAACGACGGGTGCCGCACATCCGGTGGAGGCACTGGATGCCATTTATTCTCCTTTGTTTGCGGATCGACTTAACATTAAGGGTATTGTAACGGTAGCAGATTCCAAACGCTGGTTGGAACGTGACAAACTGTCACCGCGTATACGAGCTTTATTCATGGAACAAATTCGTCACGCCCATTTAATCATCGCAAATAAAGTAGATCTATTAACTGATGATGAAATGGCAAAAGTTACACTAGAAATTTCGAATTTTAATAATTCTGCACCTATTATTCAGACGACTGGTGCCAAAATCGCCTTTGCCAATATTGAGAAGGCCTTGAGCTCGCCGCAAAATGTTAGCAACAAAGAAATTATATCTGGAAAAAACCTGCCGCTCTCTTCAAAACTAATAACATTTTCGAAAAGCGTTAATAGGGAAGAGTTTGAGTACTGGGTAAAATCATTACCGGAAACAGTATATAGAATGAAAGGTTATGTTCCAATCAACGGATTTAAAAACCCGTATTTATTTCAATATGCTTATGGAATGGTCAACTGGATGCCAGAATACGTTAAAATGGAGGCTCGTCTAGTTGTCATCGGTGAAGGAATAGAATCAATATATTACGAGGGTGTCAACCCCATTTCAGATGAAATATAAAGATAGTCGCCCAAAGTTATCCAATATCATGAATCATGAACTCTCTTACTAAGACACTTGATTAAGAATTGGATAGGTTGGTAATAAAAACCGAAAATCTGATTCTCTCCCGCGTTATGATAGTTTGCGAAGGGAGGAGTAATGAGATGAAAAAATCGATTGCAGTACTCATGCTCGGTTCGGCGCTATTACTGCCGAACAACAATAATGTAGAGGCTTCATATTCAGAAAACAATATACAGGTACAAAAAGTGCAACAGTATATTCAATTGTATATAGGGGGGGACAATCAATCTTTTTCCTATAATCCAAAGTTCGTTAAAGATATTGATTTTGGAAAGTTTTACAGCTTGTTAAAATCATATGAAACAAATAAAGAGGTAGCGAAACCAGTACAGGAAAAACCGGCAGAGAAACCAGTGCAGGAAAAACCAGTAGAGAAACCAGTGCAGGAAAAACCAGTAGAGAAACCAGTACAGGAAAAACCGGTAGAAAAACCAGTAGAGAAACCAGTACAGGAAAAACCAGTAGAGAAACCTGCTCCTACAAAACCGGTACCGGCACCAAAACCAGCTCCAACGCCAAC
>NZ_JBXCJE010000022.1:0-26139 GCF_056786535.1 Sporosarcina sp. Y352
GTTGGAACGCCGTATGAAGCGAAAGTTTCACGTACGGTGTGAAGTGGGGGAAAAGCTGACGATAACTTCAAAGGCTTACCTATCACTATAACAACTGAAGTGCACCTCAAACAGGGGCTTCTTAGGAGGCTCTTTTTTCTTCTTCAACTAACGGGGCAGTTTAGTTGAAGAAGGAATTCGAAGACGATTGGAGAAATTAACTAATAAATAGAGGAGGTAGGATAGTGAAAAGTCTATTTTATTTAATATTGGGTTCTTTGATAGGATGGCTTATATGGGGATTTATTAAGAATGATTTTTCTCCAAATGGATATGGTTTGCTTTTAATAGGTCTTATTTTAGGTTTTTTAATAGGCAGACGTAATCCGAAAGAAGAAACAGAATAAATGAAAACTTATTGAACTAACGCAGCATTTTAGTGAAATAAGGAAGTATATTTTGAAGTGCGTCGAAGTAGTTAAAAATAAATAGGGTTTTTTTATAACGGACAGTTATAAAATATAGAGGTGTGGTGACATTATATGAATGAAACAATAGAAAAAGCAAAAGACCTTGAGGAATTATCTCGGTTTTTATCTGAAATAAACAAACAAAAAAAATCACACATTGGTTATTGTGGTGAAAAGGTAGAGGAAATCTACAAGACATTAAAAGAAGACTTTGTCAGTAATGATGGTGAAATCAAATTTTTCGTCGCAAGAAGCAATATAGGGGAAATCATAGCAGCTATTGGTGTTGACATAGATGAATCAAGTGCAGAAGTATGGGGACCGTTTAATCAAATATCTTCTGTCAAGCTACAACATCAATTATGGGAACAGTTAGTAAATGAGAATGCAACAGTTCAAGTATTTTATTTTTTTATTAATAAAGAAAATATAGAACAACAAGCATTTATGAATGAGCTAAAGGCAAAAAAGACGGGCGAACACCTTATCTTAGAAATTAAAGAACAAAACCTTAATAGAGTAATTGAGTTAAAAAGTACAACGTTTATACAAAGTGATTTTCAAGCATTTGAAAAATTACATAACGAAACTTTTCCAAGCACTTACTACGACGCAAAAACAATAACAGAGAAACTAAGCAATGAAAATATTTTAAGAGTGCTTAAAACCGAATCTAATGAGTTGCAAGGCTATGCCTACTTTGAAGTTGATACTGAAATGGCAGAGGCTACATTGGAGTATATTGGTATTTCTATAGAGGCTCAAAATCAAGGTTTAGGCACGATGTTGTTAAAAGAAGTGCTGACAGAAATGTTTTCATACCCACAAATTAACGAAATTAAATTATCCGTAAATAATACCAACAGCCAAGCGAATCACGTTTATATCAAAGCTGGGTTTAAACCGAAAGATATTTTAATAAGTTATCTTCTTAAACTATAGGGGGCGTTTCTACAATAAGTGGAAACGCTTTTTCACTAAAGCCGCAGGTTACTTGAATAAGAATACCGAAAAAGGACCCTCAGACAAGGTCCTTTTTGATGCTAATGAATTAAAATTGAAAATTTCATCAATCATAAAGTTTCACTAAGGTCGATGCCACTATAGGATGCAAGAATGAAAGTAAAGAACTGTCATAAAGGATATTTTCTTGTATGTTATCGGGTAGTTAAGTTAAACTTTCAGATTTGCCTCCGATGCCGGTGTAGGTCGCTTGTTCAGATGAAAATTACCCGACAAATATAACCCAGCCAATACAAATACTGTAGCAATCATATCGAACTTGGTAAATTCCTCCCCCAATAGGATGGAAGCTTGAAGATATCCTGCAATCGGTGTTAACAATAACCAAATATTTGCCTTGACCGCATCCAGTTTAAGCAAGTAAAACCAAAGAATCATTCCAATAATCGAAACACCAAATACCGACCATACAAGATATAAGATTAGATTCTGATCCAATACAAAGCTTTTACCAGATTCTAATAACAAGGAAGGAATGATTAACATGATCCCGCCGAGTAACACCTGCCACGCATTAATGACCAAACTCGGCAGTTGTAAATTTGCCTTTTGAAAGTATACACTCCCAATAGCCATCGATATCATCCCAATCATCAGTAAAAGGATGCCACTTAATGTAGAATGACTGCTTTCTAGCAATGGGTATGTTGCAATCACTAACCCGACAGCCGCAACCACCATTCCAACCCACTCTTTTCGTTTAATAGAGCGACTTGCGAATATAGATGAAAGCAGTGCAACCAAAAACGGGTTAATCACGACAGCGAGATTAAAAAAGCTTGAAGAAACTGTTTGTAACGCCCAAAAGCCACAACCAAGATATAGCGTAGTGTTAAATAACCCTAATAAAATTAATGGCTTCCATTCTCGTTTTTGGGGCAGTGGATATTTCCCCCGTCTAAACACATAAATATATAAGATTAAGAGACCTCCTGCTAAAATAAAACGGATCGTCCCCATAGTTAACGGTGGGGATGAAAGCAAGCCAAATTTCACAGAGACTGCCCCGGATGCCCATAGGATGGTAAACAATATACCAAGCAACACAATATTCACTCTCTTCACACTCCTAATAAATACCATTATTTAACAGTTATAATTTAGAGTTATAGCATACTTGAACAAGTAATAATATTCACAAATGGAATAAGAGTGAAAGAATGTACTTAAACTTTAGAGTGCTTTACTTTAATTAAAAGTAGAACCTTTTTCTTATTCAAGTAACGGTGCAGGTTAGTATAACAACAATACATTTTTTTACGGTGTTGAAAATTGTTAACAACATCCTAAAGATATTCCAATGTGAATGAATAACAGAAGTAGTGATCAAAGTTTTTTTGATCACTGTTTTTATGTCTGCTATTCAATTTAAAGCAATGATCAATATGGGCTTCCTAAATTATGAATTATATGTTTCTCTGTTTATGTTCATAATATCTTTATGTGAAAATCCATCTGAATACATCTCGATTGCCTTGTCCCGTAGGAATGGGGCTTTTTCTTTATCTGCCTTTTTCAATGCTTCCGTTAGTTCTTCTTTTGTTAGTTCTGTGCAGTATGCAGGAGTTCCTGGCTGTTGTCTCCAAGAATCAGTTAAAGAGCCACTATCCACTGCATCGAAGCCTAGCTCATTTACTAGGTCCATGATTATTTGTTTTTGTGATAGGTCATTACCGGAAATTGCCATGGCAATGCGACCACTAGTACCTTCGGGGGTTCCTTTATTTTCTAAAGTATAAGCTAATAGATTGCTGAAAGCTTTAATGATAGGTCTACCTAATTGATTTGAAACCCAAACACTTTCAACCATCCCGTTCTCAATTTCTTCAATTTTATTGTCTCTAAAAGGATAATAATTTGAAGTGTCTACAGTGATAACTTCTTCTCCAGCTTTATCTACAATGTTGCGAATGCTTGGCACTACATGAAGAGGGATAGATATGATAAGAACATCAATATTTGTTATTACATCTTCTACACTCACAGGTGATCCAGCAAGCTCTTTACCTTCTAAACGTTCAATTCCTCGAGCGTCTGCAATTTTAACATCATATCCATTGTTGACTAACTTTTTAGAAATACTTGTTCCTATTGGTCCTGCACCTATAATTCCAAATCTCATAATTGTTCCTCCTAAATATAATTTTGTTTAATTATGATTCAATATCAGCTAATTCAGTAGTAAATCGTGTGGAAATTGCTGTTAAAGAAGTTCTATGAATAGCTTAGTAATTAATTACTTTGTTGAGGTAGCTCCTCCATCTACTACAAATTCACTTCCTGTAGCAAACTTAGACTCATCAGATGCTAAAAACAACACCATATATGCAAGGTCTTTAGGATCACCTAAATGCGGTGGAAGCGGGAAATTGGCTTCAATTGTTTCTCTCAATTCAGGGAGATCCCTTAGTGAGCTTTCTACCATCGGGGTATTAATTACACCTGGATGTACAGAATTCACACGAATATTATCTTTTGCCAGTACTTTTGCAGCGTGCTTTGTCATCGAGCGAACAGCACCTTTAGAAGCACTGTAGGCTACATCATATCCATCGGGACCTCCACCAACAAGTGCACCGATTGATGACATGTTTATGATTGAGCCCTTACCGTTTTCCTGCATTTTAGGAATAACAGTTTGCATACCTAAAAATACACTTGTTGCGTTTATTGCCAAAACTTTGTTCCATTCTTCTAAAGTTGCTTCCTTAACACTTTTTCCTATCTGAATAGCGGCATTATTTACTAATACGTCTACTTTACCATATTTTTCAACAGTATCATCAATAGCAGTTTTCCATTCGTCAGGAGAAGTCACATCTAGTTTTAAAGCAAGTGCATCCCCGCCGTTAGCATTAATTTCATTTATTCTTTCTTGTAAAAGTTCGAATTGTACGTCTGCCGCTACTACCTTTGCTCCTTCTTCAGCAAAGGTTTGGGCCATAGTTAACCCCATTCCTGCTGCAGCACCTGTAATAATTGCTACTTTACCATCTAATCTTGCCATTCTATTTTCCTCCCAGAAAAATATTTTTGATTCCACTATAATCTTAGAGAGCAGGTTCATGTTCCTCTTGAGAAAAAATCGCCACGCACCCTATTGGAGTAATAAAAATCAAGTACAATAGTGGACGAAGCATATAAGCTATTAGATCTTCCATTTATATGACACCTAGAAGTTCTAATAGCTTATGTTGCTAGCTTCAAAGTCTTTAATTACTTGTTGATAGTAGCTCTTGCTCCATCAACTACATAGTCTCCGCCACTTATATAACTAGCTTTATCAGATGCTAAGAATACGATTAATTCGGAAACTTCTTTTGGATCTGCAAAACGTTTCATTGGAAGGAGATTTTCAGACACATCATCAATTTGCTCTTTAGTTAATGTAGCTTCAGCCATAGGTGTAAGTATTGCTCCTGGAAGAACAGCATTGACTCGAATGTTTTTATCAGCAAATTCATATGCCGCTTGTTTTGTAAGGCCTCTAACTGCAAATTTTGAAGCAGTATAAGCTGGATTCACTGTAATATCATGTCTCAATCCAGCAAGGGAAGAAACATTTATAATAGACCCTTTATTATTTTCAACCATTGTAGGTAAGACTGCTCTCATGCCGTAAAAAGTTCCGTTTTGATTAATATCAATTATTTTTTTATACAAGCCTTCTTCTATATCCAATAGTCCTGTTATCGCACCTGCAAGTCCTGCATTATTCACTAAAATATCGATGTTACCAAACGTATCTTTAGCAGTTTGAACAATGTTAGCCCAACTTTTAGGGTCTGTTACGTCTAGCTCTACGAAAATAGCTTTGTCTTCTCCGATGTCTTTTGCAACTTTCTCGCCATTTTCAACATCAAGATCTCCGATTACAATTTTTGCACCTTCGTCAGCAAGCTTTCTTGTATGAAATTCCCCCATACCTTTTGCCCCGCCAGTAATAATCGCTACTTTACCTTCTAATAGTCCCATTATTTGTTCCTCCTATTTATGATTACGTATTTTAAATAAAAGCGCTTACGTTTATATTATAAGATTCGTTCGATATAATGTTAATAAGCATACATAATCCATATGTTGAAAACTCAACAAAGTGAACGAATTTGTTCGGTATATTTAAGAATAGAACGGAAATGAGGTTGATTTATGTTGAATAATTCAAATCGTCAATCCAGAAAAAAACAAATGACAAGGGATTTATTAAAAAATGTTTTTATCGAACTTATTTTGGAAGAAAACAATGTAAATTCTATTACCATTAGCGATATTACCAATCGGGCTGATTTTAATAGAGGTACATTCTATATCCACTACCAAGATAAAATTGACCTCGTGGAAGATTTATACCAAGATGCTATTGAAGTGATACACCAATCGATAAAAGACCCATATAAAAATATGAATAAGGTGTTTTTTGAAGGGGTTATTCCTTCGATTGAACTGTTATTTGAATATATCCGAAGAAATAAAAGGTTGTTTAGATGCCTAGATAGGATAGAGAACCATCCAGATATATATAATCGTCTTGAGCAATTTTTGTGGAATTTATTCAATAAAGAAATTCATATTGAACGGGAAACTGATGCTCAGGAAACAGAGTACGAAATTTTTCTTAGCTTTCAAATTCACGCTACAGTTGGTGTCATTAAGTATTGGATTAAAAAGGATTTTACCTTCTCTACAAAATTTATGAGCGAACAACTAACATCTTTTTATTCAGATAAAGTAATTGCGATGAAATGGAAGAATTAAAACTTTAATTGATAATAGTTGATTAATGCAAAAGTTTTACAGGGTGGCATTTTTTTCTTGCACTAACGGGGCAGGTTAGTTGAAGAAGGAGTTCAGAAGAAGATTGGAGAAATTAACTAATTAGGGGGAGATACAACTGAAAAGAAATATATTTGTAGGAATTTTATTTTTCATAGTTTTTTTAGTCGGGTGTTCAGGTGAACAAACATTTGAAGATTTTTTTCAACAAAAAATGAAAAAAATGCATTTAGGTGAAGAAAATTATTCGTATTCACTTGTTGATAAACAGTTTAATGTCGTACATGAAGACGATGCAATCGCAGTGTTCAAAGAGAATAAGAATCAAGAGGAAAAGATATTTATAGCATACTTCGAGAAAGAAGATAATCAATGGGAATGGAAACATACAAAAGGAGCCAAATGGAATTCACCTGTTAAATGGTCTTCTATGTATAATGAACCTTATATTTACTCTGGTGCAATCAATGATAATTCAATTGCTGAAGTATATGCTGGTGATGAACGAGCAACAATAATTGACGTTGAAGATGAAAAAAGATTTTGGTTTGCTATTAGTCCAATTAAAGACGTGAAAGTTAAGATGGTTAAAACAGGTGGTACTGAAGAAATTATTGAAGAAGTTAACTAAGAAGAATTAGATAGTAAATAATATTTTGAAGAAATGTAATTCAACTCCCATGAAAATTAAAAAACGCTCAAAATCTATAAAACTGCATAACAAAAAAAGCTCAGAAAAAGTTTTTTTAAAAAAAGGCTGAGCCTTCAAAATGATTATATTAAGTTGAAAGTTAATCAGTAACCAACTCCATTCTTCATAGAATAAAGGCAGGCTGGTGCAATAACCAGAGTAGGATTAATCTCCCATGAGTGCTACTCGTATAGAGTGCGACAGTCTGTGATGCACCGTGGTCGTTGGAGTCAGACTAACGGATGGGCTCTATGGCACCATAGTTCATCGACCTTCTTCGCCAGCCGTAGTATCCAATACCCGTTCTGCATATATTTTCATCCTCTGTGGTGTAGCGCTGACTTTGCGCTACATGTATGGCTAACGGGTGCTTTACTTGAAGATCGTTGAGCTGCTTAGACGGCTTTTTTTTTTTTGTTCAACTAAAGAAGCAGGATAGTTGAACAAGGGTAGTGTAGGGCGAATAAATATTCATTATAAATACCCATTTTTTTATGGAGGGCGGACGAGTTGATAACCAAAGCAGAAATAATAAATCAACCATATTCGGGACAATACAAGGAGAGGGTTTATGATGTTACAAATCCATGGAATTCCCAAAGTTGGACATGGGTAAAATTTGAGAATGAGGATTTTAATGAATGGTGTGGTGAATTCAGAGGGGTACCACGGGCCGTTGCATTATCTTAGAAATATAACAATGTTCTAGTTCTCACTTCAGATTATTTATTTCAAATGGATTGTCTTAGTGGAGAATTAATCGAATATGAGTTCCAACATCTATATCAAAGTTTAACTGTAACTCCATCAGGAGAATTCATAATAGCTGATTATTATAGTATAGACAAAATAGAATTAAATTTAAAAAATATGACACTTTTTGAAAGTCCATTAGAAATGATGGACATGATTAAATTTAATGGTTGGTCTAATAATAAGTTATCAATCAAATGTAATGAGCTAATGAATTGGGACAATAATTTTGAGTTAGAACTTGATGGAGATACACTAGAAATAACTATAAAAGACTTTACATAACATTATATCTGCGTTTTAGTCATTTTCTTATTATAAAATGATTGAATTTACGAAAAAATATCATGAAGAAATAAAGAATGAAATTACATAAAGACATTTATGTTGCAGGAGAAGTATTTAACAATGTCATTTGAGTTTATGGGTATGTGGAGATGTAATAAAAATAATTAATAAACGGAGCTTGAGGTGAAGTGATGTATATTTTAGATCAAACGAATGAATGGGATGCCGATTTACCTGAGTTCGATGTGCGAAATGACGAAGTTGTAAATCAGCGGAAAATGCTTTTTGATTATTTTATTATGAAGGCCTCTACTGTGGATATATTGGGATACCGAGGTTTAAATGAAGAAAAGATGATAAAGCAAATGAAGAAGCTTTTTAAAAATAAGCGAGTAAAAACAGATCATCATGGTAAATGCTACAAGTTCTTTTTAGACGACGCAGCAAGAAGTTGGATTTTAGCAAATAATATTAGTGAATGTACAAGCGTTGTATATGATGAAAAAGACAAAGCGATTGCTGATTTTAATAGACATGTGTCCTTTTATGAAAAAGTGCCTGTGCCATGTAATGTGTTGTCGGTGAAAGAGCTACCAATTCAACTTGAAATTTATATTCGTGAAGATGATAGAGAGTGTGATGTAGATTTACAAGAACAGGCTAAATCGTATTATATTAGTACGGACTATGATTGTATAGAAAAACTTGCTTTTGAAACAATTGAAAACCTTTATGTTTATCCATTGTCTATTTATATTGAAACGCACGATGGAGAGCAGCATCAAATGCAAAAGGAGTGGGCAAAGTATGCTGTAGAATATATAGACTCCGGACAGCGTGTGTTTACTCTCTCTTCAAAAGGAATGTATCATGCAGAGGTCCCAGGTTTCTTTTTAACAGTAAAAAATACCGATGAATTAAAAGTTGTGTTCGAAGAGCTATTTTACTTAGCCTATCAAAACGACACATTCATCGTGTCTCAAAATAAGATGGATATCCGAACTGGCCGTAATCGAATTTTCAAATCAGGTGATGAAATGGTTTTAACGTTCGATCATGATGCACAAGGGATTATCCTATACACTGCACTAAATTTCAAAAAAATAAAGAACTATTTTACCGGCTATATGATTACACACATACAACAAGAGAGTTAGGAAACTAACTCTCTTCTTAAATACCTTACAAAAGGGAGAGTGAAGGTTGATTATGAACCAATTATATTTGTCATTAAGTAAAGCAGGTTTGATGTTTAAGGGTGAAACAGATAAAGGAGTGGTTGATTTCATTCTATTTGAAACCTACGAGAATGGAAACACAACATCAGTGGATGTAAATACATTCGAAACGCTATTCGAGGGTGTAAAAGGGAGTCCAACCTATGAAGCCTTGTCGGGATCTCATACTTTTACATTGGAGGATACGCAATACACCATGACTGCTGAAGAAATGGGTTATCAAAAGTATTTCGATCAATGGAAAGAACAAGGAGTGTTTAAATAACGAGTGCTTTGCTGCTTAGACGGCTCTTTTTCTTGTTCAACTAAAGGAGCAGGATTGCTGAATAACAAAGTTTCGGTAAAATATGCAACATTCTCCTTGTAGGTAGAAATGATGAGTAGAATGCGCGCACAATCAGAAATGCAGATGTCTTTTTATCATAGTAATCGTCCATTTGTTAATACTAGAATTTGAATAAAGGATATTACAAAATAACAGGATCATAGGAGGTATGAAAATTGAGGATTCGAAGAATGGATCATGTGGGTGTAATCGTAAATGATCTCTCTGCCGCTAAAGAGTTTTTTCTCGATTTTGGACTTGAGGTGAAAGGGGAATGGGAAATGGAAGGAGAGTTGATGGGATATGCAGTTGGGCTTAATGATGCTAAAGTTGCGTGTGTAGGATTGGGGACGCCAGAAGGTAAGACATGGGTAGAGCTAATCAAATTTTATAAGCCGTCAGATGAAAAAGATATTCAGCAAACCTTTGCAAATACACTGGGTATCCGACATATTGCATTTACTGTGGAAGATATTGAAGCTGTTGTTGCCAAATTGAAAAAGAAGGGCACGGAAATCTTTAGTGAGATACAGCAATACGAAGAAAGTTATAAATTATGCTATGTTCGTGGTCCAGAGGGAATTATTTTGGAGTTGGCTGAGGAAATCAAATAAGTACTATTAGTTAAAATGAAAGTACGACTCTTTGTTACTTTCAATTTTTTTAATTTGTGAAGAAATGTACTTCGACTAACTGTTGCGTTAGTTGAAGAGTATTGTTTATCTTGTGTTCAAAAACCGGGTGGAAAAATACAAGGGTGGGGTTAGTATGCTTTTACTTTGGTATGCTTCATTTTTGACATCAATTATCACATTGGCATTCGGGGTTTCTAGACGCTCTTGGCTTTTCTAACGAAAGGAGAAGGGAGTAGTACAAATGAAGAAATATATTAATAAAGGAAATATAAAGTTTTTTCTATTAGGATGTTTAACATATTTTATAATTTCAACGATAATAGAACTAATCAGATAAGGCTTCACTAAGATTAAAATGATGAATAGATAAAAAAAATTGAGGTAACGGGTGCGCCAGTTGAAAATCATCGAGTTGGTAATGTAGCTCTTTTTTCTCATTGAACTAACGGGCCAGGTTAGTTTAATAAGAGAGGTCAAATCTTTATTCTGAAGGATAGTCACCTTCTTTAAAAATGAAGAAAACGCACATTTTTAATAGGTTAAAATTGTGCGTTCGGTATATTATTCATCTAATAATTAGACAGTAAGGACAACTTTACCTTGAGCGTGACCTTCCTGGAAATATTTGAATGCTTCAGATACTTCGCTTAAATCAAACCGTTCATCAATTACTGGTTTTACTTTGCCAGTCTCAAGTAATTCCTTTATATAAATTAAATCTTTTTGGTTTGCTCTCTGTAAAAGGTTACTTATTTTCTTACTTCCAGTCATTGAAATAAAAGGTCCAAGAACTAACGTTTGAAACATTTGGGATTCGGCTCCACCTACGTGAACAAAATGCCCATTTGGTTTTAATACACGTTTATAAGCTGAAATGGAATTAGACCCGTTAACACCAAGGATCAAATCATAACGCTCCTTTTTTTGGGTGAAATCCTCTTTTGTATAATCAATGATGTGGTCTGCTCCTATTGAATGCACTATTTCTAAATTTCTTGTACTACATACACCTGTTACTTCAGCCCCAAAGGATTTGGCTATTTGTACCGCGAAAGTACCGACGCCTCCAGATGCCCCATAAATTAATACCTTCTGTCCTGCCTTAATCTTTCCTTTATCGCGTAGTCCCTGTAAGGCTGTCACGCCTGCCATAGGTGAGGCAGCAGCTTCCTCGAAGGAGATGTTGGTTGGCTTTAAAGCTAATGCGAATTCTGGGACAGACACATATTCAGCAAAACCACCCCAGCCACAAACTGAGAGGTCACCGAATACCTCATCCCCTGGTTGAAACTGCTTCACATTCTTGCCAACAGCTTCAACTATACCCGCTATGTCACCTCCCGGTATAGCGTATTTTGGTCTCAGTAGCCCAAAAGCCAAGCGAGCTAAGAACGGTTTGCCTATCAAAAGAACCAAGTTACTAAAGTTCAAGGATGCTGTATGAACTTTTACCAATACTTGATTCTCTAAAGGCAAAGGCTTTTCTATCTCTTTTAATTCAAGTACGTCAGGTGATCCATATTTGTTACAAACGATAGCTTTCATAAAATCCCCCCAATTTTCTTAGATTTAATTGTATTACAAAGATATAAATGACCGGAAACGAGAGATAGTAAAGTGTTATTATTAATATGGAATTACGAGTTGAAAGATTCTAAAGATATTTTAGGTTGGGAGTACTTTGAACAATGGAGAGTGAAATGTGTCTGGAGATTACACTTCAACTAACGGGCCATTTTGCGGAAGTAAAAAATGTAACATATCCTTATAACAGTCGTCTAAGGCTTAATTGAAATAGAGCTAAATACTTCTGTGAACTGGCATTATGACTACCTGCTGTGTATGGCATATACAAACTCGTTGGGAAATAGAATCCCTTATTGGACTAACAGGGCAGGTTAGTGAAAGAAGTTACTTGATAAAATTAAGAAAAAGGGGATATGGAATGAAGAAAAAGATAAACCTATGGTCATTTATCTTATCAATAATTTGCATTTTGTTATTTTTTATAGTTTCTTTTTCTGGTCCAATTGATTACTCCATAATGGGTACACACCCTTTAAATCTGGTTTTATATATTACATTGATAACTTTTGTTTTAGGATTATTAGGTTTTTCGGGTGTTCAAGATTGGAAAGGGATGACGAGAAGTATAACTACTGTAATTATTACTTTGGGGTTATCAGCTTTCTTGGCTGTCGTTATATTTTTTGGAAGTTTATTAAGCTAACAAGTGCTTTACTTGAATATCGTTGAGCGGCTTAGGCGACTCTATTTTCTTGTTGAACTAAAGTAGCATGTTTACTTCAATAAAGTTACATTATGCTAAAATACAAGCGTTATATAATAGCTTTTGAAAGAAAGGAAACACAGATGAAAAAGAAAATACTATTTTTTGGAATTGGATTTTTAATAATGGCTCTTTTATTCGCAGGAACGTTTAAAGTTACGAAACTAAGAACCTTTCAATTATTTGGAGGGTTAACATACCAAGTTGAAACGGAAAACAAGGTCATTGCTTTAACATTTGATGACGGTCCGACAAAGAACGTGGATCAAATTCTGCCTATATTAGATAAATACAAGGCAAAAGCCACTTTTTTTCTTATCGGAAATGATATTGAAAAACACCCTGAAGAAGCAAAGAAATTGGTAGAATCAGGGCATCAAATTGGAAATCACACCTATTCACACGAAAGAATGGTTTTAAAATCTCCTTCTTACATTAAAGAGGAAATAGAAAAAACAGATGCGTTGATTAGAAAGTCTGGATATAAGAGCGAAATCGACTTTCGACCTCCTTATGGGAAAAAATTGTGGGATTACCCTATTATTTAAAGAAGCACAACAGAGAGACGATTATGTGGTCTTTAGAACCGGATACCTATTACACAAGTGCTGATGAAAAAGTAGATTATGTAGCGGATAACATTAAGCCAGGCTCGATAATCTTGCTGCATCCAATGTACGATCAAACTGGTGAGGAAATCCAAGTGATTGAAGATGTTTTACGAGAACTTACGAACGATGGGTATAAATTTGTGACTGTGGATGAACTTCAGGAATTATGATTTAAACAGTAAAAATGATTTATCTTTCTTTAGCATTTTCGTTTGCAGAGATACAGTTGATAAAACAAGGGTGATTGTTCTAAAGGGATGTATCGCTTTTACCTTCTTCAAGTGACGGATGCTTTACATAAACTAAGTCAAAATCGTAACGAAGAGGACTATCAGAACATCGTTAATATACTATATGAGGGAAAGGATATGAACTCTCAGTAAATCGCACGAATGATGGAGCGGAATTTAAAAAAGGACAAATAATTAGACAATAAAACTTTCATTAACTATCCTGCTTTAGTTAACAATCATGGAGTTGCTTAGGCTGCTCTTTTTTCTTATTGAAAACTTTGTGGTTATGAAGAGAAAAGACCCTTTGACTCTAATCAAAGGGTCTTAAAAGATTTCTAATTATGAGCCTTTTCTAGAGCCAGTTTAACACCAAAACCTATCAGTATAGTACCTGTTATTCCTTCAATAAACGTTTGGGTCCTAGGCTTTTTCATAAAAGTACTAATCTGGTTAAGTAAATAGATATAGAACAAAAACCATACGGCGGTTAAGACGGAATAAGTTATTCCCATTATGAGGAATGGCAAAAAAGTATTGCTTCCCGAATCCACGAACTGTGGCAAGAAGGTTAGGAAAAAGATAGCAACTTTTGGATTTAGGATGTTGGTAAGGAAACCTTGTTTAAAACAAGACTTGCTTTCATACTTACTTTCGAAAGTCATTTGGGTGGGGGTTGCTGCCTTCTTGTTCTTTAGTGCCCATAATGTCTTGATGCCTAGATAAATTAAGTACACAGCGCCGACGTATTTGAAGACAGAAAATAATAAAGCCGATTTCACAATAATTGCTGAAAGACCTACAACAGCAGCCAATGTATGAATTAGTAGTGCACAACAAGTACCAAACATAGTTTTAAGACCTCCTGTTCTTCCAACAGTGAGGGTGTTTTTTGTAGCGATAGCAGTATCAGGACCAGGTAAAATAATGAGAAAAATACACATAATTAAAAACAAATAAAAGTTCTCCATTTTTATTAACCACCTTTCTAAGTATTATTACTTAACTATTGTTAAACTTAATTTACCATAAATATTTTGAATAGTGGGTTATTTTTAAGAGTAATTCTTCTTCAACTAACCGGTGCTTTAGTTAGACAGGAACATCATTTCGTTGTTCTATTTTTTATCCGGCATACCAAGTAGATATTAAAAAAACATTGTGAAGTGTGTTGGTTAACTGTTGTTCAACATTCGGGCTATTTAACGGAAGACTTTCTAATTCTTTAATAGATTTAAAACTGTCCTCGAAATATAAAATCTAACCATACAATTAACTCAAATTAGAGATGATGGAGGGATCTTATGACAGTAAAAGTGAGCCTTATTATATTGATCATACTGGCAATCCTATTTGGTAGTACGACATTCGTACTTTATCATAAAGTGTCTGTTTATAAAGCAGGAATGGATAATGGCATTCAAGATATGCTAAGGGATAGTGCGCTCTTTTTTGAAAATGAACAGTACGACATAGATTATGTGGAGCCTTTATATACACTGTATGGGTATGCAGAAATGCAGTATAACTATATGCAAATGACGACAGATTCTGAGATTTACACAGTCGCACGTATTGTGAGGAAATTTGTAGATCCTGATGAATATGCGCAATTATCAACTGAACAAAAGTCGGAAACTGCGCACTATTTACGTCAAATGGCTAATAATGAATTGGACGATTTTGATAAAGAAGTGCTACCGTTTTTGAATGAGTTATTGGTGGAGTAGTCTACACGATTGCAAAATAGTTGCTCTAGAGTTTAGTTTTTACGAGAAATTAATCCTATCATTTAATAAGACCGCATTAATAATTGAACTGTTGTAACGCAATCAGACGCGATTGTTGTAATCGCGTCGCTGTTCTTATTGAACTAACGGAGCAGGATAGTTCAACAAGAAACGATTGAAATATAATAAATATGGAGTTTTGGGGAATAATGATACTAAACAAATTTAAGGAGAATCAGAAATGAAAAAATTGCTTTTTAGCCTTATCTTCGTTTTAGTAATCCTTCCTTCACAAACACACTCTGAGAATAAAATTGAAGAGTTGCCACCTTGTTCAGTAATACTTGAACCAACAAAAAACGTACCTAAAAATGCCAGAGGAGTAGCACTGATTTATAATATTGAAAGAAAGTTTAATGATGAACGAACAAGTCTCAGTGTTCACGCACTTCATTTACCAAAACCATCTAGTTTTGGAGATTATGATGGTTATGAAGTATTAGCTTATATTCCGAGGGAAATAAGTTGGATTTTCTCATTGTCTCCTTTAACTAAATATGGAGAAACTACTTGGGTTGGGAATTTGGATGAAGTTTCTCCTGTAATGCGACCGACTCGTATCAAAGTTAGGACAGTCAATACAACGACAAAGAAAACGGGTCCTATTGTACTTGAAAAAATACTGAAACCTTGTTGAACTAACGGGTGCTTTACTTGAAAATCGTTGAGCTGCTTAGACAGCTCTTTTCTTGTTTAACTAACGTAGCAGTTTAGTTGAAGAATAATTAAAAAACTTCAGGGGAAAATACTCATAAATTAAATCTATATTAAAGGAGTATTCGATGAAGAAAATCCTGGTAATACTATCTTTTGTTCTTCTTAGTGTTTATATTGATAACCATCAAATGGTTATGGAAAAACCTCCGAATGAGGACTTATACAATGATGCTTTGTTAACAGTAACTTCAGGGAATCTTGATTTCCAAAGTGAGCAACCTGATTATAAACTTATATATGATACACTGCTTACAACCCTTGACCCATCCATACAAAAGGAAATTATTAATTATTATGGCTATCCCAAGCAATATGGTTTATATGATGCCAAAATCCTGAGTATCAGCAGGCATGAGGGTCAGTTTGGCTTTATTGCAAAAGTCCAAGTAACAACATTTGAACATGCACATGACCCTCCTTATGGCAAGGAAACAATGACTTTTAATATAAGTCCATTTGGGGTTAAAACCATTAGCTTTCAACATGAGAGCGCTAAATTAGAAAAGGATATAAATGAATTTTATAAAGAAACACTTTCAGATATAAAACAGTCTTTTAATTTGAATTTAGAGTCTTACTCTTCTTACACGCACAATCAATTGCAATACCAAGCAGAAATAAATAATGAATTTAAATCCCTTTTTAATATTGCAGAGGAAATCGTAACCAATGTATTGTTTCCCGAGAGAAAGATACCCAACAAAAATGTTATTGACCCTGTTACCTTTATAAAAGACAACACAGGTTATATGCTCTTTAAAATGTCTGATGGTACAAATGTAAATTATAAAGTACAAAAGAAAGATGGTAATTGGATAGTAACAGATAAAAATAGTAAACAAGGTAAGAAAATGGATTATAAATTACCATGGTATGTATGGGAAGAAAATAAGCCTACTGATTAATTCAGTTAGGCTTTTTTAATAATATAAAATGTGTGTGTATGGTTTCAGTGTGTAGTATTTGAAGCGGGCTTTCAAACTGAATTTTTATCGGAATTGAAAGATATCGTGTCCCAATCCTTATTCAACTAACGGGTGCTTTATTTTAATATGTCCATCATTTCGATGATCTACTTTTACGTCCAAAACATCAAGAAGATTTCGGCAATACAGTGTTAAATGTTACACTTAAACTTACGACGCAGGTTAGTGGAAGTAGGTGTTTTATACAATACATGGGAGAGTAGAATTAAATTAAAAAAGGAGATATAACTATGACAAAACAATTTTGGATCAACTTGCCAGTTAAAGATACAGAAAAATCAAAAGAGTTTTATAGCAAACTTGGATTTTCGACTAATACACCACTTGGCAATAGCGATCAAGTGCAATTAGTCATCGGAGATAATAATGCTACAGTAATGCTTTTTCCTGTATCTACTTTCAAAAATTTTACCAAACATGAAATAGTCGATACAAAACGAGCTACTGAAGTATTATTTTCCATTGATGCAGAGAGCAAAGTAGAAGTAGATGAAATAGCAAAGAAGGCAATAAAGGCTGGAGGTACAATTTTTGGTGAGCCATCAGAGAACCAAGGATGGATGTACGGCTGCGGTTTTGCTGATTTAGATGGTCACCGCTGGAATGTGTTGTATATGGATATGAGCAAGATGCCGAAGGAGTAAGAAATAGAAAGCTAAATCTCTTATTAAGCCAACGGGTGTTTTAGTCAAGTAGAGCAACGTCTTTTAAGACGTTGCTCCTTTACAATTAAAAGTACTTCTGATAATACTCTTTCCTAAGTCTTCCGCTTAATTGAGCGTATATCATTGTGGTTTCATTTTTCTCATGCCCTATAAGACTATGTATGACTTCAATAGGAGCTTAGTTGAGCAAGAAGGTATATTTGGAAGGATGTAGAAATAGTTACCGTAAGGGGAGGTAGCTTGAAATGAAGAATATTTCTAAGTGCATTTTTATCACCTGTTTAATGTTGATGTTAGTTTCTTGTGAAAACAATAGTGGTCTTGCATTCAAAGGTGAAGGTGTAAATTGGAGTGGCGAACTAATTACTGAATATAGTTTTTGGGGAAAAGAGATTCAGAGTATAAGGATAACCTATAAAGGTGAAAACCCTGAACAGCTAAGCATACCTAGTTTTAACGTAGAAAGTACTGACTTCTTGGGTTGGGGTATAGGCGATATACAATTAGATAAAGAAGGGATTTATTATAGTGGGGATGTTGTCGAATTGGATACTAAAACTCCATCTTCGTCTAAGATAATATTAACTTTAGAAGGTGAAGAGTCTGAAACTATAACATTAAGTTCAAGTTCATAAAATATAGTTCTTTCTTCTTGAACTAATGGGTGCTTTACTTCAATTAGGGGTTAAGCACCCTTTTTTCGGCTAAAGGGGCAGGTTAATTTAAGAAGGTTATAAAGAAATATTTAATTGGGGGTAGAGATAAATGATATGGGGAACTATTTTACTCTGGATTGTTGGTTTATTAATTTTGTACATAGTAATCTTTGCAGCAGTAAAGGAGGGGATTGATAAGTCAGAGGTTGGTCGGTTAATAAAAACGAAGTATGGGGTTAAAGATGAAATTGTTACGGTTAGTGATGATGAAATTGAAAAAGAATTAGAAGACGAATTTAATAAAAAATAGTGGATGATAAATAGTTTTGAAAAAGTAATTCAGTAAACCTTCTGCAACTAACGGGTGCTTTACTTGAAGTTTATTGAGCTGCTTAGAAGGCTCTTTTTTCTTGTTCAACTAACGCAGCAGGTTAGTTCAAGAAGGAATTCCATTTTTATAACAAGAAAAAAGAGTTCAAAGTGATATGATTAAACAAGAAATTGTACAGGGGCTTAATAGGGGAGATGGAAGTATTGAAAATATTAAAAGTTATCTTATCAGTTATTGTTATAGCATTAGCAGGTTATGGTCTAATTACTAAAAACTTTGAGTTTATGCCACATATGATATTGTTCTTAGGTGTGTTTATGTTGGTTACGGGGATTTCGGAACTACAAGCAAAAAAGAAAACAAGTGCGGTATTTTTTATCCTTGCAGCAGCGTTTTTATTTTTTGTTGCCATTTACACTTTTTAAGCTAACGGGTGCTTTACTTCAAGAAGGAGTGAAGCTTTTTCTTATTGAACTAACGGAGCAGTTTAGTTCAATAAGAATGCTAAAATAAATTGCCTAAATCTTTTAATGGTTTATGGAGGTGTAAAATTATGAAAAGGTTCTTAACAGCAGCACTATCTGCTATTTTATTTGCAACAATGTTTTCTTGGTTTTTCTTTGTACCCAGCTCTCAACGGGAACCTAATGTGTATTATTCTAGTCTTTTAGAAACGTTTACCTTAGTCATTATTTATGCCGGACCTGTTTTTTTTCTGGTAGGATTACCTCTTTCAATCTTTATTGATAAGTTAGTTGCGAAGTTTAACAAAAGTTTAAGATGGGCACGTTACTTTTTCGGGTTAGGTTTATATTCGATAGCTGGTATCCTTTTTGGTGTTGTTTTTCTAAATATACTTAACCCAAATATCTATCTAGAAGATGTTATTCCATTTTCAATATGCTGTTTTATAGCGTCTAATATTTACTATCACTTGCTATTGTCGGTTTCGAAAATAGATTCAGTATTCAACTAACGGGTGCTTTAATTTAACAAGGGTTGTCTTGAAGGGTAGCTTTTCTTTTTGAGCTAAAAGGTGTTGAAGAAAGTCTAAGAAGATTGTTGAGAAATGTATACTAACAAAGGGGGGGATAAAATGACGAATTATTATTATTTTGCATCAGACCAGAAGATGGGGTTAGGTAATAGTTCACTTGATTTTACAGAGACAGAATTACACATTCCAGGATTCGATTATCCGATTCAGGTAGAAATCTATAATGGGATTGAAAAAGCTTGGGAGTTGCGGGAACTACTACAGTATATTCTTCATCACACCGAACCTTATAAGGTTTGTATTGTACAAATAGCTCATTTAATAAATTCAAATCGGATTGAACTAAAGGTACAGAAAAAATCTAATTTATTATTGCACCAAATTGTTGACCCGAAGCAACTTTTACTACAAGAAGGACATTTGTTGACAATCAAAAAAGTACCAACCTTTTAATAGCTTTTTTAAGGAAGATAAACTAAATAGGTTGTTTTTACGATAGTGCTTGTTAAACTAACGGGTGCTTTAGTTCAATAAGAAAAGGAGCGTCGTTCAGCGTTTGAATTCCTTCTCACACTAACGAGGCAGTTAAGTTGAATAAGGATTAGTTTAAAATTTAATCGATGAAGGAGTTTTAAAATGGAGCTAATCTTAATTAGTATCTTCTCAGCCATAATAATCTTTATAACGGTTTATTTCATGATTAAAGTATTAAATATTGCCTATAAAAGGGAAGAAATATCGCTTCGAAAATGTAGACTTTTAGTAACTTCTTCAATCATAATAGGTTTACTCGTAAGTTCGATTTTGCCCTTTGTTTATCAAAAAATAATTGATGCAATTCTCTAAGTACTTTTGTAGAAATTTTATCGAGTAATACCTGTCTAGTGTTGAGCGTATTCTACTAACGGGGTAGGTTTGTTCAATAACAAGTATTGAAAGGAGATTTTTTGTGAGAACTATATGGTTTCCGTTATTATCATCAGTTGGGACAATGGCTCTATTATATTGGATTGGAAATAAATTTAATTTATCTCTTCTTAGGTTTTCAATTGATCTAAATGAACCGTTAGAAAATGGGTTGATTTTTGATGCAAATATTGCAATACTTCCTCTTGCTATCGGCTTAATAGTTGGATTTATTGTGCAACGTATAGTTAAAGTTAAAAGCAAACCAGGTACAATGAAGAGGAAGAGATAAAATGGGGATCAATAAGTTCAGGTTTTGCTGAAGGTGTTATTCCACTAACGGGTGCTTTACTTGAAGATTGTTGAGCTGCTTAGACGGCTCTTTTTTTGTTCCACTAAAGCAGGAGGTTACATCAATAAGCAAACATGGATTATTTATAAATTCAGGTTCATTTTTTATTATAAAATATATACTCAAAAACTTAAATGGAGGGATAGTTATGAAAATAACTCAGCAATGGAATCAAGAAGACAGTGATTTTATTCGTAAAAAGGTAATTGAACACAATCTTTCTAAACTACCGGATGATGTAAAACACCCAGTCAAAAACATTAGCTTTATCCTTAGAGATGAAGAGGAGAAAATTTTAGGTGGCATTACAGGAACGATTTTTTGGTATCACTTACATATTGATTTCTTATGGGTTGATGAATCCCTAAGAGGTAAAGGATACGGAAAACAGTTATTAGATAATATAGAGGATATTGCAAGGGAAAATAGATGCAAACGCATACAACTAGATACATTTAGCTTTCAAGCACCAAATTTCTATCAAAAATATGGTTATGAAGTATTTGGTATAATAGAAGAACATCCTAATAAAGATAATCAACAGTATTATCTTTCGAAGAAACTAGTTTATTGAGATACCTTGTTCAACTGACGAGTGCTCTAGTTAAAGAACGAGGATTTTCTTAGGTAACTCTTTTTCAGGTTTGTTGAATAAACGAGTATGTCCCATTTTTACAAGAATAAGAAGTACCACTGAGGTTAGAATAGAGATGAAGGAGATTTAAGAATTAATTCTAATAGAAGGTATATGTATGAATGACAAAATAACAGAAAGTGAGTTTCAAGAGATAATCCGTAGAAGAAGTAACGGCGAGATAACCTTTTCGCAATTCTTAGAAGAACTGTCTCAAAGAGGCATAAATGAATAAGAAATAGAAGTTGCTACGGGTCAAGCCACATATAAAGGAGTTCATGCGGAGTTTAAAACAGATTCCCAAGTAAGCTTGGTGATCTCAGATAAATTTAATAGAAATAAGGTACTTGAGGCAATCTCTAACATCTCACTTCCCTTCTTAGCCTTCTTAGAAGAGATTGCTGAGGGTGGAATTGTAACCTATCGTGTGGACATACCTGAGAAAAAGGTTACTTATATTGGAATCGGAGAAGAAAGTATTGAAGAACAGCTTAAAATTTAAAGAAATTCCAGAAATAGGAGAGTCCTAAAATGAAAAAGAAAATGAACTATTTAATCTTACTGTTAACGACCATCTTTATGGTTGGTTGTACCAACTTAGAAGAAGCATCCATTTCACAAGTAGAAACAGATCCACAAGCAGTAAACGCAGTTGAAACAAATGAAAATAGTGTAAAAGAAGAATCTATCACTACGGTTGTTGAAGAACCAGTAGTAGAGGAAACACCAACCCAACCGAATAAGGAACTATTCACAGGATATAAACTTATTGAAGTTGATGGTGGTGATTTGTCTGGATATCGTGAACCTAACGTCGTCGTTGACATTGGTTACGGGGACCGTGAATATTGGGCATTTACTAATGAATACGGGCAACTAGTACGTGTCATTGCCGACGAAGTCATTATGCAAGATGACAGCAATGAACCTGTATTATCGTCTGGCAGATACTATTCTGATGAGGCAAAGGTTCCTGGCGTCGAAAGTGACGTTTTAGATGAAGGACATATAATTGCGGATTCTCTCGGAGGTGTATCGAATGCTTATAATATTACCCCACAAGATAGTACGCTCAACCGACATGGTGATCAAGCTTATATGGAAAACGTGATTCGTAGCACAGGTGGAGCTACTAATTTTGAAGCAATAATCACATATCCGAATACGGAAACGCAGATTCCTTCGAGTTATCAGTATACCTATACTTTAATGGGTAACGAGATCGTTGATACATTTGACAATGTGAACCCTGATGAAGTAAACGCATCGCTCGGTTTAACAGGTAGTGAGCCTTCTGATACAACGAGTTCAAACACAAACGGTGATATTTCTAGTGTTGATACAAACGGTAATGGACAGGTGACGATTAAAGAAGCAAAAACAGCAGGTTTTAGTATGCCAATAACGAGTGATCATTGGTTATACCCCTATATGCGCGATGCTGATAAGGACGGTATGGTTGGTGAGTAAGACCCTAGAACATTGAGGCAATATAAATGAACGAAAGAACATTTTTCTCGTTGGACGATTTATAACAATTTGCAAACGGATGTCTATACAGAAACAACTGAAGTTAATGGTCATATCATCTATAAAGTTTGTACCGTGAAAATTTAATTAATTTTCACTAACGAGTGCTTTACTTCATGAAGGAGTAAAGCCTTTTTTCTAATTGAAGTAACAGGGCAGGTTGGTTTAAGAAGATAACTGATAATATGGGGAAATGTTAAATGAAAATAATGGAGTGTGAGTGTAATGATATATTTAGGTCATAAACCCCTAATAAAGGGGGAGAAAGTTGTTCTCAGACCTTTTATAGATGAAGATTTTCCTTACATAGAGGAATGCTTAAAGGATTCTGAAGTAATAAAACTGACAGGGAGCAGTTCGGATTTTGATAAGGAATCAATTCTCCATTGGTACAATACAAGGAATGAACAAACCGATCGCTTGGATCTGGCGATTGTTGACCAATCCCAAGGTATCTTAGTGGGAGAAGTAGTAGCCAATTTATATGATGAAAAAAATCATAGTATGAATTTTAGGATACTTATTGGACCAAGGGGAAGAAATCGTGGATTAGGAACTGAAGCAACTCAACTCATAATTGATTATCTATTTAAAAATACTACACTTAACGAACTTACTTTAAGTGTTTTTGACTTCAATCCAAGGGCTAAGTATGTTTATGAAAAGGTTGGCTTTGTTATAGATAGTATTGATGAAAACGATCTAGAATTTGAAGGAGAATGGATAGATTCTATCAATATGAATTTGACAAAAGAAAATTGGCTGAACAGGGAAAATCCATTAAGAAATTCTTGAACAGACAATAGGGCCATTCTTTAATAATCTCTTAAAAAGAAATGCGGGTATTAATGTTGAAATTTTTAAGTGATATTGTGAAAAATGTACTTAAATATCGAGGCAGTATAGTATAAGCTAACATATTTTCAGGTATTTGCCTCATGAATTTCATGAAATTTAAGTTTATTACCAAAAAATTGAGAGAGTGGGAAATTGCAGTTATTATAAAGAGAAAAATATTAACTGCTATTCTTAGTAGTTTGTTATTTGCACTTATCTATTCAGTACTTGGTGGCATTGAAGTGAACCGATTTCTTAATTTATATTTAAATTTATACTATTTAAACCTTATGTTTGTAATTACGTACGGTGTTATTGCTTCCTTGTTTAGTGACTGGCTTAGTAGGAAGGTTTCTAATAGAGCTTTTACTCGTGAAATTACCTCCTTCTTAATTCATTGTTGCTGCGGAGCAGTATTACAAGTTTTTGGTCTTGGTTCTGCTATCTTATTCTTTATTATTGATCGTTTATTAAGTAGATTGAAGATTGGATGGCTGTCAGTAATCATAGCATTATTAATCGTAGTACTGGTATTTATAATTATGATTAATAGGTAGGCAAAATATGCGAATTGAATTTAACAGCTAGAGATTGAAATTATGAACTTAATGTAACGAAAGTTTTAGTTGAATAGTAATCTTCGACAACCGGGCGCGATCGTTTTATAAGTGTCTCTGTTCTTATTAAACTCCCATGAAAATTAAAAAACGCTCAAAATCTATAAAAAAAAGCTCGGAAAAAGTATTTTTAATAAAGATTGAGCATTGAGAGGGATAATATTGAATGGATAGGTAAATCAAGAATCAGCTCCATCCTTCCGAAAGTATAGGCAAGGCTGATGCAGTAACCAGAGTAGGAATAATCCCCTATAAGTGCTACCCGTATTGGATGCGACAGACTGTGATGCACCGTGGTCGTTGGAGTCAGACTAACGGATGGTCTCTATGGCACCATAGTTCATCGACCTTCTTCGCCAGCCGTAGTATCCAATACCCGTTCTGTACACATTTTCATCCTCTGTGGTGTAGCGCTGATTTTACGCTACATGTATGGCTAACGGGTGCGTTTCTTTAAAAAGGAATGCTCTTTTCGTATCCAGTTAAAAGGAATTAAATATTATTATTGTATTAAAGATGGTTGCTCTTCTATTATAGGTGGAGAAAGCTTTAATACGATATATGCTACAATATTAAAAAAGGTAAACTTTGGAGGCACACCACTGCAATGAGACTTATAACGAAATTAAGTTCTTGATATATCCTGTCAAGGACATATTATGAAACAGTGCTTTAATAAAGGAGTTGTATAAAATGAATGAAAATAAAGGTGCAGAAATAAAACGCTCTTCAAAAGCAGAAAACATTCTCCCTCAGATCAATAGTAAAACTAAGCTAGGCGACTTACGAAAAATCGCGAAGGACATTAAAAAAGATCACGAACTAGCTATGGAACTTTGGTCAACCGAAGAGTTTTTGCCCAGACTATTAGCAATCTTAATTATGGACAAAAAACTTCTTTCACAAGATGTGCTAAATAAGCTTGATAAGGATATGCAGACTCACACTTTTGATGAGCGAAATAACTTAATGGATTGGTTAATGGCCAATCAGCTCACAAAAGACAAGAAGAAAATTGCATTGATGGAGTCATGGGAAAATAGTCCTTCTGCTCTTCAAAGGCGAGCTTTCTGGTATTATCAAGGGCGATTGAGATGGACTGGACAAACACCGCCTGATAACACCGCAGACTTGCTATCTGCAATAGAAGCTAATATTACGCAGGAAGAACCGGAAGTTCAATGGGCTATGAATTTCACCGCAAGCTGGATAGGCGTTTATGATGAAAATAATCGTGCACGTTGTATTAAACTTGGTGAGAAAACGGGTCTTTACAAAGATGAAATAGTAGCAAAAGGATGTGCTCCCAGCTATTTGCCGGAGTTCATTACGATTGAAGTTAACAAACGACATAATAATTAGTTACCTCTGAAAAGTTTATTAGGGTTTAATGCAAAAAATAAAGGAATTCAAAGCCTCAATATGAAAATTGTAAAAGGCTTGGACCGGAAAATAAAGAAAACTAGTTAGTGAAATATGCAAGGAAGAAGTAAAGGATTAACCCACTATCTCTTTTTGCTCTGTAGGGCGCTTATCTTTAGGAAGAACAACTTTCCAGCTGCGCAGTACAAGGATACTGTTCAATAGAAAAAGATTTTCCACAATCGGACGCTTTTATTTAATAAGAAAGCGTCTTTTTGCATGGACAACTCATTTAAGGGATTAAGTTTATCGAGGTGTAAAAAGGATTGTGAAGTATCGTACTTAAACTAACGGGTGCTTCGTATTATAAGGTTAACCAGTTTTTACTGGTTGACCTTATTTTTATAGGATTTAATATATCAGTAGCCAGGGTAGGACGTACGGGTGCGTGGG
>NZ_JBXCJE010000023.1:0-22128 GCF_056786535.1 Sporosarcina sp. Y352
CGGAAGTTAAGCTCTTCAGCGCCGATGGTAGTTGGGGGTTTCCCCCTGTGAGAGTAGGACGTCGCCGGTCTCAAAGTAAAGTCATTGCCTTCGGGCAGTGGCTTTTTTTTATGTTTATATAGATCTTAACCGAAGGTTATATTGAACTAATTCAATGGAATGCGAGATAGGCGAGGGACAGTAGAGTTCGAGGAAGCGAAGGTAGGAGGATTGAAGCCTATGAGATACGTGAGAACCGGACGACGCCGGTCTCAAAGTAAAGTCACTGCCTTCGGATAATGGTTTTTTTATGTTTATATAAGATCGTCAGTTTATAATCCTAATGAAAGTGAAATAGATCATAGTTAGTTCTGGTAAACAAATTCTATAAACCAGTTGAAATATCGTACTAGACATACTGTACCGTAGACTTAATAAATTGAGTATCTGTTTTACATAACTTCTCAATCCTGAATCCTTGTAATTATGTCTAGTTCAGCTTACTCTTTAAACACAATCCAAAAAGGGGGTATGAATCTATGGATTCAGTCTATAACTTTTCAGTGAAAAAAACGAATGGTGAAATTCAAGCGTTGGAAGACTTTAGAGGAAAACCTTTAATTATTGTAAACACAGCGAGCAAATGTGGGTTTGCCAATCAGTTCAAAGAGTTACAAGAGATATATGAGGAAAACAAAGACCAAGGTCTCGTCATACTTGGCTTTCCATCGGATAACTTCAATGATCAAGAATTCGATGATATCGAGAAGACGATGGAGTTTTGTGAAATCAACTTTGGGGTAAACTTTCCAATGTTTGCTAAGATAGATGTGAAGGGTGAACATGCTGAACCACTATTTACATTTTTGACTTCTCAAAAAAAGGGATTGTTATCAGAGGGTATCAAGTGGAATTTTACGAAGTTTCTTATTGACAGTGAGGGGAATGTAGTGGAAAGGTTTGCACCGCAAACTTCACCGCTAAAAATGAAGAAGTCCATTGCAAAAATTATTTAGCGAATAATAGCAATACTTTTACTTATCACCACTACCTTGACAGTCATTGCGACCGCTGATAACATTTTAATAATATTCAATTGAAACTAATAGGAGGTTTGTTGGTATGTGGGAAACAAAATTTGCACGTGAAGGGCTGACATTCGACGATGTGTTGCTAATACCGGGACCTTCAGACGTATTGCCCAAAGATGTATCACTTTCCGTTAGTCTAACCGATAAAGTAAAGTTAAATATTCCAGTTATCAGTGCGGGAATGGATACAGTAACGGAGTCTAAGATGGCAATTTCCATGGCCCGTCAAGGCGGACTTGGCATCATTCATAAAAACATGAGCATTGAAGAACAGGCTGAACAGGTAGTCACGGTAAAACGATCTGAAAATGGTGTAATTACAAATCCATTTTTCCTGTCACCTGAACACCAGGTTTTCGACGCTGAACATCTCATGAGCAAATATCGTATTTCTGGGGTTCCGATTGTAAACAATACCGAAGAATTAAAGCTTGTCGGCATACTGACAAACCGCGATCTACGTTTTATCCAAGACTACTCACTTGTCATTGATGATGTAATGACGAAAGAGAATCTTGTGACGGCTCCTGTAGGTACTACATTGGAAGATGCTGAAAAGATATTGCAAAAATACAAAATTGAAAAGCTTCCGATTGTTGATGAAAATGGTATCCTCAAAGGTTTGATTACGATTAAGGATATTGAAAAAGTAATTGAATTCCCAAATGCAGCGAAAGACAAGCAGGGTAGGCTTCTGGTAGGTGCTGCAGTTGGCGTTACGACTGACACAATGCAACGTGTTGAAAAACTTGTGAATGCTGAAGTTGACGTAATCGTTATTGATACAGCACACGGACATTCGAAAGGTGTTCTGGATGTAGTTGCTCAGATTAGGTTAGAGTTCCCGGAACTTGATATTATCGCTGGAAACGTTGCAACAGTGGAAGCTACACGCGCGCTCTATGAAGCAGGCGCTGATGTTGTAAAAGTAGGTATTGGCCCAGGGTCGATTTGTACGACACGTGTTGTTGCCGGTGTCGGAGTTCCACAAATCACAGCCATCTATGAATGTGCTTCAGAAGCACGGAGGCAAGGAAAGACGATTATTGCTGATGGCGGGATTAAGTATTCAGGCGATATCGTTAAAGCACTAGCAGCAGGAGGACATGCTGTTATGCTTGGAAGTCTTCTTGCCGGTACGACAGAAAGTCCGGGAGACACTGAAATATTCCAAGGACGCCGTTTTAAAGTGTACCGTGGAATGGGTTCGATCGCCGCGATGGAAAAGGGATCAAAAGACCGATACTTCCAAGATGATGCGAAAAAACTTGTACCGGAAGGAATCGAAGGACGTATGCCTTATAAGGGTTCGCTTTCAGATACAATTCATCAGTTAGTTGGTGGAATTCGTGCAGGCATGGGTTATTGCGGTACAAAAGATTTGCGTGATTTGCGTGAAAAAGCACAGTTTATCCGTATGACGGGTGCAGGCTTACGTGAAAGCCATCCACACCAAGTACAAATAACAAAAGAAGCTCCAAACTATTCACTTTGAGTTTTGAGTACAAATGAAGGAACTTCAGCACCTCTCCTGCGTCTACATATGAGCGGAAAGGTGCTTTTTCGGTTTAGTTCCCATGGAGTAGCATAAATATGATAAAATGGTTTTGGGGAAATAGCAACGACGGAGGTATTACGGTGAAACGAAAAATGAGACAATTGGTGGCATTCATGTTAATGCCGCTACTGCTACTAACGACACTCGGTACAGCTCCAGCTCAGGCAGAATCAGCACTTGGCATTTATGTCGACGGCGCAATTCTAATTGATGCGGAAAGTGGTAAAATACTTTATGAAGAAAATGCAGATACGCCACTTGGTATTGCAAGTATGACAAAGATGATGACTGAGTATATTCTTTTTGAAGCAATCAAGGAAGGTACAATAAGTTGGGATCAGGAATACAAAGTGAACGATTATACATATGCCGTTTCACAGGACCTCCGTCTCAGTAATGTACCGTTGCGGAGAGACGGTACATATACAATTCGAGAGCTGTATGAAGCGTTAGCGATTTATTCCGCGAATGCAGCAACAATTGCAATTGCTGAAACGATTGCGGGAACAGAAACTGAATTTCTGAAGCTGATGAATGCAAAAGCTGAAGAAATGGGTTTGAAAGATTATAAATTTGTCAATTCGACAGGCTTAAATAATAAAGACCTTCAAGGGATGCATCCGCAAGGGACGGGCAAAGAGGATGAAAACGTTATGCCCGCAAAGTCGGTTGCAAAGCTTGCCTATCAACTGCTAAAAGACTACCCAAAAGTGTTGGAGACGACGAAAATCAATTCGAAAGTATTCCGTGAAGGTACGTCCGATGCAACTAAAATGGACAACTGGAACTTCATGCTTCCAGGGTTTGTCTATGAATATGAAGGCGTCGATGGTTTGAAGACAGGTACGACCGACTTTGCAGGTCACAATTTCACTGGTACGGCAACACGTGACGGTAAACGAGTGATTGCAGTTGTTATGAAAGCGGTGGATGCAAAGGGAGAAGGTTCGTACAAAGCAAGATTCGATGCGACGCGTGCGCTGTTCGATTACGGTTTTGGCCAATTCTCTGAAGTGGAATTTGTTCCTGCAGGCTATCAATTCAAAGATGCAAAAACACTTGACGTCATCAAAGGGAAAGAAAAGACCGTTGCCATCGAGGTAAAGGAACCCATCAGCATGATGGTGAAAACAAGTGAAAAAGATTTGTTTGTACCTGAATTGGTAATCGATGAGTCCAAAATGAAGGACGGTGCACTCCAAGCACCAATCAAAAAAGGAACAGTTGTCGGTCATGTGAATCTCGTGAAAACAGAAGGCACTGATTACGGTTTCATAGATTCTGAAAATCCAGCAGCTGAAGTTGTAACGAAAGAAGCTGTTGAGAAGGCCGGCTGGTTCTCGCTTACAATGAGTGCGATTGGCGATTTCTTTGTAAGTATATGGGATGGTGCAATCGGATTTATAAAAGGTTTATTTAAATAAAAGATTAGGCGGGGAATCCTTAATTGGATTCCTCGCCTTTTTTAATGGACCATGCACGCATGAGGTTTTCGATTCCTAGTTTGATGGCATCCGTTGAAAGACCACCGAATCCGAGGAGAAAGGATGGCTCACCTGCCACTGGTGCTGTCCTGTAGTCATTTAAACCATACACCCGGATCCTATTTTCTAGGGCTATTTCTGATAAAGCCTTTTCATCTTTGGACATATGAACGGTAAGGATGATATGCATGCCTGCTTCATCGCCTGAAAATGAAACGTAAGGAGCGTAGGGAAGGAGCGCTTCCGTTAATCCTGAAAGTTTACGTCTGTATATTTTGCGCATCCGGTTCAGATGGCGTGAAAAGTGTCCACCAGCCATGAAACGGGCGAGGATATGCTGATCAAGCCGCGGTACTGTAGCCGAGTAGTGGATAAATGCTTTTTCATATCGATTGAGTAACAGTGGGGGTAGCACCATATATGCTATCCGCAGAGATGGCATCAGTGATTTTGAAAACGTGCTCAAATAGATGACGTTGCCGCCTTTATCCATACCTTGCAAAGAAGGGATTGGTCGTCCCGTATATCGGAACTCACTGTCATAATCATCTTCAATAATAAAATGGTTGTCATCCGATGAAGCCCAGTTCAGCAAGGCTGTCCTACGTGCCGCTGAGAGGATAATACCTGTAGGGAATTGATGTGAGGGAGTGACATATGCTATGGACGCTCCTGAGTCCTGTAGGGACCCTACATCCATCCCTTCTTCATCGACTGCAATTGGAATTGCTTCTCGGTAGTTGTGGAAAAAAACATGGTGAGTCAACGGATAGCCGGGATCTTCAATTGCGTACGTCGCTTCTGTCCCAAGGATCCGAATAACAAGCGGCATGAGCTGTTCTGTCCCGGATCCGATGATGATTTGCGCTGCAGTGCAGTCAACACCGCGCGAATGATACAAATAGCGTGCAATCTCTTGTCGAAGCTCCAAATCTCCGTGAGGGTGCCCAAGAAGAAGGAGATCACTGGACGATTCATCGATAACATCTTTTGCGTACTTCCTCCACTGTGAAAAAGGGAATGACCCCGTGTCGATTTTACCCGGAGAGAAGTCAAAAGTTACATCTTCAATCTTCTTGGCAAGTGCTTCCTCTGAAGGTTCAACCGGTTGGACGTAAGCAAGCTCTTCAATTTCCTGTACATAAAAGCCTTTTCGAGGTTTTGATGAAATAAACCCTTCCGCTGCGAGCTGTGCATAGGCAAGTTCAATCGTTGTCTGACTTACAGATAGAAAATCACCAAGCTTACGTTTGGAAGGAAGTTTCATACCGACCGGTAATTTACCATCTGTTATGTCCTGTCGAATCTGATTATAAATTTGCTCATATAACGGGGTTTCCATACTTTTCTCTAATTTGATTAATAACATTTCCACAACAATCACTCCAACTGACCCCTCTAATTTGTTTGAGACTGGGGGTTTCAATAAGGTCATATTACATTATACTGAACAATAAGAAAAGAAGTTGCGCCTGTTAAGAGGCGACAATAAAAAAAGGGGAAATGAACATGAACTTTAAATATGGCGGCGTCATAATGGATGTCATTAATGCAGAGCAGGCAAAAATAGCAGAGGCGGCGGGTGCAATCGCAGTAATGGCACTTGAACGTGTCCCTTCCGATATTAGAAAAGCGGGCGGTGTTGCGCGCATGGCGGATCCACGCATCATCACGGACGTACAAGGCGCTGTTTCGATTCCAGTCATGGCGAAGGCGCGTATCGGACATATTTCAGAAGCACGTGTTCTTGAAGCATTGGGTGTTGATTACATTGACGAAAGTGAAGTACTTACGCCAGCCGATGAAGAATTCCACTTGTTGAAGAATGCTTACAACGTACCATTCGTCTGCGGAGCACGTGATTTAGGAGAAGCAGCACGGCGACTTGGAGAAGGCGCTAAAATGCTTCGTACGAAAGGCGAACCGGGAACAGGAAATATCGTTGAGGCAGTACGTCACCTTCGTATGGTCCATGCACAAGTGACGAGACTCGTTCATATGAACGAAGATGAAGTTATGACGGAAGCTCGCAATCTTGGTGCACCATATGAAATTCTACTTGCGATTAAAAAGCACGGACGTCTTCCCGTGATAAACTATGCTGCTGGTGGTGTGGCGACACCAGCGGATGCTGCACTCATGATGGAGCTTGGCGCAGACGGCGTATTCGTAGGTTCGGGTATCTTTAAGTCAGAGAACCCTGAGAAATTTGCACGTGCCATTGTAAAAGCAACTGAAAACTTTAAAGACTACAAACTGATTGGTGAACTATCCAAAGACATCGGCGAACCGATGAAAGGTTTGGAAATTGGTACGCTTCAAGCAGAAGAGCGTATGTCTGAGCGCGGTTGGTAATAAATAAAACTGTATTATAAATTGAAGAGGATAATATGTTCAGTATACGAGCATATTATCCTCTTCTTTTTTTATTTTTAAGAGCCTTTTTGCGACCGAATTTTATTACTTGCGTCTAAGTATATAAGTTGAGTTAAAGAATTTCTTAGAATAAGTTTTTCCACATATCTAGTAGGAAGAGGGGAGATGGAAATCCGTGAATATCCAAGAAACTGTAGCATTATGGTATGACGATTATGGTGAAGCTATATTTACATACATCTTGATGATGGTGAAAGACTATCAGCACGCGGAAGATTTAACACAGGAAACATTTATGAAAGCTTATCGAAAGCATTCAACTTTTTTACATCAATCGAGTGTGAAAACATGGTTATTTAGCATTGCTCAAAATACCACGAAAGATTACTTGCGTAAAAAGAATCCGTTGCGACACTATTTGGATCTATCATTGAATGATCGTGATTTAGCACCTTTACCGCATGAATTGATGGAAATGGACGAACAGGAAGTAGTCTTGACTCATGCCTTACAAAAATTGAAACCGTCTTACAGGCAAGTGATCGTTCTGCGTAAGCTAAAAGAGTTTTCGACGAAAGAAACGGCTGAAATTTTGGGTTGGTCAAATAGTAAAGTGAAAAGCACATTACAACGAGGTTTACAGGAATTAAAATCCAAGCTGATAGAAGGGGGATATGACTATGAAGCACTCATTCGATGATGAGCTAAATAACTCTTTTGATAAACTAAATCAAAACCTTCGTATGAAGCCAGAGTATCAAGAACAACTGCGAAAGCGTATTTTGCTCGAGAGTAAAATGGCTATAAAGAAAAAACCATCCAAAAAAAAGATTTTGCTTTCAGTGGCCGTCGCTCTTCTATTATTATTGGCAAGTTCACCATTGTATTCCTCAACAATGGCCTCTTTGGCAGCGAAAATCTTACCCCTTCAAATCCCGGTGGGCGACACTTCAGCTGTCGATTCGCTCCATTCAAAGATTATGGAGATTCTTGAACGATCGGGGTATGAGGCATCATCCGTTGGTTCAAGGCCAAATCCTTATACAATTGAAATCGTATTGATGAAAGGTGAAGACAGTCTGGTAACAATGAAGAAAGTGCTGGTACCTCAACTTGAGCAGGTTTTATATGACCTAGGCATCGATCAATATCAATTAAACATTACTCAAATTAAAGGTAGTGAAGAGTTACCGGAAAAACATCATAAAATGAGTCAGCTAATGGACAATGTAGGTGCTGTTATTCGCGATGCATTCGTAACTTACGGTTACCCCGAATTGGCTGAACAAGTTACATACGGCACTACAGAAGAATTTTCTTCATACACAATTGAAATCGATATGCCAGATCATGTGAAGGAAGCGGAGGCAATCCAAAACTTCGTTATCGAGGAAATTGATGAAGATGAATTAGACATTAAGGATGTTAAATTACGTTATTACAATGCAGCACATCGTAGCCAAGATAATCGCTGGTCATATATTGCAAGCAATATTCATGCAGCATTAGCCGGCAAGTCCATTTACAATGTGACGGGAATCAGCTATAAGGTAAAAGACGGCATGACAGATATTTGGATTAAAACAGCATTACCAGAAAATTCAGACGAACAAATTATTTTAGAAATTGAGGCAGCCCTTCAGACGTATTTAGCATCAAAAGAAATTAAGGATACGCTTAAAAGCGACAACTACACGATTCAATTAGTGAATAAAGAGAAAATCATCTTATTACAGGTTACAAATGTATCTAGAGAGTAGTTGAGATAGGGTCGTTGTAATAGCCACCTTCGTTAAAAGAGGATGGTCTCGTTATACTTGAAAGGAATGATTAGAATGGAACGCTTAAAAGTTTTTGATGAAAACTATATCTACTTGAGAGATGAAATTAGAGATAATGTTCATCGCGATGGTTTATGGCATGAAACGTTCCATTGCTGGCTACTGGACGAAAAGTTTGTTTATATTCAAAAAAGGAGTAACGTGAAAAAGGATTTTCCTGGTTTGTTTGACATTACTGCCGCGGGGCATATCCTTTCAACTGAAACAGTGGCAGACGGTGTCCGGGAAGTGGAAGAGGAACTGGGCATTGATGTTGAGTTATCGAAGCTGCATTCAAAAGGCGTCGTTCAAGATCGCATCGAACTGTCAAACTTTATTGATCATGAGTTTACGAACATCTTTCTGTATAAATCCACCTTGAGGGCAAGCGATTTTTCTTTGCAATTGGAAGAAGTTGAAAGTATCCATGTCGTGGAGAGGCGAGCCTTGATTCAACTATTTTTGTCAGAAGTCACGGCAGTGAACTGCAGTAATATCCATGACGGGACGTCGGTAGTAATCAGTCTGAATGATTTTGTCCCCCATGAAACCAGCTATTTTGAGCAAGTTGCATTATTCCTTGTGTGATTAAAGAAGACAGTGAATACATCCTAATCTGAATGACTTGCCAAAAAATCAGCCATGTAGTAAAGTTGTTATAATTTCAAACACGAGACGATGATGGGAATTAATAACAAGAATGTTCTTTTGCAGAGAGCCGGCGGTTGGTGCAAGCCGGTATAGACACTTGTGAATCCGTCCCTGAGTAGCTGGGCTGAACCATTTAGTAGGCCTGAGCCGGCAATTGAGCCGTTATTTCAATGGAGTGGATTGGACTTTTGTCCAGTCAATTTGGGTGGTAACGCGGGTAGTTCTCGTCCCTTTTATAGGGATTCGAGGGCTTTTTTTTGTTGTCTGGCTCCAAGACTCCAGGTGAACACGCTGTTTTCGTCACCTACCTACCATCCTCGTCTGAAAAAAAAAGGAGGAAATAGCCATGTTAGATATTAAAAAAGTACGAGCAAATTTCGACGAAGTGAAAGAGAAGCTATCTAAACGCGGGGAAGATATTTCCCAACTTGATAAATTTCAAGATCTCGATGAAAAACGTAGAAAACTGATTGCAAACGTTGAAACTTTGAAAGCAGAGCGCAATGAAGTATCTAAAAAGGTAGCTGAAATGAAGCGCAATAAAGAAAATGCAGATGATGTTATTAAGCGGACGCGTGAAGTCGGGGATGAAATCAAAAAACTCGATGAAGAACTACATGTGGTGGAAGAAGAATTGGATTACATCATGATGCGTATTCCTAATATCCCGCATGACAGCGTACCTGTCGGCGATAGCGAAGACGATAACGTAGAAGTGCGTACGTGGGGTGAAAAACCTGACTTCAAATTCGAGCCGAAGCCCCACTGGGAACTAGGAACGGATTTAAATCTTCTCGACTTTGAACGTGCTGCAAAAGTAACGGGAAGCCGTTTCGTTTTCTATCGTGGGTTGGGAGCGCGTCTAGAGCGCGCATTGATTAACTTCATGCTTGACCTCCATATCGAAGAACATGGTTATGAAGAAATGCTACCTCCTTATTTGGTAAACCGTACAAGCTTAACGGGTACTGGACAGCTACCCAAATTTGAAGAAGACGCGTTTTTGGTCAATGAAGAGGATTACTTCCTCATTCCCACTTCTGAAGTACCTGTCACGAACTTCCACCGTGATGAAATTCTAAATGCAGCGCAATTACCAGTCGCATTTGCTGCATACAGCACAAATTTCCGTTCAGAAGCGGGATCAGCTGGTCGGGATACACGCGGTTTAATCCGTCAGCATCAGTTCAACAAGGTCGAGCTTGTTCGTTTTGTGAAACCGGAAGATTCTTATGATGAACTTGAAAAGCTGACGGGGCACGCAGAAAAAGTATTACAATTGTTGAAATTGCCGTATCGTGCCTTGAAAATGTGTACAGCCGATCTAGGGTTTACAGCTGCTAAAAAGTATGACTTAGAAGTATGGATTCCTACACAAAACTTGTACCGTGAAATCTCATCTTGTTCTAACTTTGAAGATTTCCAAGCGCGTCGTGCAAATATTCGTTTCCGCCGCGAAGTGGGTGCGAAACCCGAATATGTTCACACATTGAATGGTAGTGGGCTGGCAATAGGACGGACTGTGGCGGCCATTCTTGAAAACTATCAACAAGAAGACGGTTCTGTCGTTATTCCCGAAGTTCTACGTCCCTATATGGGCGGGAAAGAAGTCATTACCTTGTAAAAAAAAGAAATCGTGCAAGGCGTCATTCGACGTCCTGCACGATTTCTTTTTTCAATCTCTTTTTCCGTTCACGAATCGCCCTGAAAAATGCCGTCAACATCTCCCCACACTCGTCCGCCAGCACGCCTTCAACCACATCACATTCATGATTAAATCGAGGGTCGTTCAATAAGCGATACAACGAGTCAACGCAGCCACCTTTCGAATCACGGGCACCGTAGACAACGCGCGGGATTCGGGACTGCAAAATCGCACCTGCACACATTGGGCATGGCTCGAGTGTCACGTACAACGTTGTATCTTCAAGCCGCCAACTGCCGATTTCGCTACATGCATCCTGAATGGCGGACAACTCCGCGTGCGTGACGGCGTTTTGGGTGGTTTCCCGTAAATTATGTGCCCGTGCAATCACTTTGTCGTCATGAACGATGATTGCGCCGATAGGCACTTCACCAAGCGCTTGTGCTTTCATCGCTTCGTCAATTGCCATCTGCATGTATAGCTGGTCTTTTTTAAAGGTAGTCAAAGTCATCTCTCCTTGCAAACATTGTAGCATTTTATAGGTGAATGTAGGTTGGCTTTCTAAACAGTCGCTTGCGCTTTTCGATTGTCTAGCTACAGCAGCCAGATACTCAGGTCATAAGTCGGCACGGCTGCGCTGCAAAAAGCGCCGCTTCACTGTTCCGTCTTATGCCTGTCGCATCTAAGCGGCCGCTTTCGCATTTCAATTGTTCCACGTGGAATAATTTTGTTGGGCAATTAAGATAATTGTGCAATCTATATTTCATTTCAGTCGTGTGATAAAATGAAGAGCATTACTTAATTACGACGTAAGGAGGACTTCTGATGTCTGTTCCGTTCATAGCGGTCGAAGGCCCGATTGGGGTTGGGAAAACATCACTTTCCAAAGCCATCACTGATACGCAACAATTTCATCAACTAAAAGAAATTGTGGATGAAAATCCATTTTTAAATAAATTTTACGATAACATCGAGGAATGGAGTTTCCAGACTGAAATGTTTTTTCTATGTAATCGATACAAACAGCTCAGTGATACAAATAAAGAACTATTGATTGAACAGAAGCCGGTTGTTGCGGATTATCATATTTTTAAAAACTTAATTTTTGCGAAAAGAACACTAAGTCCTGAAGAGTATGTGAAGTACGAGGAAATTTATATGATTTTGACGAAGGACATGCCTATTCCTAACATCATCGTTTATTTACATGCGAGTCTAGATACACTGATGAAACGGATTTCACTGCGTGGTCGAGATTTTGAGAAAAATATGGATCCTGCCTATTTACAGCAGCTCGCAGAAGATTACGAAGCGTTTATCACATACTTTGAAATAGCGCATCCTGAAATTCCCGTTCTTAGGTTCAATGGGGATCATCTAGATTTCGTTAATAACGAAAAGGATTTACAATTCATACTAGACACTGTTGATGCAACGATACAAAAAGGAGACAAATTGAATGAACTTACGTGAAAAGTACGGCATCCCTCAAAACGCTGTTATAACAATCGCAGGGACAGTCGGCGTTGGAAAATCTACAATGACACAGGCACTTGCAGAAGCGCTCAAATTCAGAACATCATTTGAAAATGTCGATCAGAATCCATATCTCGACCTTTTTTACAATGACTTTGAAAAGTGGAGCTTCCATCTACAAATTTATTTCTTGGCAGAACGTTTTAAAGAGCAGAAACGGATTTTTGAATACGGTGGTGGCTTTATCCAAGACCGTTCAATTTATGAAGATACAGGAATTTTTGCGAAGATGCATATGGAAAAAGGGACGATGAATCCAGTCGATTATGATACGTACACCAATTTGTTTGAAGCGATGGTCATGACGCCTTACTTCCCACACCCTGATTTGCTCATTTACCTGGAAGGGCCATTGGATGGCATTATTGCGCGAGTCAAAGAGCGAGGACGCCAAATGGAACAGCAGACGCCAATTGCATACTGGGAGGAAATGTACGGGCGTTACGAGAATTGGATAAATTCGTTCAACGCTTGTCCCGTGTTGCGCCTTGATATTAATGATTATGACCTTGTTGCTAATCCACTAGAAGTGGAGACAATTATAGAACGAATCGGTCATGCACTTGAGCAGACAGCACTTTTGAAGAAATGAACAATATTGTAACGAAGCAGCCTTTTACATAGGCTGTTTTTTTTTGACTAGACTTCGGGTTTCTTTCGCTTTTATAATCTTACAAGCTCCATTGTTAAAAATATCCATATCAATGTTAAAAAAATAGCGCATCATCTAATATAGATGATGCGCCCGCCATTAAATTGACAATATAGCAGACTTCAGAAAAAATTCAGCATACAGTTCTTTTAATATCTTCGTCTCGTCTGCTTTATGAACGCCAAAGACAAGGCTGACTTCAGAAGAACCTTGGTTGATCATTTGAATACTGGCACCTGTACGTGCGATTGCGGAGGCGGCACGGGCAGCAAGTCCAGTGGAATGTCGCATTCCTTCTCCCACGAGGACGATCATAGAGTAATTGGAATGCATATGTACATGATCTGCTTTCAGTTCCTCCTTCACTCGACGTACAATCCGCTCTTCTTTAGCCGCGTTGAGAAATTTACTACGAATGATGACCGACAAGTTGTCGATACCCGATGGCGTATGTTCAAACGGAATTTCTTCTTCCTCTAGAATTTGCAGTAACTTCCGTCCGAAACCAATCTCTTGGTTCATTAAATACTTATCAACGAAGAGTGTTGAGAATCCACTGTCTGCAGCAATGCCGATGACTGGCTTCGCAAAGTAGTTTCTCTCATTGACAATAAGTGTACCGGGAGCTTCTGGATTATTGGTGTTTTTAATGCATACAGGAACGGAGCGGCTGAATGCGGGCATAAGCGCTTCATCGTGGAAAACAGAGAATCCAGCATAGGCCAATTCCCGCATTTCACGGTAGGTCATTTTTTCGATGCCGACAGGGTTATCTACGACGTTTGGGTTGGCTGCAAAGACTGAATCGACGTCCGTAAAATTTTCATACAGCTCGGCTTGTGTCGCGGCCGCTAATAAGGACCCTGTAATATCCGACCCGCCTCTGTTGAAAGTACGAAGTGTGCCTTCTTTTGTGTAGCCAAAAAAGCCTGGGAAAACAATAATGCCTGGTTTATCTCGTAATTGTACTAGACGATCATCGCCTTCGGGCAGCGCACGTACCCGCTCAGGCCGTTCGTTCACAAGTAGACCGGCCTCTTTTGGACAAACATAGTGTGCATCCAATCCAATATGTGCAAAATAGGCTGCAATCAGCTTCGCATTGTTATCTTCTCCTGATGCTTTCAAGCAATCCATAAATAGGTTAGTGTCATTTTTATCGTTATTTAGACGTTCCCGCAAGTCATTTTCGATGACAGAGATAATTTCCATTGAAAGACCTAGTCCAGTGGCAATCTGTTCGTATCGTTCTACTACTTCTGCCAATTCATTCTGTGTGTCTTCTCCCTTAAGAGCCTTTTCAGCAAGTTGAATAAGTAAGTCTGTTACTTTTTCATCTGTGCTGAAGCGTTTGCCCGGTGCTGAGACAACAATGATTTTCCGGGACGGATCAGCAGAAACGATTTGTGCGACTTTTTTTATTTGGTCGGCAGACGCAACTGACGTTCCACCAAATTTACAGACTTTCATATTCATCAAATCCAATCTATTATATAATGGGTTAATTCTATCAATTTAGTGACTTTATCATAAATGGGTTGTTAATGTCCGAATATTTCACTATAATGTCCTTATGCAAAGAACAATTGTTTTTTCATAGTGTACATACAGTTAGGGGAATCGTCAAATGAAAAATGAAATTAACATTGGACTATTAGGATTCGGAGTTGTAGGGAGCGGAGTGGCTAAAATTTTGCTGGGGCATCAAAAAGACTTGCAACATAAACTCGGCGTAACTGTGAAAATTAAGAAAGTTCTCGTGAAAAACTTATTTAAAGAAAGGGATACGATGCTCTCTTCAGATGTATTTACTTCAGATCTGGATGAAGTAATCGGTGATCCCTCTATTGATATAATAGTTGAAGTGATGGGCGGCACCTTTGAAGCGAAAGAGGCGATTGAACGCTCTCTCCGGGGTGGAAAAGGTGTTGTAACGGCAAACAAAGATGTCATGGCTGAATCGGGACTTGAATTATTGAAGTTGGCTGATGAAAATAAGTGTGACTTATTTTACGAAGCAAGTGTCGGCGGTGGGATTCCGTTAATCCGTACTCTCGAGGACGGGCTAGCATCAGATCGGATACGTGCATTGACGGGTATTGTGAACGGGACTACAAACTTCATATTGACGAAAATGAAGCATGAAAAAATGTCGTATGAAGATGCATTGGCAGAGGCGACGGCACTTGGTTTTGCAGAAGCGGATCCATCAGCGGATGTAGATGGAATTGATGCGGCGCGTAAAATGGTCATTTTGGCGTCGCTGTCATTCTCCACAGATGTCCGGCTGGAAGATGTATTTGTCCGAGGGCTGAAGGAAATCAGAGAAGGCGATTTAGAACTCGCGGAGCAGTTTGGCTATACAGTTAAACTGGCGGGATCAGCCAAAAAGAATGAAGATGGTGTTGAAATAGCGGTTGAACCCGTATTTTTCCCGAATTCTCATCCCTTGGCATCGGTAAACAATGAATTCAATGCGGTATATGTATACGGGGACGCGGTTGGAGAGACGATGTTTTACGGACCTGGCGCAGGGTCTTTGCCGACTGCAACTTCTGTAACAGGAGATATTATCGCAGCGTGCCGAAATTTACTCTTAGGTGTAAATGGCAAAAGGTTGCACGCACCACAGTATGAACGACAAGTGAAAAGCGACAGTGCTAAATTCGCACGTTACTTCCATCGTATTCTTGTGAAAGACGAAATAGGTGTTCTGACCAATTTGACGTCCATATACAGCAAGCATGGTGCGAGTTTAGCGACAGTCGTTCAGCATTCTGACAAAAAAGAAGCGAACGCAAACCTTATCTTCATCACACATCAAATTTCGCGCCAACAACATCTTGATATTGTAAACGAATTGAATGAAACACCTAATGTGATCGGCGTAATGAGCCATTACCGGGTAGAGGGGGAAGAATGATGAAAAGATGGAATGGATTAATCGCAGAGTATAAAGAATGGTTACCGGTGACGGAGAATACGCCTGAGCTGACGTTGCAAGAAGGAAATACTCCTCTCATTCATATGAAGAATTTATCCGAACAATGGGGAATTAACCTTTACGTAAAAACGGAAGGGACGAATCCAACAGGTTCTTTTAAAGATCGCGGTATGGTCATGGCAGTCGCAAAAGCGAAAGAAGAAGGGAAAAAGGTTCTAATTTGTGCATCGACAGGCAATACATCTGCATCGGCGGCGGCATACGGCGCGCGTGCTGGAATGCGGACAATTGTTGTTATTCCAGAAGGCAGAATCGCTCTTGGTAAACTTGCACAGGCAAAAATGTATGGAGCAGAGATTGTAGAAATCGAAGGGAACTTTGATGATGCGCTTAATATGGTCCGTGCGGCAGGTGAGGGAGACGTTGCACTGGTAAACTCGGTTAACCCTTATCGTTTAGAAGGTCAAAAAACCATTGCATTTGAAACGATAGAGCAACTTGGGAAAGTACCGGATATTTTTGCGCTTCCGGTTGGAAATGCAGGTAATATTTCTGCGGCGTGGAAAGGATTTAAAGAATATGCAGATAAGAAAGGAACTGCGAAGCCGGTTCTTCTTGGTGTACAAGCCGATGGGGCCGCACCGATTGTTTATAATCGCGTATTCGAAAATCCTGAAACGGTTGCGACTGCAATTCGAATTGGTAATCCGGCAAGTTGGGAACTGGCCAATACTGCATTATCAGAATCAAATGGAACTGTTCTCGCTGTAACGGATGAGGAAATCTTGGAAGCATACAGCTTAATTGCCTCTTCAGAAGGTGTATTTGCAGAACCTGGTTCATGCGCTTCAATCGCGGGCGTTAAAAAGCAAGTAGAAAATGGCTTGCTGAAGAAAGGCTCAACTGTAGTCGCGATATTGACGGGTAATGGTTTAAAAGATCCGGAGACAGCGATTGAAGTGAATAAAGAAAAACCAATGATGACTCGTGAACAATTTGATGCGTTTCTTAGTGGGTTGAAAGCGGGGAAAGCATAATGGAAGGATCCAGTTTTTCCGTCGTAGTTCCCTCATCGACGGCAAACCTTGGTCCTGGCTTTGACAGTATCGGGCTTGCACTAGATCTTTATATGACTATTGATGTAACGCCTGCAGAGGCTTGGAAAGTTATCTATGAAGATGACGGTTTTGAGGGTTTGCCGACCGGAGAAGATAATTTGATTGTCAAGACTGTTACAGATATTGCTGAGCGCAATAGACACAAGGCACCCGCTTCTTTGCTAATCGTTCGTTCGGACATTCCGCTTGGCAAAGGACTTGGAAGCAGTGCAACGGCAATTGCGGCAGGCATTGAAATTGCAAATCAACTACTGAAGTTGAATCTTACATCCAAGGAAAAGGTATTGCTGGGAAGTGAGTATGAAGGGCATGCGGATAATATTTCGGCTGCACTTCTAGGAGGAGTGACGATTTCCTACTTTGATGGTGTAGAAATAGACACTATTCATATTCGTGAACCGCAAATGGGGGCTGTAATTCTTGTACCGCCTGAAGCTCTACTAACGGAAGCCTCCAGGGGGCTATTGCCAAAAGAGTTATCATATTCGGAAGCGGTGCTCGGCAGTGCAGCTGGAAATGTGCTTTCCGCGGCAATTGTACATGGAGATTGGAAGACTGTAGGACGCATGATGGAAAAGGACATCTTCCACGAGCCATATCGGAAGGAGTTGTTCCCTGAGTTTGAACGAATTCGTGAAAGCTGCCGGGAGTATGGTGCGTATGGCATGACAATCAGTGGTGCGGGTCCCTCGTTATTTGTAATGGTGGAACAAGGTCGAGAGCATGAACTAGCTAAACAATTGGCGAGCGATTTTTCTTACTATAACTGTATTGCTGTCAGACCATCTGTTACAGGTGCTGTGATTAATTGAATAGATATCAAAAAAGAAGCGGGCCCGTTTAAGGGCTTCGCTTCTTGAGGTTTAACTGATAAAATTGGCAAAATAAAAATTCGTTATCTGCTAACGAATTAGACTTCAAGCATATATAGTTTGTTGAAAAAATGGAGGAGGTAGAGGGATTCGAACCCCCGCGGGATTTGACTCCCCTGTCGGTTTTCAAGACCGATCCCTTCAGCCGAGCTTGGGTATACCTCCGTATCAACAATTCATAATTTATCACGTATGAATTAGAGTGTCAACAGTTTTCGACGAAATAGAACAAATTTGTTTTTGGATTGATTTTTTTGCTTATGGGATGTATACTTAGTAATGCCGTGCTAGGTGGGGAGATAGCGGTGTCCTGTAACTTGCAATCCGCTCTAGCAAGACTGAATCCCTTCCCGAGGCTGTCCGTATTGTAGGGTCTGCCTCTTGCACGCAGTGTTGACGTTTGGGTCCCGCGCAATGGGAACCTATGAACCATGTCAGGTCCGGAAGGAAGCAGCATTAAGTAGAATTTCTCATGTGCCGCGGGGTCGCCTAGACCGAGCTGGCGACAGGAGTAACGCTTATGTGCGGCTGTCGAAGGAAGGTGCACGGCTTTAAATTTATAATCCAACTCGTCCATTTCTATGGGCGAGTTTTTTGTTGCGTATAAAGCTAAAAAGCTCTCGTATTATGGATTACTATTTCTGTGGAAAGACATAGTTCAATCCCTCCTCGTTAGTCTGCAATGGAGTGTATTGAGTAAGCTCAATACACAGTTTGGGTGCAATCATACCGAGGTGTGATTGAATAAGAGATTCACGTATGTATTTGTGCTATACTAGATACACTAGCGCATTGCGTCAAAAGGAGAGGAAACTGTTGGTGTATCAAGCTTTTTACCGTGTATATCGGCCTCAATCTTTTGCTGAGATGTCCGGACAGCAACATGTGAAACAGACACTCCAGAATGCCCTCCTTCATAATAAAACGACACATGCATATCTTTTCTCAGGTCCGCGGGGTACAGGGAAGACCAGTGCGGCGAAAATTTTTGCAAAAGCATTAAATTGTGAAAATGGACCGGCGAAAGAACCGTGCAACGAATGCTCGACATGTCTCAGTATTACAGAAGGATCTAATACAGATGTCATCGAATTTGATGCGGCGTCGAACTCGCGTGTTGAAGAAATGCGGGACATTATTGAAAAAGTACGATTTGCCCCATCGAATGCCCGTTTTAAAGTGTATATTATCGATGAAGTGCATATGTTATCAAATTCAGCATTTAATGCCCTATTGAAAACTTTAGAAGAGCCACCGTCTCATGTTGTATTCATCTTAGCGACTACAGAACCGCATAAATTACCTCTGACTATTATTTCGCGATGTCAACGCTTTGATTTTAAACCGATAACCCCTAATGATATTGTGGACCGTATGAAAACGGTTCTTGCAGATGCAGAAATCGAGTCCGATGAAGGTGCTTTGAAAGTAATTGCGCAGGCGGCTTCGGGTGGAATGCGGGATGCGCTCAGTATGCTCGACCAAGTAGTGTCCTTCAGCGGAGAAAGAATAACTGCTGATGATGCACTACTTGTAACGGGTTCGATTGGTGAAGATATTTTTCATCAGCTAGCAGATGCATTACATAGCAAAGATGCTGGAGCGGTCCTATCATTGCTAGATCGACTTATTGCCGAAGGTAAAGATGTTTCTAGGCTTGCGGAAGATCTAATCACTTTTTTTCGAGACCTTCTACTTCTTAGAACAGCACCGGATTTAAAGGATTTACTTGAGCTTATACCTGGCGATGATCGTTTTGTAGAAATGGCGAAACGATTTGAGTTGGATACGCTATATTTATTTATTGACATACTGGCGAAAACACAGCAAGAAATGCGCTTTTCCAACCATGCCAAAGTTTATATTGAGTCGGCATTTTTGAAAATGATCCATCTTGAAATTCCACTAAGTAAGGGGAGCGGTAGCCAAGTAGTCGATTCCGCGCTTACAGAGAAAGTGGCAGATCTTGAACGGACAATTATGGGGCTGCAGCAACAGATGTCAAGCGGCGGTATGAATACGCAACCAGTCGCTCAACAAGCACAACCGCGTAAAAACGCATCGAAATCTTCGCAAGGCTTTAAAGTTCCAACAGGTAAAATCCATGAGGTTTTAAAAGCTGCAACCAAAGAGGACATTAAAACAATTCGGGAAGAATGGGCTGGCATGATGCAAACGATGCAACGATCACATGCTGCACTTCTCGAAGAAACAGAACCGGTTGCGGCATCTGAGAATGCTTTTGTGTTAAAATTCAAATATGAAATCCATTGCCTTATGGCGTCAGAAAATCCTTCACTTCGATCTGGTCTATCAGACGCTTTGCGATCGCGTACTGGGAAAGCGTATGAAGTCGTTTATGTTCCTGAAGATGGTTGGTTGAGTGTGAGGGGAGACTTCATACGAAAAAACGGGCTTGCGAAACAGACAGAATCGGAAAACACTGATGAGGATTCGACAGCAGAAGAAATGCTTTCTTTTGTGAAGGAAGCCGAACAGGAAAATGCCGATCCGATTGTAACTGAAGCGGAAAAGATTTTCGGTAAAGATTTCATAGAAGTGCATGATGATTAAAAATAGAGGAGGAAACACACATGAAGGGTATGGGAAATATGCAAGGCATGATGAAGCAAATGCAGAAAATGCAAAAACAAATGGCTACAGCGCAGGAAGAACTGAATGAAAAGCGTCTTGAAGGGGCAGCGGGTGGAGGTATGGTGAAAGTCATCGTATCTGGAGATAAGCGAGTTGTTGATGTAATTGTTGATCCGACTGTCGTCGATCCGGAAGATGTGGAAATGCTACAAGACTTAATTGTCATTGCCACTAATGATGCTATGACTAAAGCGGAAGAACTAACGAACTCTACGATGGGGCAATTCACAAAAGGATTGAACCTGCCTGGGATGTTCTAGGAGGTACACGAATGCATTACCCTGAACCAATCTCAAAACTAATGGATAGTTTTATGAAATTGCCAGGTATCGGCCCGAAAACAGCGGGTCGACTGGCGTTTTTTGTCTTAAGTATGAAGGAAGATACAGTGCTTGATTTTGCAAAAGCCCTTGTTGACGCTAAAAGAAACCTTCGCTTTTGCTCAGTCTGTGGACATATTACTGACATCGATCCATGTCACATTTGTCAGGATACAACACGTGATGGTTCATTAATCTGTGTTGTTCAAGATCCGAAAGATGTTATTGCCCTGGAGAAAATGAGAGATTTCAAAGGGTTGTATCATGTTCTTCATGGTGCTATCTCTCCAATGGATGGAGTTGGTCCTGAAGATATCAATGTTCCGTCACTACTGGTTCGTTTGCAAAATGAAGAGGTTGAAGAGTTAATTTTGGCAACGAACCCTACAATAGAAGGAGAAGCAACCGCGATGTATATTTCGAGGCTTGTGAAACCTTCTGGAATTAAAACAACAAGGATTGCACATGGACTACCTGTCGGCGGTGACCTTGAATACGCAGATGAAGTTACATTATCGAAGGCGCTAGAAGGCCGTCGGGAATTATAGGGGGTCCTCTATAGTGTTTGGGCGAAAAAGTAAGTTAAAAAAAGAGTTTGATGAACGCCTACATTCATTGATGGTTGAAACAAAAGTTGAGTGGGAACAGGCGAGAGACGTTGAAAAGTATCTCAATGAATATGATCAAGAAATTATCACCAGAAGGAAAATAGCGGAAATTAAGCACTTTTACTTATATAAAGAAGCGAAAGCAAGACGGCTAGGAAGTAATTGATATATTTTCACGGGACCGCATACAATGGACCATTCTTATAAAAGAGGTGTATCCCGTGAAGGTTATCAGTATTATCGTTGTTGGGTTGGTTCTTCTTCTATTAGTACTCGTAGACAAAAAGCACATTCACAAAGCGTTAGAACGGTTGTCTGTGTTTTGGTTCCGATTGGCACTTGCGTTCCTAGTTCTTTTTGCAATGAATGTAGCTGGAGGGTTTATCGGTGTCTATGTACCAGTCAATATTACTTCTGGGTTATTACTAGCTGTTTTAGGGATACCGGGAATTGCCGCGCTATGCACTTTTGCAGTACTTTTATAAAAATGTTTTATAAAGTGTTGACTTATCTGTTGAGACGTAGTAATCTTATGTATGTCGCCAGTGAGGCAGACGAAACAATAAGGAATGAAACATAATTCCTAACCAAATGAACCTTGAAAACTGAACAGCAAAACATCAATGAGATATCGCGAGAGTGTGAACGCACTTGAGCAAAACGTTTCGAAGTAATTTGATTTTGGTCGAGTGAAAAGAAACACACACAAGAATCTTCGGATTCTAGTCAGCAAGAAATGAGCTATTCATTTTCTTCTATTATGGAGAGTTTGATCCTGGCTCAGGACGAACGCTGGCGGCATGCCTAATACATGCAAGT
>NZ_JBXCJE010000024.1:0-14779 GCF_056786535.1 Sporosarcina sp. Y352
CTTTGAATCCGATGAAAGAAAAGTTGCGAACTGATTCGATTAAATAACTAATCAATTAAAAGAGCTATATACGACAACTATCTTGACAAACACCGCTTCCGTCAACGCTTATTATGTTGTGTAGTGCTTATTTTGAGTGAGTGTATAGGTCTCATAAAATTATGTCTTGTCAGTAATAAAATACTTTGTTATGATAAGGTCAAATTAATAGAAACTGATGGGAATACCCCACTGAAAACATGACTTCACGCTTTGCGTGAACCTTGTCGTGTTTTCAGTGGGGTTTTTTCGCGTTTATGTGAAAACTCTATAATTTGACGGAGGTGAAATGAATGAAAGCTTGGAAACGTATGACCGGTGCACTGGCTGCTTTTATAACATTTGTATTTGTAATGGGCCAAAATGCGGTTGAAGCAGCAAACGTCAAAGATGCATTAGGAAAATCCGGTATAAAAAACACTGGAAATATGGATGGCATATACGGTGATTTGAATGGTGTCGTGTATTTTGTAATGGCACTCGGAGGTTTTTGGATTGTTGGAATGCTCGTTTGGGGCGGGATGACATTAGCTGGTAGTGGTGGTAATCCACAGAAACGAACAGAAGGTTTCTTGAAATTGGCATTGGTATTAGTTGGAGCATATGTAATTTTCAAGGCATATGATATAGCTGGCTGGGCGACAGGTCTAGGCGGCGGTTGATGATTTTATTTATGGTGAGTTTCATCTTGTTATAAATCTGCTGAAAGCACCTTCTTATTTTGAGAGAAGGTGCTTTTTTATAAAAGGCATGCGAAGGAGAATCATTATGAGAAACGCAAAAGTCCCCATTGATATGTCATCCGAACAGAAGGAAATCTTAGGCGTACTATCAAAACGACAACTAACGTATTTGGTTGTAGGCGCCATCATCCTATACGCATACGTCCCTGTAGTATTTAAATTACTATCCGGAGCAGGATGGATTATCGCCGCCATCACCGCAATGTGTTCGGCAATTCCCACTGCCGCCATCATCTTGTTTTTAGGATTTGTCAAAGTCGAAGAGTTCAATATGAACCGGGATTACTATTACTGGATAAAGGTACAAAGGAAAACACAATATGGGTCATGGCGTAAGGGGTCATAGAAGAGGGGAGATTTTCCGTTGAAAGACATTCTATTTTTAGTAGTTGCAGGCTTAGTTATTTATATATTAGGAAGGGTTATTTTGAAAGAACCCATTTTACCTTGGGGAAAGAAGAACAAAATAATGGACACTCAACCAATAGGTAAGGTTAACAGTAAGCGAAAAAGTAAAGGGAAAAACAATACTGAGAATCCTTTGGATGAAATTGAAGCTGCACCGTTTCGTGAATTGTTTAGTCACGTTCATAAAATTGAAAACCATATGATTCGGCACAAAGACAACACTTTTACAATGATGGCAGAGGTTGAACCGGTCAACTACTTCTTGTTGGATCAAGATGAGCAAGAAGGTATTGATGCAACTTTCGAAACATGGCTGTCACAACTCAACTATTCAATCCGCATTTACATGCAAAACCGATTTGTGGATTTAACAATTCCAATAAAAGAAATTCAAGATGTCATGACCCTAGAAGACGATCTTCACCCCCTTGCCCTCCAGTTCGGACAGAACATGATTAGCGATTTGAAAAGATGGCAAAGTGAACAACCACGTTATGAAACTAAAACCTTTTTAATTTTTGACTTACAGGTAGATACCAGAGACATCAAAGCAGATGATGCTGAAGAATTGGAAGTAAAGATAATCGATAAAGCATTTAGTGAACTGAATCGCCGCGTAAATACCGCAAAAGGGCAACTTCGAAAAGCAGATATGAATGTACAAATGCTGGCTACCGATGGAATCAGTGAAGTATTGTACTACGGTTTCAATCGACGAAAAGCAAAGGTCAATCATTATAGGGACATCGAGGAACATGAACAATTGGCGCTTTACACTACTGCAGACCAATCCGCCTCACAAATCATGCGGGTGAAAGGGGAAATTGAGGATGTTCAAAAAGAAGTCCAAAACGAAAATGAGCAAGCAGGTTGAGAATATATCCGAAACCAATACCGAAGAGAATCTGAATCAATTGGATATGAAGCCTGATTTATGGGATGTAATCTCACCAGAGGGGATAGGGATTTCTGAGATATCCGATGACTACGGAATAATTAAACAGTCTTTAGGGAGTAAAACTTATTTTCGACCATGGTACATACCTCGTGACGGATACCCCCGAAAGATGCAAACGAACTGGCTTTATGCCTTAACTTCTAGTGGTGAAGCAGATGTCATGTTCGATATTCATAAACTACCTAAAAATGATGCTATTCGTATGTTACAAAAACAAAACACGATCGTTAAATCGAATCTAGCCTTTCAAACTAAGCGAGGGAATCAGGATTCCATTATGGATAACCAAACAAAAATTATGGATACAGAGATTTTGATGGAAGAAATACAATTTAGTGAAAATGATTTATATCACGTCTCTGTTACCGGTGCATTGTACGCTGAGTCAGAAAGAGAATTGGATAAATATAGTGAATACATTGAAGATGAAATGGGTTCAAAGTTCTTTAAAATCACTTCAACTTGGGGACGCGTGAAAAAGGGTTTACGTTCCATTACACCTCTTGCATTCAATGAAATCAAGGATTCCCTACGAAACGTTGACCGGCGTTCTTTAACAACTTTTGCACCCTTTATATCGGGGAGTGGAAAGTTTAATGGCGGTATTCCAATAGGTCGCAATAAAATCACTGGCCAAAAAGAGTTTTACAATGCGTTCGGTACATATGAAGTGAGACCAGAGAATTACAATATGGCTATCTTTGGCGTATCAGGGTCCGGTAAATCCTTAGCCATGAAATTACTACTTGCACGTGAAACTACAGGTCTTGCTGTGTACTCTCGTTTGATCGATGTCGAGGGCGAATTCGTCCGAATAGTAAAACGGTTAGGCGGAGTGAGTCTTAATTTATCTGAGGAAAGTAATATTAGAATAAACCCACTTGCCATTAACGTCACTAGTATCCCGTTAGAGGATGACGATGAAGAAATGGAGTTGCTAGATAGTACGGACGAACGTGAAATCGTCGAAAAAAACGGAAAAAAATACGTATCTTTCGTACCGCTTCGTGAAAAGGTGAATGAAGTCATTGATTTTTTTGATATCATCTGCAGAGGTAAAAATCAGGAAGAGGACGGGATTTCGGTATTTGAACGCAATTATGTTGAAGAGACAATTAAATATTTGTATACGGATCCAAAAGCTGGTTTTAACTATTCGACAAATCCTGGTTCCCTTTATGAACACAAGGTAAAGCAAGTAGACGGAAAGATTGTTCAATCCAGGGTCCGAAAACCAGAACCAACACTTAGTGATGTATACGATTATTTGATGGAACATTTTAAAATGGAATACAATGCAGAACGTTTACTGGCAGCGATCCGACCTTTCCTAAAAGACGGCTCAAAGCCCATATTTGACGGTCAAACGTATTTAGGCGAAGACCAAATCGTTGATTTGCATTCGGCACGATTAGTTAACTTCAATATCTCTCAAATGGAAGAAGGCTTTCTTCGTCCAATTGCCTATCACGTAATCTTGAATTACGTTTGGGAGTATTTTATTAAAAACGTCGATAATGCGCAAATTAAAAAAATTGTTTACGCTGACGAGTTTTGGACACTCGTTGATAATGATCAAACTGTTTCCTTTGCGGAGAAGGTAGCTCGTCGAGCACGAAAACGAAATGCTGGATTGCGAATAGCTTCTCAGGACTTTGTACGAATTTTGGAATCTAAGAAGGCAAGAGGGGTCTTGCAAAATACACATGCATTCTTCTTCCTAAAACAAAACAAAATCGATTTGAAGGCAATTGAAGAAAATTTTGACCTATCTAAAGGCGAAATAAATATACTTTTCCAAAATCCCGATAAAGGGGAAGGAATAATGCGTGTTGGACGTTCGAGCGTTTGGCTACAAACAGATCCAACAAAAGAAGAAATCGACTTTATTGAAAGTAACGCTGCTGTATTAGAAGAATCTCGGAAACGGAAAAAGTTCAGTCAACAGTCCTACCTTTAAGGAAAGGAGGGAGAACATTTGGGTCTTGTTGCTGATAAGTTACTAGCAATATTTGAATCAATTATACAATGGGCATTTGATAGTTTTATAGAACCATTTTTAGGGTTGGCATTGCTGAAAGATTTGGTATTCGGTAAAACCAATGAAGGGAATTTGGTTTGGGGTACGTTTCATTCCTCGGACTTAACAAACGGTCTTGGTCCTTTGTTTTATTCTATGGCAGTTTTATCCGGTTTTGTCCTTGTCGCTCTCATTGCGGTTTATGGAATGCGCATTGCTGGATCACCTCTAAATCCTAGCCGGAGGAACGAAAGTATAGAGTTCATAAAAGACCTTATATTCGTAGGGCTCATTTTAATGAATCTACCAACACTTTATGACTTACTATTTACAATGAATTCGGCGGTAGTCAATTTGTTTGATGGTTCATACGAAAGTAATCTCGATTCACTTCGCAAAGAAAAGACTGGAGAAATCTCAGGGGTTGTCGGCCACATCTTTATTCAATTAGTCATGCTTGGATTATCATTGTGGGCAAATTTCTATTATTTAATGAGAAAAGTAACACTCATTATTCTAATGGCAATGGGACCACTCATGTTGGCATTCTGGTTATCCCCCCGTTTCAAAACAATGACTGGGGCATGGTTTAGAGAATTAGTAGGTTCAATTTTTGTGCAGTCGATTCATGCATTTGTCTTTTGGACCGTAGCCGTAATGTCTGCAACTACTGGCGGTTTTATTGAGACTGTGATGGTTTATGTTATTTTCATTCCAATCTCTGAATCAGTCCGTCGTCTCTTTAACATGGGTGGCGAAATGCAAGGTAATTTGTCTAAGGCCGGTGCAATGATGGGGATGGCAGGACTTGCAGGGATGTATGGCTCAATGAAAGGTGCTCTCGGTGATAAGAGTGTTATGGGAGCAATTCAGGGTGCATATCAAGGAGCGAAAGGACAAAAAGGGAAAGGTGGTATGGGTGAAAGCGTAGGAGAAACAAATGCTGGCGATGACTTAAAGAGGACACTTGGTGCCTCCCCTGGTGGAGATACTGGTTCAACACCTCGTGCAGAAAAAATGCTTCGAGCAGGCGACATTGTTGGACGAATGGGTAAAGCGACTATCGGCATGGCAGGAGCTATTTCCGGTTCAGGTCTAGGTCCTGTTGGAGCTATGGCAGGAGCATCAGGAGGATTTGCTGCTGGTGGTGTCGTTGGTGGTTTAACAGGCCGTGCGGGTTCTGCTGCTATTCAAGGCATCAATTCTAGACTGAGTAAAGGGTTAGAAGGTGCGAAAAACTTCAAGAGTAACAAGTCTCGCGACTTCGACAATGAACTGGCCAACGAAGTGGCTGATCGGGAAACCGCAAGTTGGGCCGACCAAAATCAAGAATCTCAGATGAACAGTTTAAGAGAACGTTTCCCGGATGTATCAGAGTCTGAAATAGATAAGAAGTTTAATGACATTAAAGCCGAAAAGCGCGCTGGATTTTATGACGGTGCAAAAACAAATTTACAGTCGGCTAAAATGTTCGGCGAAGGTAAAGCTAGTGGCGGTTCTATGGTCGAAGCATCCTCTCGCGCTATGGCAAATCAGTGGGGTAAGGAAAATGAAGACGCATTCCTTGCTGATTACGATAAGACTGAACCAAGAAAAGATGGGGAATCAGTCCAAAGTTTTAACACGCGCAGACAAAGTGCTTTCAATGACAAGAAATCGGACATGCAAAATAAGTTTTCCGCAGCCGGCGAACAATATGTGGCTGCTAACGCAACAGATCGACAAGAACCCATTTCAAAAGCAGGTTTTCTACAACATATGACTCAGGCCGCCCAGGATTTTGTTGGAAATGAACCGACGAGTTCTTTGGCAAGCGCGGGTTCAAATGCTATCAGTCATTTACAAGGTGCAAATATGTTTGATAGCAAAGGGAAACCAAATGTACCGTTCCTGGCAGGTGGGATGGCACATACTAAAACGGTTCAAATGGAAGATGCATTTGTAGCAGGTCAAGCGGCAAAAGGAATTAATCCTGTCGTTGCACGTCAAGATTGGCATGAAAATCATAAAAACCAAGCCCACGGTGAAAATTTAAAAATGTATCAAGGGAGTATTGATCAAGCAAGCAATAACAGCTTCGGAGCATTTAAGGCAGGCAGCGCCGCCCATACGGTTGCAATTGGAACCGGGCAAGTGGGAGCTTTCGCATCAAGTGCACTTGGCATTACAGGTGGTTACCAAGCGATAAAAGGCGGTTTACAAATTGCTTCGGAGGCATCACGTACTGCAGTTGCAACAAACTTCTCATTACAGGATGAAAGTAAAAGTGGTATTGCAAATGTAGTTAATGCAGCAATTCCATCGGCAAAAGCAGGATGGTCCACTGCGACTACACAACTAGCCGAAAGGCAGGGCGGAGCAGTCGCCGCACAGACGGATTATCAGGATGGTGTCGGTTACGGGACTGGTATCTTATTTGGTACAGCTGGATATCAAACAGCTCGAAAAATGGCGGCAAAATTTACGCCATACAGCCAATCTCTTCAGTCGGCTATACATTCGCCTGGTGAAGTCGTTCAAATGGCGCAAACGACAACAGACAACAACGGGAACGTTCAAATTGCCCAGGGAGCAATCCGTCAGGTCACGACAGCTCAAGAGTCATATATCGAAGTCACGACAAAAGGCGGAGAGAAACAAATTGTATCTCGCAAAGGTGCAGGCCACAGTGGTATGCGTTCAGGGGATGTTGTCTATCAAGACTTAACTATGGATGGTGAGAAATTAGCTGCAAGTTCATCTTCAACCTATCGTCTAGATAGTGCCGGCGGACGTGCACCATCTTCTGTTCAAATAAACAACGATCCAAGTACTCTATTGGGGAATTCCCGTGTAGGAAATACACACAAGTCTGTTAAATCTCAGCAGGCTCCGGTTTATAACCAGGCGGTTGATAGTGGTCAGTTCTATACGCATGATCTCGCAGAACAAGGTTTTGAAAATGTACAAGTTATTGTGGATAAAGATAAACAATTTATGACTGGGCAAAAAGAGGGCGTAACCTACCGTGTATCAAAAGTATTCTCGGGAGATTCGCGTTTGCAGAGTTCGGAATCCATTCAAATTCCAGTAGAAGTAACGAACTCAGGGGTCAAGCCAAAATATAGTGGTACATCACGGGTAGCCGTCGATTCCAGTAAAGTAACGAATGGTTCCACAACACAAGAATCATATCCATACTACTCTACGAAGAGTACGCAAGGTTTGATTGATAACTTGGATGATTTACTACCATCGAAACACTCGGAACGGGCTAATCGGTCTGTAGACCAACGTAGAGCATTGGACACTGTACGCAGAAAACAAGGATTGTTGGGGTGATATGAATAATGCCCAATATTCCCGAAGAACAACAAAACCAAGAGAATCTGATACAGAAACAGACAAAGAAACTCGCCAAAGATAAAGCTATAAAAGTTGCGAAGAAGGTTGGGAAAGCGGCTGTTAAAGCGGCCGCAAAAGTCACCCTCGCCGCCGGAAAAACCCTCATTGGGCTATTAGCAGGTATAGGTACACCCTATCTACTTGCAATAGGTGGAATAATCGTTAGTGTGTTTTTAATCTACATTGCAACGGCATTCTTTTTCGGTGGGGATCCCGGCGAATTAGATGATGAAGCGCAAGCTATACAAAAGTACATTATCGAAGCGGCAGATAACACGGTAGATATGTCAAGAGATGGGCAATTGCCATACAGGGTGCCACACGAATTACTGATTGCCACAATGCAGGTATTCGACTCTGGTCCTGTCGAGACAAAAAAAGCAATAACAGAGTTAGCTAATGCCTTGCGTCCCATCTTTACGTATGAAACGCGTGAGGGAACGACAGAAATAATATCATCTTCGTGCGTTGGGGATATTTGTTCTTCACATACCACTTACTCTAAGTTCACTGTTGAGTTTTTAGTAGGGGTAAATGCGTGGGATAAGACTATGACTGCAGAAATTCTTAGTGAGAAGACCCCATGGGAAACATCTTCTAGTAGTGGGACGACAGAAGATGGAGAAACGACGTCTTCTTCCGTGTCAAGTCAGTCAGACTTTTTTTGGTCAGAAGAAACAATACTGGGAGACTATACCCTTTTTGAAAGTAACCTATCGAATGAACCATTTGACTACGGTCTCGAAAGTAAACTAGCAGTTGAAGCAATATATGAAGTAACGGGCGGAGAAATATATTATACCGAATGGCTGAATGGAAACTCTCTAGTCGGATTTGACGGTACAATAATTCCAGGAGAAGGGGTTCCGTTAGAATACATGCCTTACTACTTGGAAGCTGAAAAGAAATATGGTGTTGATTGGTTTTACATTGCAGCCATTCATTTTATAGAGACCGCTTTCTCTACACATCCAACGATGAACTCCAGCGTTGGCGCAGAAGGGCATATGCAGTTTATGCCTTGTACGTGGTTAGGATGGAGCTTTCCCGGTTGTAAAGGCGGCCTGGGCGGCACTAGTATACCTAATGCTGTCAAAATTGATCCAGTTTCCATCAAAAAGTATGGTGGCTACGGTGTTGATGCAGACGGAGATGGAAAAGCAGATCCATGGAACATTAAGGATGCCATTTATACCGCCACAAAATATTTAAGTAATAGTGGGTTTTCAACAAATATTGATAAAGCGATTCGCGCTTACAATCATTCAGACACCTATGTAGCAAAGGTCAAAAAGAAAGCCGAGGAATATAAATCTTCCTCTCAATATATACCTGGGGAGGGTTCAATTCCGACTGTTAGCTCGGGTTCATTTATGAGACCAGCAACCGGAAGGTTTTCCTCTCCCTACGGTCCAAGAAGTTTAGGTGGGAAAACCTATCACTATGGCATTGATATCGCCGACTCAGCTGGTACACCTATTGTTGCAGCAGCTGACGGGGTTGTTGTGAAAATCCATTCAGGGTGTCCACAACAAGGGCATCTAGGTAGTAAGTGTGGCGGTGGCTGGGGAAATCATGTACGTATACAGCACAATGTACAAGGAAAGATATATGAGGCTGTTTATGCACATTTCAGTAAAACAGCTGTTTCAAATGGGCAACCAGTAAAACAAGGACAGTTAATTGGGTCTATGGGAAAATCTGGACGGGTGACCGGTCTCCATTTACATTTCGAATTATACAATGGGCCGCGAAATGGCTACACCAATGTTCTCAATCCAGCGCAGTACATTCCATTATAAGGGGGTATCATGAATGCATATAAATAAAAAAAGGAAAATCGGTTTATTGATACTCCTGGTACTGATAATTCTCGCTTTATTTTTCATTTGGGATGTCAAAGCTCCCGAAAAAAAAGCAAATATGACTCCAATAATCGAAGTGAAAATAGATAACAGGAAAATCAAAGATCTTGCCAAAACAGAAGATGTGTACCTAAAAGTAGATACATTCATAAGAGAAAGAGTAACAGAACGGGACATATTCTTGGAATTTGATTTAGAGGGCCCAGAACATGAACATCGTACCGTTGAAGAGTTACGAGAAGAACTTTTTAAAATGTTCTACGCGGCCATCAAAACCCGAAACATGGATTATTTCACTAGTGTTATTTCGGGCGATTCCATCCAGGACATATGGGATGGGGAGTTAAACATAGAAAAAAGAATTGATAAGATGGAAAAACTATTGGAAGGTATCAGTAGATCAGGAAAACTCGAAACCATTAACTATCAATTCGAGAAAGATAAGTACGGTTTAATAATAGACAAAGGAACCCTATATTTGGATTATGAAGATGATGTCTACGTACAGATTCCTTTCGAAATAGAGTTAATTGGAGAAGATGACCATCGTTACTATCGGTTCGTCAATTCAATGTTAGAAATGGAACAGCTAATCCTTCAAAACATTAAATAACGTAAAGGCAAACACAGCCCCCATCAGTCTTTAACTGTTGGGGGCTGTGTTTGTGATCGTACTGTTCACCATTTCAATTCATTTTTATGGTCTAATACTCTCAACATCCCTTCTAATCTATCTTTACGTTCCAGCTGGTCTTGAATCTTGCCAAAATAATTCACATCATTTTTCTTTTGTAAATTGTTATAGAACTCAATACTTTCAATTGTTCCTTCTAGTAATTTCTCTAATCCGGAAGAAATTAATGTCCATTCATTAACATCTTGAATTTCTATTTTCGCTTTCTCAAGGCTGTTAAATTCATTACGCTTTACAAATAATTTCATTTACATCGTTCCTTCCTATTACATCAAATACGCTATAGTTTATTTGTTGTAAACTTCGTACTTCATCTGATTCCATGACCCAAACCTTCGAATAATGGTCATATATGCTGGTACACGTTCAGATTCCGACAATGACTTCCATTCGGTCTGAGTAGGTGGGGAATTAGGAAAGTGTTCTAATATCTTGGCCCTGATCTTTTCAGTTGTCCAAGTAAAAGTGATGCCAATGTGTTTATTCAAATCTTCTGAACCTAATCGTTCCATAAAAATAATGTGTTTAGGTAGCTGGTTCTTTTCCGCAAATGAATCCCACATGGTTGCACTTGTATAATGCTGTTTGTATTTTTCCAGAATGTCGTATAAAACTTCTTTACTATACTTTAAAGGTCGAGATTGTTCATTTAAGTCCAACGACAATAGTTCTTTAAACTTATTCCATGTCCCAAAATACGAAATAATCGTTTGAGAATGCGGTAAATCATGTGCCTTGCTGTATTCGTTCCAATTTCGGATGCTTGTAATTTGATCTTTGTGTTTTTTACCTAGTGTTAATAGTTCAGCATTCGTATACTTTTTTCTCAATTTTGCCTTACCTCACTTTAGACCGGTTCTGCGAACCAATTAATTGCCCAAACCTTACCCGACTCCGCAAAGCGTACAAGATTTTCACGAACATCTAGTGCATAAATAGGGTAGAACGTATCCGTGTAAGGAATATTTTGCACAGCTTTATTAAAATGATCCTCTGCTGCAAAAGGAACACCTGGAGGATAAGCAATCGGAATTAAGTACAACAAAAGATGGGCGATCCGATTACGTTCATATAGGTCATCACGTTGTGCTATTACATGAAATAATGTAGTGATATCATCATTCTTAATCTGATAATTATACATGGTTTTTGTGTTTTTCATAATTAATATTGCATCAATTGTTACATGAGGTTCGATTTTTAGTTTGTTTTTATCCCAGGTAAAATCAATAGGTAGCGCAGGAACGAAAAAACCCTCGCTTGGCCGATCTCCAACATCAACAAAAAAACCTTTAACGTTATATGTCGGATATTTAGAAATAGCTTCTTTTAATTCCTGCTGATTTTGACCTGCCGCCTCTGAAACAAATTCAGGCAACGGATTAGGAAATAAAACATACCATTGCTCGTCGAATTCATCATACGCGATAAGCCAGTTACGGTCAGTTTTTATCGATGCAACAGCCCGATTTAAATGTAGTTTAGCATCTACTGTATTGAAATACGGCTCTTTCGTTTTATCGCGAAATACCTGCTTTTTGTATAGGAGAAACATTCTAAGTGAGTTGGGCTCTTCTAGATATCTCTTTAGTAACGGTTTCAGATTTGGATCGCGTTTATATGTGTTTCGCATTGAAGCTTGCCCTTCTGCAGAGGAATAATAGCGGTATTGGGTAATGCTGAAAAAGACTACAATTATCGGAAAGAATATGACGAATAGGGCAGTACCCACCAACTTCTTACCCCTCTCACTACTTCCAGCAACCATTAGCAAGCAACCCACTACTGTAAGAAGAAAAGCGACTAACGCAAAGACAAGACTTAGAAAGAATATAACTGCTAATACATTGATTACGGTCATGATGGAAAGATCACTTATTAAGCCGATTCGTTCCGCAAAATTTACGAATCCTAGTTTGTTGAATAAGGGATAGAAGATTGAATCCCATTTCCAAACCATAAAAATGACTAGAACTAAACCAACTAATCCAGCAAGACCTAATTCCTTCTGTCGATCGTGTTGTTGTTTAGCTCCAAGTAACCAAAGAAAATCGGTAAACATTGCAATCCCTCCACCTCGTTTACACCATAATTTGTATAACGTTATACGTTAAATATAGACGATTTGAATTAGGAAGTCAACAAAACCATATTCGTCGATGGGGAAATGATATAATTAAAAAAATTGTAAAATAAACTGGGAACACCCCACAAAGAGAGCACGTTCGTTAGCCGAGCGTAACTTTTTGTGGGGTGTTTTTAGGGGGAAATGTCCTTTACCGTTGCCAGCAGCTCAGCGTCAGTTTTGCTTATTAATAATCTCTATTTGCTGCATCATGTAAAGAGTTCCATTAACGGTGATATGTTTAAGGATATACTTAGTGGTTAATAGTAGGGAAAATCTTTTATCCATTAGGCGAGTATATGTTCGGAACATTTGCGTAGCAGTAGTCGCATTCTTTATTAAAATGTGCATCTATCATGCTGATTTACTTTTCTTAAATGTGTTGTCTGTTTTAGCCGCAATATCCGCAATTAACAGCGCTTTTAGCCATTCCCAAATTTCATTTTTTCTTTTTTAGTATGTTCCATTTAAATTGCCTCCTGGCTTCTATTTTAAAGGGTGATATCCATTATTGTATCCTATATATCCCATTTCTTTTAGTTATAAAAAAAAGATACGCTACATGAGATCAATCCATAAAAATATTAATTCAATCGTTAACCTAGTTTCTATTTTTTTTAGACCCTCTAACAAAAGAAAGTGTGACCGTTTTTTTTCATTTGCGTCTAAGTTAATAGAAATGAGGTGAACAAATGACACACGAACACGAAAAAATAGCACATTGGTTCGATAATTACGGTGAAGCCGTAATGACTTACATACTCATCATGGTACGTGATTACCAACAAGCTGAAGATTTAACACAGGAAACATTTATAAAAGCATTTCGTAATCAGCATTCATTTGCAAATCAATCGAGTATTAAAACATGGCTTTTTTCAATTGCCCATAATACAACAAGAGATTACTTTCGAAAAAAGCACCCTTTGCAACATTATTTAGGGCTCACGCTAAAAGAAATAGACAACACAGCCCTTCCGGAACAACTTGTTGCTTTACGTTATCAGCACGAACAGTTTTATTTAACCTTGCAAAGACTAAAACCGAGCTTTCGACAAATCATTATTTTACGTAAGTTAAAAGAATTTTCAACAAAGGAAACCTCAGAAATTTTAGGCTTTACGGAAAGCAAAGTGAAGATGACATTACAGCGAGCACTAAAAGAATTTAAAGAGGAATTAATTAAAGGAGGTTTTGAATATGAAGCCATCATTCGATGAGGAACTAGCAAAAAAGTTGAAAGATTTTAATAACGAGTTTTGTATAAAAGATAATAATAAGCAAGCTTTAAAGCATCGAATTATCGGTGCAAGTAAACAATCCAAACAGCATAGTTTCACACACAAAAAGGGGTGGATAGTAGCGATAACAATGTTTACTCTGCTTATTCTTACTTCTCCTATGTATTCATCGTCTATGGCAGCATTAGCCTCAAAAATATTACCTTTAGGAATTAATTCAAGCTTCTCTGATTCCAAGGAATATCCAGATTTACATGTAGAATTAAGTAAAGTGATTACAGAGGCCGGTTATGAAATCGGATTTATTGGTACAACTTATAATCCCTATACAATCGAGGTTGGATTAAGCGTCTCAAAAGATGATTTTTCAGCTGCTAAGGATACTGTAACTCCCCAAATTGATGAGTTACTTTATAATAGCGGGATCAATGAATACAATCTAAAAATCACACATTATGCAGTATCCGATGAACTCCCAAAAAGACACAAGGAGGCTTCATCGGTAATGGATAGTGCTGGAGTGATTATTAAAAAAGTATTTTCAGCTCATGGCTATGATGATTTAGCTGAAAATTTTACACATGGATTTAAGAAAGGGCTATTTTCAAATACTTTAACGATTGATATACCTGACGATATTAAAGATGCAAAGGAAATTATTCAAGAGATTTCACAAGCAGTCGAACAACAAGAATTAGATATTCAAAAGGTAGAAGTGGAGTATTATAATGCACAACATCGTGCACAAGACTATCGTTGGGGCGCTATAGTAAGTGACATTCATGATGCGTTGGCTGGGAAATCACAATATAAAGTAACGGGTGTTAGTTATCAAGTGAAAGACGGATTATCAAAAGTATACTTAAAAAGTAAATGGACCGAAATGCCTTCTGCTGAACTTGTAACAGAAATTGAACAGGCGATTAATACTTATTTAGCTAGCCCAGATGTTGATGAACAAATCGGTAACGATGCATATTCCATTCAGTTATTAATGGGAAATAAAGAACCTATTTTAACAATCACTTCGCCATAACAAATTAAATACTTAAATTATGGAAAAAGCCTCTTTGTTATAAGAGGCTTTTTCTTCGACTGTAAAGTCATACTTAGATAACAAGGAGTGATTAACGTGGGGTTTAAAAATTTGATCTTATTTTTAGGGGCTCTAGTTGTTTTGTTTTTATCTACAATTGCGAGTTGGTATCGGTGTTTGTCAAGATAGTTGTCGTATATAGCTCTTTTAATTGATTAGTTATTTAATCGAATCAGTTCGCAACTTTTCTTTCATCGGATTCAAAG
>NZ_JBXCJE010000025.1:0-10950 GCF_056786535.1 Sporosarcina sp. Y352
ATTAGTTGGAACGCCGTATGAAGCGAAAGTTTCACGTACGGTGTGAAGTGGGGGAAAAGCTGACGATAACTTCAAAGGCTTACCTATCACTATAATAATCGGATGCCTTTACAGGGCAGCTTTTCTTATTGCGTAACGGAGGTAACTACTTCCGTGAACTGGCGTTATGTTAACCTAAAAAAGTATAGGGAGGTATGGAAAAAGGAGATAAAACAAAAAACGGCATCATTAATGGTCGTATTTGTTACATTAGTCATTGAGGAAGAGTACTTATTGCGGATTTACTATCCTGCTGAATAATAAATCGATATTCTTAAGATGTTATCCCACATAAGTTGACAACTAAATTTGTTTAAGTTACTATACATGCTATAGCATGTATTAGATAAAATTTATAAATTTTGAGTGGTTAAGTGATTTATATGCTATAGCTTTATCTTTTATATTGAGCAATAGAGGTGACATATGAACTTACATGATTCAATTGGACATCGTGTTCATCGTACGGATGTAAAATTAACAAATTATTTTATAAAGCAGTTAAAACCTTACGAGCTGACACCAGAACAATGGGGGATTATGAGTATTCTTGATAACGAAAGAGGCACTACTCAAAAAGAGTTGGCAGCGACTATTTATAAAGATCAAACAACTGTCGTAAGAATGATTCATTCTTTAGAAAAAAAAGGAATTGTTAAGAAGACATTTAATGATGAAGACAAACGTTCACATTATCTTCTCTTAACAAACAAAGGTGAAGATTTAAAAGAAACGCTCCTGCCTATAGTTAAGGATGCTCATAATTTCATTGTAAGAGGTTTGAGTACAGAAGAAATACAACAACTAAAATCACTATTAAACAAATTGTACGAAAATGCTACTGACAAATAAAAATTCCTTATGGACTCATAAGGAAATATAAATAAAGATTAATTAAAATTAATTAAAATACTGACATAGGGGATAAACAAACATGAACATAAAAAACTATTTGGATCGTATTCAAGCTGTAAAGAAAGATAACTTAGATCTTGACTATCTATCGCATCTCCAAAAACAACATGTACTCAACATACACTTTGAAAATTTAGATATTCTTAGCAAAAAATCTCTTTCCTTACTTACAGAAGATCTTTATCAAAAAATTGTACTCGATCAACGCGGAGGTGTGTGTTATGAGTTAAACGGAGTATTTTATCAGCTCCTAAAAAATCTTGGTTTTAAACCTTATCTAATGGCAGGAACGGTATATGTGGGAAGTGGAATTTGGGCGCCTGAAAACGCACATATGTTCATAATCGTTCCACTTGAAAACAAGGAATACTTGGTAGATGTCGGGTTTGGAGGAAATTCTCCACGACTACCTGTTACGATAAGCGGAGAGGAAGTTATAGATAGTGATGGGATCTACCGAGTAACAAGAAACGAAAACGAAGTGATGTTCTATCTACAGAAAAAGACCGACGACGAGTGGGAAACACAATATCGATTTGAAGAAACTTCGAATAAATGGAATTTAGATATTATGCGACCGATATGCGTTCAGACTGAAACATCGCCTGAATCTATGTTTAACAAGATGTATTTTCTTTCTCGAGTTACGGAAGAAGGACGTATCACCCTATTAGGAAACACCTTAATCACTGTCAAAGGTAGAGAAAAAACAAAAGAAAAATTAGAAAACCATAAGATTAATGAAGTAGCTCGTCGCCACTTCCAATTGAATATATAATTGAAAATCAAGGCATTTCTTATTTTAAAGGTAAAAAAATCTTACATGCAAAAAAATATTTTGTTGGGTTGCCCCTAGAAGGTTTCTTCCACTACAAATTAATAGTTAAGCAAAAAAGCCGATTTCCTTAGCGTACGAAATTTGCGTTTTGTTGATGGGACCCCTTCTAGGGGTCCATACAGCATCCAAACTGGAATTAGAGCAGTAGGTGTATTATAGTGCGCTTGAAAAAAATACGAATCTAACTCAATGTAAATATGTTCGATTAGCAATAACAGGCTGCCTTTACAGGGCAGTTTTTTTTATTTAATTATAGGGATAACTGGGGGATGACGACTTCCATGAACTGGCGTTATGTTAACCTGCTGTGTATGGACTATACAAGCCTGTCCAGCGATCGAATCCAGTTTCTTATTGAACTAACGATAGGAAACCTATTTTTTAAAAAGGGGATGAATGTTTTTGAAACTCTTAAAAGCTACAGCAACCTATACGATTACTTTTTTTGTAATAGCATTAGGAATTAAACTTATTTTTGATTTTAAAAGTGTTGCAAGTGTTTTTGAAAAAGGGATTTGGACTGGGTTAGGAATTTCCTTTAGTGCTTTGGTTTTGTTGTTCATAGTTGTTTTAATAATAAATCTTATCAGCAGACTTATTTTCAAGTCTAAGACTTCGAATAATAATTAAGGGCATTGGTTGAATGAGAGAAGATCGTTTTTATATGTCTGAAATAATAGGTAATTGTACTAATAGAGCCGAACGATAGAATAAAGAACATTGAACAGGAGGGGCTTCTTAGAGAGCTCTTTTTTCTTATTGAACTAACGGGGCAGGTTAGTTGAACAAGAAAAATAAAAAGCATTCTATATCTTTTTATTTTTATCATAATTAGGTGATGTACTAAAGTTTGTTAATGTACGGTCCAATACCTTTTCGGTAAAAGGCATAAAGTAATCATATTAGCCCCCCCCAAGCCTCTTTTAAAAGCTTCACGCCTTTTTGAATTTCATCATAGGTAAGATTACTGAATCCAAGTTTAATAATTGCTTCTGCAGGATGGTTTTTTATGACATAGATTGAGGTAGGATAGACTTTTACCCCATAAATGGAAGCACGCTCGATTAACCATTCTTCTGAACGATTTAGATGTACCTTAACTAAGACGTACAAACCAGACTGTTCCCCAATAATGGATATACTTTGTTCGAAGTGTTTTTTTAATTCTGAAACTATACACTGCATTTTTCGCTTATACACAAGTCGCATTCGTTTAATATGGCGATTCCATTCCCCCTCTTCCATAAATTTAGCCATTGTAAGCTGGCTTAGGAGTGATGAGGTACTCTCGAAATGAAGGAATTGGTTTTTATAACGATTTAATACTAACTCTGGCAGCACCATATAACATAGGCGGATTCCTGGAAGAAAGGACTTTGAGAAATTCCCTAGGTAAATGACTCTTGTTGAATCGATGGATGCAAGTGCTGGAAATGGTTGTTTAGTATAGCGAAATTCACTATCATAATCGTCTTCGATAATAAATCCATTATTGTTGTTAGCCCAATGAATAAGCATTTGCCTTTCCTGAATGGACATACTTACACCTAGTGGACTTTGATGGGAGGGGGTTACATAGATTAACTTTGACCTCAATTTTTCTAATTCTGAAAAATTAGCCCCTGTCTCATAAACTGGTAAAGTCTCAATCGTGAAACGATGAAATCGAAAAGCTTCCATTGCTCCATCATAACCTGGATCCTCTATAATAATGCCAGCATGATCATCCTTCAGAATTTGTCCAAGATAAATTAACATTTGTTGGGTACTACTGCCGATTATAATCGCATTTGGATCTGTTTTCACTCCGCGGGATTGGAATAAATAAGCGGCGATTTGCTCACGCAAGCATACTTCACCAAAGGGTTTCCCGTATCGAAAGCTCTCCCGTAATGTTAAAACTTGATTTGATATTCTTCTCCAAATTTTCAGGGGAAAATTGGTTTGATCCACGGCCCCTGCACTGAAATCAATTTCGACTGGCGTTACCGTCTCTTTATGCTTTTTATGAGGTGGGATGAAAGTATCTTGAAATAAAACCGGCTCTAATTCATTTACAAAATACCCTTTTCTCGCTTCTCCGCGGATATAACCTTCCGCTACAAGCTGCTCATATGCCATCAATGTGGTATTGCGACTGATTTGAAGGGACTCTGCAAGTTGGCGAATGGATGGCAATGGATCATTAGGATGTAAGTCGCCACGCTTAATAAAAGACTTAAACTTCTCGTATATTTGCTTGTATTTGGGGGAATCATCCTTCAAAACAAAAATAGTATTTTTCATTTACAACCATCCTGACATGTTCATTTGTTTATAATTGTACCTTTTTATATGTCAATTTGTCTAGTATACTTATATAGAGAAATTATAAAACCATAAAGGGGTTTTTCAAACATGTTTATTCCTAAATATTATAAAGTCACGGACATGGATGAAGTCAAAGAGTTTATTCAAAAAAACTCTTTTGGAACCATCGTCACAACAAAACAAGGGAAACCAATTGCCACTCATATACCTTTGGAGTTTAGAAAAAAAGGCGATGAATATTATATTACAGGACATATGGCCTATGGGAATCCTCAATGGAGAACATTTGAAACGTGTGAGAACGCACTTGTTATGTACCAGGGACCGGATGCGTATATTTCTTCTTCATGGTATGGTGATGAAAATGTTCCAACATGGAATTATCAAGCCGTTCATGTATATGGCAAACCGATTATTTTAGAGCAAGAAGAGTTAAAACAAGACCTGATTATGTTACTAGAAAAATATGAAAAACATCGGAAAAATCCAATTTATTGGGACAAGCTTTCGCCTGAGCTATTGGAAAGGGAACTTAAAGGTATTGTGGGATTTAAGATTAAAGTACAAGAAGTTCAAGCCGCTTATAAATTAAGCCAAAATCGAAATGAGGAAGATTACCGCAACATCATTGACCAACTACAGAAGGAAGAAGATCTGAATTCTCATCAATTGGCAGAAGCGATGAAGGAAAATAAAAATAAGGGAAATTGAGAGGTCGGTTTGTGAAGATTTTCACTTAAACGGGTGCTTTAGTTAAACAATCGGCTGTCTTTACATGCGTCTTCTTCGTATTGAGTGATGGAGTTAAATACTTTTCAATCAAATATAATGTTACGATTTCGCACGAATAAAACCACCTTTACTTGTACGCCGTTCACCATACCAATCACATCAATACCTTGTTCTACAATAGAATTAATCAATGGTTGCTGAGTAAACCAGTCAATTAGAAAAATGAAAAATAGGAAGGCTGATTAGATTAGATGAGAAAAAAGAATAACGAACAAGTTCTAGCTAAAAATCAAAAAAGGGGGGGCAGTGCATGGATTGCAATCGCGGCTATTATTCTTGTATCAATTAGTTTACGTCCTGGAATTATTTCTATGGGGCCTATTTCGACTCTTATTCAAGACGATTTTAATTTTTCATATTCAACGTCTTCGATGCTGATTACGATACCTGATTTATTAATGGGGCTTTTAGCTTTGCCTACCCCATGGCTTGCCCGTCGCTATGGTCGAAATACGGTTATCCTTTATGCTTTATTACTGCTTACTTTATCTACTCTAGGTCGCGCATTTTCTCCCAATACATTTACACTACTTTCAACAACAGTAGGTGTAGGTGCTGGTATCGCAATCGTTGGTACGTTAATAGGTGGTTTCATAAAACTGAAATTCCCTAAAAAAGCAGCATTACTAATGGGGATTTATACCTTCTCACTTTCACTAGGTACTGCACTCGCGGCAGGTACAACAGGAATCATCGCTTCAAATGCAGATAGCGGATGGCGCATAGCATCTGGTATTTGGGCTTTGCCCGGTGTTTTAGCTATCATTGCTTGGATTGTGATAACCCTTCAAGGACGCAAAGATAGTCCTGGTTCACAAGAAGTTTCCGAAAAGAGCGTGCCAATTCCATATAAAAACCGAACAGCATGGATGATTGCTCTGTATTTTGGATGTACGAATCTCCTTTTTTACGCCATCATAGCATGGGTCTCGCCGATGTATCAAGAACAAGAAAATTCGGTTTCAGTTGCAGGATTTATACTGTTAACTTTCACCGTCGTATTTATGCTAGCTAACCCTGTATTTGGTGCACTTAGTAAATCACTTGACCGCCGTGGCTGGTTAGCTGCATCTTCCATACTCGCTATAGTAGGTTTGATACTCATTGCTATCTGGCCAAATGCAGCTCCATTTATATTTATATCTATATTTGCTTTTGGCCTTGGTGGTGCTTTTACTCTAAGTATGACCTTGCCACTAGATAATACGAAAACGGTAGAAGAATCAAACGTCTGGAACGGATTTGTTTTAACTGTTGGGTATCTGATTGCTGCGACAGGACCATTTTTAGTAGGATTTATGCGAGATCTCTCTGGAGACTTCGGTACTTCGATATGGTTCCTTGTAGGTATAACAGTTCTTATGCTTATCTTGACACCTTTTCTTAAACCGAATGATCGTTCCTTACAATAGTTTTTTCTCGTGGAGTGATGGATTTGAAAACTTCCGAATCTAACACAATAGAAATATGTTCGATTCGCGAAAATTCTCCCTTTTATTTAGAAAGGGAGAATTTTTTATCTATTGTAGGTGTCATAACTTAATTCATGATGCTACGTGTCTGAAATACAAGTAACTATCATTGTTTATGCAAATTAAATGACTCGCTTTTCCCGTCCCATTTTACAGTTACCTTAACTACTTCTGTTTTGGAAAATAAGCTTTTATTAGCTCCAATCCCGATGCTTTCAATAGTTCCTTTTTCTCCGATAGGAGCATCAGTTGAAGTACCTGCTAATAAACTTTCGGCTACTATTTTTCCAGCAGCTGTTTCAAATGTACATAAAACTCGCCCAAGAGAATCAAGATCTTGACCTTTATATTTCAATTTTCCTGCCTGGGCTATTTCTCCATCCGTAATTGCTGCTGTAAAAGTGCCGGACCAATGTTCACTCTCTCCTTGAAAGCTGGTCGCTTTAGCTGCCGTAAATTCCTTAGCTGAAACAGATAAGCCAAAAATCAGTGAAGCGAAGAGAAGTAAAGTCAGAGTTGCATTCAATTTTTTTATGAGTATCCACCTCCTTTATGATAATTCAGGCTTAGTATGTTCAATATAGTATAAAATACAAGGTCTAAAAAAACGAAAAGTAAAGTCTGTCGAATCTAACACAATGCAAATATGTTAGATTTAATAAAAATCTCTCTAAAGTAACAGCCCTTTATTTCTTCGGGCTGTTACTTTTTTAATATCGAAATTCGTTCGCATGAAAGAAGAAAAGAGTAGGATCAATCCATAAACGGACTTGTCCTACTCTTTTAATCTATCTAATACAGCACGTAATTTTTCAGGTGTCACGTCATTTCCAAGTGGATCAAGTACGGTTAATCCTGAAAAACTTGTCCACGGATTTCACGTAAGTAATCTTGTTTGCAAAACAGTTTGTTCAACGATTGCAGAGTAATCTTCCCTATCTTTAGAAACGTTCCATTGTTAAATCCGTATTCACAGAAAATGCAGCTTTACTACCATCAGCGGCAGCAGATAGTAAAGACGAGGGTTCTGCTTTTTCTGTCTCTCCAGCAATATAAATATTCTTGACAGATGTACGGCCCAAACCATCCGTTACAGCCGCTCCCAATTCAGTTAACTCGCAGCCTATTTGTTCAACAAATTTGTTTGGACGATAAGAAGAAGATACGACAAATCCGCCTGTTCTAGCAATGATCTCCCCTGACTCAAACTCAACCTGTTGTAAATAGCCATCCTCCCCGTGTAATTTTAGGATAGGTTCTGTCATCACCTTAATACCCCGTTGTTTTAATTGTTCGATATCTACTGCAGACATTTTATTTCCATTCGTTGCAACGACCAAATCCTTTGACCAATTGTACAGAAGTTTAGCCATATAAGGCGCGTGACCTTCTTTTTCAGCGATGATAATTAAAGGTTTGTCCCGAAGTTCCCACCCATCACAATACGGGCAACTAAAGAGACTTTTCCCGTAATATGTTTTAATAGCTGGAATGGATGGAAAAACTTCTTGAACCCCTGTAGCCAAAATGATTTTTTCTGTAAGATGTTCTTTCCCATCCTTTGTCTTGACCATAAAAAACTCACTACTAGGTTCTTTTATAATTTCTGTTACCGTAGTTTTAATAATAGATACGGAAGAATATTTTTTCACTTCATCGAAACCTAGGTCTTTAAATTCCTGAGGTTTAATGCCATCTCGTGTAATAAAACCATGTGTCTCTTGCGTAACCCTATTTCTGTTTGTTCCATCATCCAATACTGCTATTTTTCTTCTTGCTCGACCTAACGTTAAGCTAGCACTTAAACCAGCTGGTCCAGCCCCAATAATCATACAGTCAAAAATAGTCATTTTCTTCATCCCTTCTTTTTAAGTAAATATTATTCGCTTTTAATTAAAGACACCATATACCTTTAAAGTCTCTAATGTAGTTAAAAAACAACGGTTTAAAGAGTCTCCGTCATTTTCTTTGAAAGATCCCCTATTGTTTGATTGAGTAATTCTTGCTCCATTTTTTCTTCTGCAGAAACCATAACCTTTTGAATTAAGCATTCAGGATTGTGATTTAGGCAGCAATCAAATAAAGAAGTTGATCCTTCTATGGCATGAATAATTTCTAAGAACGAAATAGCTTCCCAATTCGGTTTTAACTTATAGCCACCATTGGCCCCTGATATCGAATCAATCATGCCTGCCTTGACTAGTTTTGTTAAAATCTTAGACAAGTACGTAGGCGAAACCCCTTGAACCTCAGCCAATTGTTGGACGCCAATACGCTTTTCAGAAGCAACCGAAGTTAGATAGATTATCGTATGAAGTGCATAATTCGTCGCTTTAGAATATTTCAAATCGCTAAACCACCTCAAATATAGACTTTAAGTATCTATGATACCTTTTAAATTTCCGAGCGTCAACTATATTGAGTTCGGACTCATCACCCTGAAAATATTGATTTATCTATATAATTTCGCCTGAGTACAACACCAAAGAAAGATTCCACTTCATTAAATTCTTCTGTTACATGGCAGTTTTTTCTTATTGAGTGATGGAGTTAAATACTTTCGAATCTAACACAATCCAAATATGTTAGATTGGAAAAGAAGGCTCCCTTTTTTTTATAAAAGGGGCAGGATCGGTTCTTTGGGGATGGAGCTAATCGAGTTTCTTGTTCAACTAACGGGGCAGGTTAGTTGAAGAGTGTTGTTTAACTTGTGTTCAACAATCGGGCCGTTTAATTGAGTAACAGGTTGCAAAAAAAACACTTTTTTAAAAAATTTTCTTCTTACTACACAAATGTCATTAATACCAATGCTCCTCGTGATGCCGTTCATGTGATAGTCGGGTTGGCAGTACCACCATTAGAGCTTTTTATTCTAAAAAAGGAAAACGCTATCCAAAATACATCGGATAGCGTCTTGATATTTCGAATAGGTCTATTAAGGGTTCGTCGACCAAAGTCCTGCATGTTTTAATACAACACGTGGATGAAGTTTTAGCTGTGCAACCATTAATTCTGCTAAATCTTCTGCTTGCATCACTTTTTCTGGATTACCGTCTGTTAAGTTTAGCTCAACAGCCATATCAGTCGCAACCGTACTTGGCGTTAACGTTGTAACGCGAATATTTTTCTTACGCACTTCAAGCATTAATGACTCACTTAGTCCAATAACTGCAGCTTTTGAAGCCGCGTATGCACTTGTAATTGGTGCACCTTTTTGACCAGCTGTTGATGAGATGTTAATGATGTCGCCTGTGTTGCGCTCTATCATTTCTGGTAATACCGCACGTGTTGTGTAGTACACACCTTTTACGTTGACATCGATAATATTTGTCCATTCTTCAGGCGTTAAGTCCATGAAGCTACCGAATTTTGCAATGCCAGCATTATTTACTAAAATATCGATTGCACCAAGCTCGCCACGAATCGATTCAACCGCTGCTGTGATAGAATCTAAATCCGCTACATTCGCTGCAGCGATTGCTACCTTCACGTCATATTGTTTAAGTTCCTCTGCAACTTGTTGTAAATTTTCAAGCGTACGTCCAACAAGACCTACGTGAATACCTTCCTGCGCAAAAGCTATTGCTGTTGCACGTCCAATTCCACGCCCTGCTCCTGTAATTAATGCCACTTTCCCTGTGATTGTTTGCATGTTTTTTGCTCCTTTAGATAAGATAGTTTTATTATTGACGAAATAAAGTGTATTATACTAAAAAAATTAATACTTGAGTAAGGTGCGTTTGATAAAACCGTTCTGATGGTATAATTAATTACGCTGTTTTACTCGGAAATGATTTGTCTTTAAGACTAACTTCATTCTACCTACAGTTTTCTCTATTGTGAAGAACGCACTTTTTTGTGCGGAGGTTACCAAACGGTTACTACTATAAGTAAGGAGTAAATGTCCATGTCAGATACATTAAGAAAAGAGATCCAAGAAAGAATATTAAATCAAGATTATCATTGTGAAAAAGAACTTACCTTATCGATTATTAGCGGGAAATGGAAAGTTGTTATTTTGTGGCATTTAGGTGTAGAAGGGACACATCGATTCAGCGAACTTCAAAAGCTTTTCCCGGAAATATCCCATAAAGTATTATCAAATCAATTACGTGACCTGATAGAAGATGGAATTGTTCATAGAGAAGTGATTCCAGAAGTTCCTCCGAAAGTCGAATATTCAATGACTGAACTTGGGATGACGTTATTACCAATCGTTGAGATGATGTATGAATGGGGAAAAAAACGAATAGATCAAATTAAACAAGAAGAAAATTATTTAGAATAATGGAAAAACTAAAACATTAAGAAGATATAAATTGCTTGTTCTAGCAGAAAAAGTAATATTGAATATAAAAAAGATGTTTTGTTGTATAAAAAATCTCGGACTTATTCTTTACTTATGTTAAAAGGGCAGAAAGAAAATTAAGGTTTATCTTGTTCCATAATCGGTCGCGATTGTTTAATAAGCGTCTCTGTTCTTATTAAACTAACGGGTGCTTTAGTTGGTGCGAAACGTTCCTGATTCAAATGAAATGTGGTCACACAATTTCGGTAAAGGTCAGGCAGTTTCAGGTTTCTGGA
>NZ_JBXCJE010000026.1:0-10727 GCF_056786535.1 Sporosarcina sp. Y352
CCACGCACCCGTACGTCCTACCCTGGCTACTGATATATTAAATCCTATAAAAATAAGGTCAACCAGTAAAAACTGGTTAACCTTATAATACGAAACCACCCGTTAGTTGAAGATACTAAACTTAATAATCTTCTTTTTTCCAACGTTTATATTCTACAAACTCTAAAAAACCATAAGCTGTTATCATTGAAAAAATAGGGACAACATAATGCTTCGGAGGTCCAAATATAAAGATAACAACAATGAAAGCTGCAATAAAAAGTGCTGTATTAAAAAGATATGATTTTTTCCGGTATTTTAAATAGAGTTTTACCTTATCCATTACTTTTCCTTTCACAGCATTAATATGTTTATTTCCATGTTTTACTTCTCCCACTATAAAAAAACTTTACCATATTTATCAAAGTGAATTACATTCCAATTTTTTACTTTTAAATTGAATTAACCACCCAGTTAGCTGAAGATTCATAATAGCATTTATTGAGAGTGGTGAAGGACCTGATTTTGAGCGTTTTTTAATTTTCATGGGAGTTCAATAAGCATTTCCGTTTCTTACCACTCTCTCCATTCTTCAATTATGTCTTCTTCGGACTCAAAGCCAGCTATACTTGTTGCCTCAATAATAAAATCACATAGTTCTTCTCTCTCCATTGTCTCAATAAAGTAATCATATTTCTCATTTAGTTCATTTAAATTGATTACCACTTCTTTAACACATACCAATATGTCTTCCTCTGTCGTATTATCTCCAAGTTTTTTTAAGCTATTGATGTAAGAATTAAGAACCTCATTAGTTGCATTAATATTTTCGTCGGTAAAAAGGTCATCATCTTCATCCATTCTTTGTTTCCATTCTACCGTTGGTTTGTTTTTTGTTAGCTCTTCAAAAGTCATAATATCCTCCAAGAATTCATTATTTTATCTTATCTATTGTTTCTTTGACTTATCAAGTTTTCTTATTAACTAACCTTTTAGGTTAACCAAAAATGCTTGCATTTCATAGCACTAAAGATGAATGTAGTTGGAACTAAAAAGGCATTTCTCATTACAATTACAGATATTAAATCAATCAACCATTACTCCCCATCCGTCCGTGTAACCATCATAAGGTTTACTTAATTCATCTAGTTGTTTTTGTATATTAACTATATCTTCGTGAATTAAAAGCATTTCTACAAAACAATAACAAGTCCACTCTTCAGTTTCTTCATCTTGTTCTAATTCGCAATTAAACCCATTATCTCTTAGTGCTTTTAGAACAGATTCACCATTCTTTTTATCTGGAACTGCAACACAAAAATCAACACCCATCGGTTCTTTAAAATCAACACCTAGCTTATATAGCCTTTTTAACACTTGTCCATCTTCATCTTTAGGGAAATTTTTAGGAAATAGATTCAATTTATTATTGTCCCCTTTTTTCTTATATCAGTTTATTTACATTTCAAATATTAACAATATATTAATGTAATTGATATGGTATTATTTTCTTTTCCTTCTTGAACTAATCTGCCCCGTTAGTTGAATAAGAAAAGGGTGCTAAACCCCTAATTGAAGTAATGCGCGCCTGATTCCGAAATAGCAATAACCTGCTGACGCCACCGTTAGTTTAAATTTTTTATTATTTCATCATAATACTCTTTCGGATTAGAGATATTGTTATCAATGAAAAACCTTGCATTTTGTTTGAACATATCAATGTAAGAGTCTTTATCCATACTTAATTCGCCCAACTCATCAACATCACCCTCAACTTGTACAGTTTCGCTTTTTAAATCTACAATAACAGTCATATATGTTTCATCATTGTATATAACAATACAGGTTACTTGCTTTTCCACTAAATCAACTTGCGGAAATTCGTGACGTACACCTGTGGCTTTAAATATTGTATATCCGACATTATATTCATTTGAATTATTCTCCATTTTCAACACATCCTTAATAAAACTAATCTAATCATATTCTAAATAGAAAGTTAAGTGTGTCCTTATTTAACCAAACTGCTTCTTTAGTTCAATAATAAAAAAGGCTTTACTCCGTCTTGAAGTAAGGCACCCGTTACTTTAATAACTCACAATCTAAAATTATTGTTTGATATTGAAGTCTTGCTTTAACAATGAATACATATATAAATCATCAAACTTTCCAATAGTAAACTCGTAGCTTCTTAAAAGCCCTTCTCTAATAAACCCCTGTCTTTCTGCTAATTTTTGTGACGGTATATTAGGAGGTTCTATTAACGCTTCTATCCGTTGTAAATTCAAATGTTCAAATCCATATCTAATAACAGCCTCAAAAGCCTCGCTTGCTATTCCTTTACCCCAGTGTTCTCTACTTAACTCAACACCAATTTCTGAACGATAATGCTGTGAAGCTAAGTTAAGAAAACCACAACTTCCGATTACCTCCCCTTGATCCTTCAACGTAATTCCCCATCTTATTCCTGTTCTCTTTTCGAATATTGATTTATACCAAGAAATCTCATCCAATGCGTCATCAATGGACTTAAATGGTTCTAAACCAACATACTTCATTACTTCTTTATCAGACAAATACTTTAGAAGACTGTTTGCATCATCTTGTGTTACTTGTCTTAAAATCAACCTATCAGTTTCAAGTATAGGAAATGCTTCTACCAAAATAAACCTCTCCCTAAATATTATTCATTTTGTAGTACCCGCCATTACTTGAATATTAGAGGACTTCACTGTTCTTCAAGTAAACTGCCTTTTGAATAAGAACATATTACTCTTTAAATGAATCAGCAACTAAATTGCTGAATTCTCTTAAATAATGAAGGTAATTGTTACCCCCATAGTTAAATCGTTTATTGTACATTTTTGATACAACAAGATTATATTTAGGAATAACTAATAAAGTCGGACCAGTTACACCCAATATTTGATAGGAACCTTTAGGCACTCTTTCTCCAATTTCGCTTCTTAACGATGGTGTATCTTTCACATACCAAAACAATCCGTTCTGTGGTAAATCTTTATCTTTATAAGTTGGGTTTTGTAATCGGGTAGCTAATTGAATTACTTCTTTTGGAACAACTTGTTTTCCATTTACTACTCCATTATTTAAATGAAGATTTCCCCATAAAGCAAATTCCCGAGCTGAGGTATGGAGGTTTGAGTCAAAGCCATCATTTGAACTACCTAATTTATATGTAGAAAGATCGTTTGGATTATCAATTACTTGAACCAATTTTTTATTTGGTCTTGAATGCCAAGCAGTTTGTTTAAAACCTAATGGTAGGAATACCCTCTCTTTAAGTAATTCAGGGAAACTTTTACCGTAAAGTTTTTTTATAATTTCTGTCATCATTAAAATGTTAATACCTCTGTATGCCCATCCCTCGCCTGGAGCAAATTCTCTAAAAATATTTCCTTCCATTCTCTCGTTTAATCCGTGAGAGTGAGTAACTAAATGTCTTATAGTTGTTCCTGCAAGGAGTTCCTTATCGTAACTGTCTAAGTAATCGATTACATAGTCATCCAAACTTTTAATTTTACCTTCATATAAAGCATAGGCTATCGCTAAACCTATGTAGCTTTTTCTTGCAGAAGCAACATTAAACTGTGAGGTTTCAGAAATGGGAATAGCATTTGAATTAGAATGAAAGCCACTATAATGTTCTAATACAATCCTACCGTCCTTTATTATAACTAATGAAGATGCACCGCTATTATTGCGTTCCTTTATATCATCCACATACGAAACTAATTTTTTATAAATATCTACCACTCACTACATCCCCTTTTAATCCCCCATTGAATCTATCTATACCTTAAATTCTACAATCAGACATAGTAAACCTTGTTCATAGCACTCGTTAGTTGAACAAGGATTGATTATTAAATCTTCAATAGATTTTCAGTAAGAAAAACTTTAGCCATAAAATAAGCATTTGTAGTAAAAAGTTGTGTATTTATCTGATTTAATCTTATTAGATTTCCCATTTCTTCAAAATCAACTAACTTAACATTTATCTCTTCTGTATCATCTAAGTCTTGTTCAAATTCTTTAAATGCATCCAACATTAGATAAGTTATCACTTTGTTATTTTGTGTGGCTGGGTTAACCATGAATTCACCCAAAAAAATTGGTTTTCTCAAAGAAATAAATCCTGTTTCTTCCTTAACCTCTCTAATTAACCCTTCTTCATGTGTTTCATTTCCTTCTCTTTTACCAGCAGGAACTTCTAAGAAAAAGTCTTTTCCTGCATAACGATACTGTTCAACAAGAACAATTTGTTTTTCCTTTGTAATTACTACTGCATTTACCCAATCCGAATATTCGTTTACATAATAATCGTCAATCACAATTCCATTTGGAAGCTTGCATTTATCTTTTCTTATATTCCCAAATGGACTTTTATGTATATACTCTGATTTTAATGTTTTCCATTTATCCATAATACCCCTCCACTATTGCTGTTTCTTAATTTAATCAACCTATATCTTTATATATTCTCTAATAATGGGGGTTACTCCTTCTTCAACTAAACTACCCGTTAGTGAAAAAGCGTCACCACTTATTTTATAGGACCAGAAAGAATTTGATTGCAGAGCGGGTTACTTAAATATGAAAAGCTCTACTTTTACTAAAGTAAAGCACCTATTAGTTCAAAATCATGAATTTAAAGTTGCCAATCATATTCTACCTTTGAAATAATTTAACGAGTCGCTGCATAATAAATTACATACAACCAGCTAAACACCCCGTGTATACAAGTCCACAAAATAGATTTGTGTACACTCCAAGAAATTGCAATTGCTAAAGCTGAACCGAATGTAATGCCTGAGGAAACAGTTGATTTAGTTTTGTTATTCATTTCTGTACGTCCCCTTTGTGTCTTATTTTTTTGTAAACTGCGACATAAAAACGCCCATTCTCTTCTTCAGTTGCCGCTGCAATCTCCTGTCTGTTTTCTTTTTGCAGCCCAGTTTTTTGCTTTAAGAACTAATTCATTAACAAATTCCTGCTTTTCATCTTGATACTTATAATGATTATCTGGGTACTGTTTTGCCAATTCGATTTTAACTTCTCCATACTTTATAGCATATTCCGGATGTTTTACTAAGTATTCTTTGAAATCCAAATGCGTTTTTATATTTTCATTTCCTATTTGAAATATATGTAGGTGATGGGTTCTATTTTCATTCCCCTTCGGAAAGTACCTTCTTCCTGTGATCCCGTTCTCACCTTTAGGTTCATATCCAGATTTCCGAAGATCTTCATTGAACAATTCAATATTTTTAATATTCTTAACGACAACTAAAATATCAATTATTGGTTTTGCGTAACCTACTGCTGGTACAGAGGTACTTCCGATATGAAAAATATCAACTAGTTCATCAACCAATATCCCTTTTAATAATTTCTCTTCGTGACAATATCGCTTTTCCCATTCTTCATTCCAAGGATGAATTTCAGTTTTTCTCATAATAACTTCCCTCCATTCTTCTATATAAAGCTAATAAAAGGATTGAGGGATTCTCCCAACAATCCTTAAAGGCGTTCCGACTTCAAGCGAACATTTAAAACGCTCAATTCTTGCTCATCGAATTCGATTTATGCGTTTAATTTTATTTTTTAAATGACAACCCTTCTTCTTCTAAAAAAGTTCTCATAGTAGGCAAGGAAGCTGGTCCGATACCGTGCAATTTCAAAATTTCCTTTTCAGTGTACTGTGATAGTTCTTTCAATGTGTCAATCCCTGCGTGAATCAAAGCATTTCTTGCGGGTGAACTAAGTTTCGAGAGGAAGCCATTTTTAGGCTTATTCTCTTTGTCGCACGTAGGACAACTTGTACACTCACTGTTTTTGTAATACGTATGTCCCTTTTCACAAACCCTTGCACTTTTTTCTACTGTCAAAATAATCACTCCTAACAAATTTAGTATCCAGTTTTTTCTTGATCTTATTGTATATTAGTTGTACAATCTCGACAAAATCTATGTATGTCTTTTCAGCAATCCTGCCAGTTAATAAAATTTGAAAAGGGTGCTTAACTCCTATTTGAAGGAAAGCACCCGTTAGTGGAGGGAAATGTAAGTTGAAAGTACAAATACTGATGTTACAAACGATATAATCGCATTTGTTTTTCGTCACCTACCTCTTTCGTGACTTCTAATTGAACAAACCCGCTTTGGTCATTAAATAATTATTGTACATGAATCGATTTTCGTAAGTCTTTTAAAAGTGGGTACATGCCATCCCCACCTTCTTCTGGATATTGAAATGTAATCACTAGTACATGTTCATCAATCTCATAAGCAATAAACCCTTTTACGGGATAAACATAAAATTGCATTTTTCCCGTCAACTCATTTTCTTCTAACGGTGTGCTTTCCAATTCAAATTTTTCTTCGAACCCTTCAGTTTCAAATCTTTCTTGCAGGTTCGATACAGATTTTTCAAGATTTGTGTGTTCTATCATTTCTAATGTGATCTTATAGTCATCGTATTGAGTTGAATAAGTTATTTGGTTGTTGCTCACTTCAGGAACACCGAATACTTCGTCTAATTGATAAGCAATACCATAGGTTGGTATATGATAATTAATAACTTTAATTTCCTGGTCCGAACCTTCATTTTTTCTAATTACTGTTTCGGTAGAACCTGTATGAATCTCCATGCTAGTTTCATTATCTTCAACCTCATCTTTTGAATTCGATTGATTTTTATCATTTTCCGGTATTTCTTTTTCCGGATCGTTGATGATTTGATTTTTATTTGTTTGACTACCCTCGTTACTACAAGCCATTAATAATCCAATTATTGTAATAATACCTAGCAAATTTTTCACCATTATTTTTCCACCACCCCTATAAGTATGAAATAAGTACTTACGCGCACCGATATCGTTTCAACTAATTCAAGATTAGTATTAGTAAATCACTTATTCCAGAATATGGCCTGATTGTAGAATAGGTGCACAAGGAGTTATTGAGACATTGACACTTTATTAATAGTCAACAATCTCGTGTAATAGTAATGTTCAACTTGATTTGAATTTTATAAGTTAGCTACTAGCACTGCAGAAACTTTATTAGGTCGGTGTGATTACGAATATACTGTAGTAACTCACGCAACGCCCACTCTTTCTTTACACCATTAATAATTTATACCTGTACTGAGTAATCAACCCCTGGCATCAACCACGGTTCAGTCTCTACAAAATTAAGCGAAGCATTACTTATAAAACTGCCATGTTATAAGTAAAAAGATTAATATAACAATAGTAACGATTGATAGAAGATAAATAGCTCTCTGGAATTTCATTAAAGTTTCCTTTTTCCAATTAAGTAAAACGAAAATAATAAAAACAACACTTGCAATAGTTAAAACATAATTAGCAACTATATGTGGGAGTACTTCAAAATATCCTCGATTACTATTACTCAACATCCTAATTGCTAATAAAATAATATTTACGATAAATGCTGTACCAACAATATTTAATAGGTAAACCCATTTCCTTATTTTTATAGAAGATTTTTTTCTTCTCCGATTCAAAATACTGATTACGATTAAAACGAATGGGGAAGCAATAAAGTATACTAAACAATAAATGAATAATACAGCACTTATTGTTAACCAAGATCTACTTTTATCTAAAGGGAGATAATCTGAAATCGATGTAGAAATTTGTTTAACTTCACCATCCTTTATAGTAAAATAAAGAACTTTTGTAAGATTAAACATAGGACTACCATCTGTCATTTTATAAACATTTGGATGCGTTTGGACGTAATTAGCTTTCATACCTGCCAAACTTACTTCAATTTCATTCGCATTTAGTGATTTCACTGTAAGTGGTTGTAAATAGTAATACAAATTTAAGAAGCCACTTTCCATTCTGCGAGTAGTAATATACTTTCCTTCTGTTATTTGTGAGTTTGGTAAGTCTGCCAATTTCACTTCATCTATCTCTTTTTCTCCAACCAATTCCTTCATCAGTCCATAGGAAATATCAAGCTCTGAAGCTTGATTCGTTAATATTATTACTGCAAATTTTTCTTCAGGGACGACATGAAAATTACTTGTAAAGGAGGCTGTATTTCCACCATGTGTCAGTCCTTTAAACTTTCCTTCATACTCCCAAAAACCATGTGCGATACCTGGAACATTCTCATTAATGGCATAACTTTGTGAAAGCATTGTATCTAGCGTACTTTCATCCTCAAACAAAACGTTTTCATTATCGGTTTGTGGCATAAGTGCCATTGCAAACTTAGTTAAATCTTGTGCTGTTCCATTTATTCCACCACTAGGATACACGGACATATAGAACGGTGTCGATAGTTTGAAATTTCCTTCTTCTATAAGCTCATATCCATTTACTTTGTTTTTTGTTATCTGCTCATTTCTCCCTAAAGACAAATATGCAGTCGAATCTAGAATACCTAATTTTTGAAATATATGTTCATCAACATATTCATTAAAGTCTTGTTCTGTAATTAATTGAACTATATATGCAGCTAGGGAAGTTGAATAATTAGAATAAGCAACGACTTTACCTGGACGATATACTTGGTTTGGTTCAGCAATTTTCAATCCTTCTTCTAAAGATTTTACACGGTATTCGGTAGCGTATCCCACATCAAAAATATTATCCTCAAATCCGGCAGTGTGATTCATTAAATCCAACATAGTGATAGGAACATCATACGTTAGTTTTGTTAAAAATCCTTGCGGTAAATAGCTGTTTATATCTTCATCTAAATCAATTTTTCCTTGTTCGACTAATTGCATGACCGACACCCAGACAAACAATTTACTAACTGAGCCCCATTCAAAAACAGCAGTATTCGTATTTATTTTAATTTGATTTTCAATATCTCCATAACCATATCCTTTTGATAAAACAACTTTATCATCTTTCAATATAACAATGCTCGCACCCGCAGTTGTTTCACCAATATATTCATTTGCATAATCGTCTACGAAACGTTCTACATCGGATAATGAAATTCCAGATGGTGTTGTAAGTTCATTAGCATAAATTGTTTCGGTAATAAACAAAGATAAAGCTAGTATCAATAAAATTGCAAAATTCTTATTCATGCGGTCCCCCCTTATAATAAGTATATATTTGCTTCCTTAAAGTTAATTGAATCATTTTGCAAAGTGATTTCCAATGTATCGCACGCTGCATGATTTATTACATTTTGGAAGACATTATCAAATAATCGGTGCAACCAAATTTCATTACACTGCTTTGTTTGTGCCTATTGTTATTTAATTTCATTTATTCTATCTACAATAAGGTCTAAAATTTTTTTCACGTTTTTTGTCTATTAATTCTATACATTTTTTAATATTGACCAGTAATTAAATTCAGATTAATTTACGGTCCTTGTTCAACTGACCTACCCCGTTAGTCTGACTCCTACGACCACGGTGCATCACAGAATGTCGCACCCAATACGGGTAGCACTTATGGGAGATTAATCATACTCAGGTTATTGCGCCAGCCTGCCTTTATTCTATGAAGTATGGAGTTGGTTCTTGATTAACTTTCAACTTAATACAATCATTCTGAAGGCTCAGCCTTTTTTAAAAAAACGATTGATAATCAATTACAAAACAATTACCGTAACATTTAACAAAAATGCATACTAAGGACGCCACGTGGCAAACTAAAATCATGGAGGTGTATATAGTGAGCAACAGCCCGAAGAATAATTTAAGTGGTAACGCTAGTGATAAGCAAGCGGATAGCAAGAATTTATCAAGGGAATTTGATCATGAACTTGCAAACAAACCCTTGACACCGGCAGAGCGACATAATAATAAGAAAACGAAGAAGCGGCAATGAGCTAAAGTGATGTAAGACGGCTACTTCATTTTTTTACTATATTCTGCTTAGAACTGTGGTTTAGATTAAATAAGTCCCCTTGGCCAACCAGAGGACAACGATTGATTACAGCATTGTGCTTTGTCATTCGTTGTCCTCTTTTTTGGGGATTCTGACCTTTATTTTAATTTCACAAACTCTTTTATTTCACTAACCCGTTAGCCATCCACTCTGCACCACAGACTGTCGCACTCTATATGAGTAGCACTCATGGTAGTATAATTCTATTCTGTTTTTTGCACCAGCCTGCCTTTATTTTAAGAAGAATGGAGTTGGTTCTTGATTTAACTATCAACTAGGCTCGGGCCTTTTTTAAAAAACTATTTCTAAGTATTTTTGTGATTTTCTCGAGTTTTGAGCTTTTCTAATTTTCATGGGAGTTGAACAAGAAAGGTACGTGACCATATAAATAAGTAGTAGCTACACCAGCTAGTATTCCTAAGAGTTTAAAAAAAATTTTAATAATATTACTCCTCCAAAAAAAATCAGATGAATCATTTCACGGAAGTAGTTACCTCCATTACGCAATAAGAAAAGCCGTCTTGAAGGTCAGCCGATTTTTCACTAAAGCTACCCGTTAGCTGAAATTATTTATATACTTCTTCTTCTAATTTCCCAATTCTTTCTTTCAACTTTTTATTCTCTTTTTTTACTTCATAGGAGTTATAAAACGCTCCCGCAGCAAGGGAAAACGCAAACCATGCCCATAACCAATCCATTCAAAATCCCCCTCTATACTCTTCCTGAAAAATTCATTACCTTATTGAACTAACCTCCCTCTATAAACATTGATGTATCAACGGCTTGCACTACTTCATGATGTAGAATAATTATTTTTTCACGTATTTCATAA
>NZ_JBXCJE010000027.1:0-9656 GCF_056786535.1 Sporosarcina sp. Y352
CTATTAACGAATAATTACATTGTAACTGGTTTAGAAAATGCTACTGAATATGCAATAACTATAACGGCAATTGATACATCTGATAATGAATCAGTTATGTCTGCGGCTCAATTATTAATACCGTCAAAAGATTCAATGCCGATTTTTAAAGCAAATTATGATTTAAAAGCGGTAGCAGATGGGACAAGTAATTGGTTTTCAAGCTTATGGCCAATTTTAGCCTTTGCGGTTGGTATCTCATTAGCGTTCTATATTGGTAATCGTATTAAGACATTATTCTTTGCATGAAGTGGGTGATAAAAAATGAATCCAGTATCTATAAATGATTTGAGCAATTTCATGTTAAATATTTTAACGGCTTATGATAGTTACTTGTATTTTGCCATTACATTTATGTTTGCGGCTCATGCTCTTGTATTAACTAGACGCCTATTGGTTGGTGTTCGTCAGTGATGAAATTTGTAGATAAATTACTTGGATTGTTATCCGAAGGATTTGGAAAAATAATAGATGCTCTCTTTAAATTCATCGAGTTTATAGCTAAACCATTATCGTATTTACTTGAATTTTTTAAAGGTATCTTCTATTTTTTTTACAAATTTTTTGAGATTGCTGTCCAAATAATTATGATTTTCGTGGCTATGTTCCAATTTGTTTTTGCTTTAATAGCAGGTGTTTTTAGAACTATAAAAAACTGGTTAACCGTCAATCCTTCGGCTGGTGATGTGTCATTTCCTTCTATGTCATATCAAGGGTTTTCAGTAGTAACGGATTTATTGCAACCAACTGGATTAATGACAGTTGTTCCATTGGTTGCATTGGCTTTTCTTTGGTTCTTTTTTGTATTGAAAATGATTGGCTTATTCGGTGGATCTATTATGATTTCACCTTTCGGTCGAGGGGGGGACAAATAATGACACATATTTTAATTGCATTGATAATCTTTTGTCTTGGTGGTTTATCGTTTACTTATGTTCATTTAAAGCATAAAAAAATAGCTGTTGATAAAACATGATTGCATTAATAGATAGCATTTTTGCTCCGTTTTTAGGATGGCTATTAAATATTAGAATGTACATTACTGATTTGTCTGTCCCTGTTGCTCGTCCTTTGAATATATCCAATTATTTAGGTCCATTTGTTCTACTTGGTCCGTTTTGGATGACGTTTATCTCTACTGCTGCTTTTCTTGGTTTTGTGTATGTTGTCACATTTATTATTGTTTCCACGAATGGTATGGCTATTAAGTTTAAAGATACGATTAAATGGTGGTGAGTCTTTTTGTCTATATTTGAAACGTTTTTTTATATCGGTTCATCAATCAGTTTAAGCCTTTTGATATTTCTAGTTTTGCCTACAATGTTTTTAATTAAAAGAAAAAAATAATATAAAAAGCTGAATTTAAAGGAGAAAACAATGAAAAATAAAAAATCGAAATCTAATATGCGTGTACTAATATTTAATCCAGAAAATAAAACACTTAGCGCTGAACTTGGTGTAAATATCGAAGCTGATTCTATTGAAAGTGAAAGTGGAGTTTATCATTTAAGCGATGCCGATAGATACGTGGATGAATGGAACGGAAATATCTATTATTTATACAATGCTACGATTCCAGAAAGAGTTGAAGCAAGTAAATTAAAAAGCTTGAGACGTTCAACTGCCTTAAATCGTATTTTTGAATTTGATAGAAATAAGCCATTAGATATGTTTAAACTTATTCCATATTTAATCATAATCATTATGGTTGTCTTTGGAGGTCGTTAATCGTGGAAACAGTACAAGATATGATGATTTCTGACTTACTACAAACTAATGAAGAATCAACAAATGAAACAATGGATTTAATGAATTTTTTACGTGAAGCAGGAACGCCTTTAACGAAGAATCAATTAGAATCATTTCTATTACTAAATGAAATGGGTTTACATGATATATCAGACTTTGTTTATAATGCTAGGCGTTCTGTAACACCTGTATCACTGTTCTTTAAACTACTTGATAAACTAACACTTGCAGACAGAATCAAAGGCAATGCGAAGCTGTCACACCTCTTAAAAGCTAGTGCAAATCCGGCAAATGGTGCATTGAAACCAGAAGATGCGCAAGCCAAAGGTATGTCTATGAAGGAGATTGATCGCTAAATGAATTTCATGGTATTAGAAGGCTTTCTTGGTTCGGGAAAAACTTTAGGTGCTTCAATTCTTGCAAAGTATTATCAAGAGCGTTCTGGTTGCGCTCTTTATAGTAACTTTGGTTTAAAGGGTGCAAGACCTTTCACATCACTCGATGATTTTAAAGAAATTGCAAAAGAAAAAAGTAGCATTCTTGTCCTGGACGAGGCGCATATGGATTTAGATTCTCGTTCATTTTCATCAAATCATGTGAAATTCTTTACGCAAGTTAGTTATTATTTACGAAAATTGCGTTGTACGTTAATCATGACGAGTCCCTCATTCTCTGACCTTGATAGTCGCATAAGGGGTATCACAAATATATATATTCGGGTGAATAAGGATTCTAAAAACTTTCATTATGAAATGTATGACGTTCAATCAAATAAGTATTTAAGGACTATGCACATTAACCAACAGGATGCTTTTGCAGTAGCGGACAAAATTTTCGATACTTCAAGCATGGTAACTCCAATAGTAGTTCCAGCAAAGAAAGAAGATTTTACAGTATTTCTAAATGAATTAAAACTAATCTCTGAAGCTTATTATAAAGACGGAGAGCGAACGGCGTAAGCCGGGCGCGAACGTCCATAGAGGGGTGTTTATATGAATCAAAACACTATACAAATTAAATTATTGCGTCAAATAAATAATTTAGAAGATGCGGTAAATAAAATCGAAAATCAGTTACGTTGCTTAAAGCATGATTTAGCTTATAGATCCATTGCAAAAATAACTTTTGATGCTCGGAAAATTCAACTGGAACATGCTAAATCAAATATTAATTCTTCTATTAATTTTCTTGAACAATTTTATGAAAAGGCGAAAGGAATTGATGTTAATGAATCTGTTAGAACGTAAAAAGTTTCAGGGTCAAATAAAAAATATCATTAAGACAAATCATTTATTCAATGAATTTATTGAAAGTCTCATAGAAAACTATCCATTACATACAGATGATGAAAAAAATTCATTACAGCTGCAAGAGCATTTAAACAATATGACTGTTATTTTTAATTCGATGAAAACAAACGTGGAGAAAAATAAATCATAATCGCCTGTACACTCTACTTTTAGATATATTAGTAGAGTCTTTTTTTTTCAAAAGATAAATTTGCTATACAATTGTATATTAAAGTGATATACTGAATTTGTTGTTAAAAAGGAGGTATGGCACATTGTCAAAACAAGTTAATGTACGACTTAGTGAATTTCATATTGAGTTAATTCAAGCAATGAAACAGGCACATGCAGATGTTGGTGTCACTGTTAGTCAAGCAAGAATTATAGAACAAGCTTTAGAATATTGGTTGGAATTTGAACCTAATATGAAAAAAGCCGTTTCTGAAAAAATGGATCTTGGGATTTTTGGTTAATCATTCATCATTCATTTGGAGGGATGTACAATGAGTATTTTCATTTTCTTTTTGGTTAATATTTCTTTAATTTTTATTGTGATTTTACTTTTATATCTTTTAAAACTTTTAGATAAATATTTAAATGATACAAATGATAAAAATTATAATAACGAAAAATATAATACTGATTTTAGTTGGGAGCAGGATTTGGAATGGTTGAACAAATAGATTTGTTTCGATTTTTATTACAAGATAACTCTGTAGACAAAGTTGAAATGTATTGTCCGAAATGTAGTTTCAAAAATAATTTATCTGAACAAGAGAGAATGACAATGTTTGAGATTGTGAGCCAACAATTTAAAGAGGATGCAAAGATTTTCTGTATTTATTGTAGTGGTCAATTTTTATATAAATCAAATGGCGCTCTTGGTGTCGATGAAGAGGGGTTATTACCAGTATGAATACACTTGAATTAATTTCAACTTTATTAATCTTTGGTTATTTGGCTTTATTGTTTGTTATTGTTTATACGTTTAGGAAAGAAAAATATCAGTAACCTTTAAACTGTCCTTATCATAAGGCGTAGCCTTGACTGTGGTTGCAAGTGCCGAATGGCAGGCGCTAGTGTATAGAAGTCGTTAAGCCTTACTATGTGCATTACAGGTGCTTTAAATTAAGTATCTAAACAATCCCCCCACATCTTGAATACGTTTTTGAATTAAATTTTGGTCTGCTTGGTATATATTACGGAATCACCGTCCACATGAAGGAAGTGACATTAAATTGGATAATACTTTAGATGATAAATTGCGGCTTGTGAGGTCTGAAAGGTACGCTTGTCAGTCTGTTGCAAGAAAAGCATTACCGAATGAACGTGTAGGAATGTGCTTGCGTATGGTTGGAGGAAATTTCGTATCTGTACATAGGCATAAAAAAACAAACAGGTCTTTCTTCGGTGGTCTTTTAGTTTGTGGTAGCGTTTGGACTTGTCCAGTCTGTGCGGCTAAAATATCCGAAAAGAGAAGAAATGAGCTTCAAACGGCTTTTAATGCACATAAAGAAGAAGGGGGCTATATCTGTATGCTTACTTTAACTTTCAGTCATCAAAAGAGTGATAGATTAAAAGACATTTTAGAAAAATTTGGACAAGCTACACAAAAATTTATGTCTGGTAGGGCATATCAAAATATACGTGATGAAATGGGTCTTATAGGACGGATAAGAGTTTTTGAAGTTACATATGGGGAAAACGGTTTTCACCCTCATGCACATATTGCATTATTTCATACCAATGAAGTTGTACTAAATTCGATACGAATTAAAATGTTTGATCTCTGGGAAAAGGCTTGTTTAAAAGTTGGACTGAATACTAATTTTGAACATGGTTTGAATTTGCAGAGTGCGGAAGATGCAGAGGAATATATGTCTAAACATGGTACTTGGTCACTGGAACAGGAGTTAAGTAAATCACATATTAAAAAGGCCAAAAATGGTTCATTATCGCCTTTTGACTTTTTAAGGATATACTTACAGACAGAGGATAAAAAATACCTTGCTTTATTTAAAGAATATGCGACCTATTTTAAAGGTAAACGTCAAATACAATGGTCACAAGGATTAAAAAAGCGTTTTATTGTTGAAGATAAATCCGATGAAGAATTAGCAAAAGAGAAATTAGAAGAAGCAGACCTGTTAGGCTTACTGGATTATGAGCAATGGAAAATAGTTTTGAAACATGATTTAAGAGCAAAATTATTAGACAACGTAGAAAAACATGGATTTGACGTTGGAATTGAATTAACATTTCTAAATAAAAATGTTCACCCCTCATCTAATGAATTAGACAAAGAATGAACACTCAACTGAATGAATTATAACATAACCTTACAAACCTTACAAAAAGAGAAGGTGCATTTAATGGGGAGAAAAAGAAAATTAATTGTTAAGAGAAAATTAAATTTAAAAGTTTGTCCAGAACTATTAGAAAAACTGGACGAAGACGGAGTAAATAAATCCCGTCTTTTTTCTATTTCAGCAAAGTTATATTTAAGAGAAAAGGAGAGGATAAGACAAAAACAGACAAAAATAGATACAAGTAACCATGAAAACTTTACAAATAACGATAAATATTTACATTAAATAGTTATAAATACCTATTCCAAACACGGGGGTCTTTTACTATGATTATTAAGGAACGAAAATTCGGACTCCCGAATAAACGTTCTCATAAAAAAGGAGGAAATAAACAGTGGCAAAATTGAAATTAGAAGAACAAACGAAATTAGTATATTTAGGTGCTCGCCAGTGGAACAGTCCAAAAGGAAATCTATTAACTTTCATTAAACTAGGCGATCCAGAAAAATTTGAAAACCATGAATTTATTATTGACGTAAATAAAGTAGATATTAATGGGATTCCTCTAAATTCAAGTGTTAAACCAGATTTTGAAATGGGACTTTACAATAACAAAACTTCCCTTAATCTTGTTGGTTTATCAGTAGCGAAATGATTAAGGAGTGATTGAAATGGAAGAAGAAAAACAATCAGTTTCGATAATAGATGATTTAGGAGAGTATTTTAAATCCTATTTTATTGAAACACCAGATGGTTTTTTGCAGATATTTCAATCGTTTACGTACGGAGAAATGGTGATAAGTTTTTTACTTTTGTTGTTCGTAATGTTGTTTGCGTTTAAATGGATTTGGGAGGTGCTTAGATGACTATGAATGTTGTTGATGTGATTAATCAATATAGTTTACTGTCCGTTCCCTTCGTGATGCTTATCTCCGTCTATGCACTTTCTAAGATAAATATGAGTGAGCGCTAAATGGTAGATTCATTATTCGGTCATGCACTGTATTTCTTTTTCATGCAAAACGATGTTGTACTTTATTCTATAGGCGTCTGTTCCTCCATAGTTTTTCTCGTGTCACTCCTTTCAATTATTAAAAAGTGGGGTGAAAGTTATTAGTTTTACGTTGCAAATTAGCCAGATTTTACAGTATTCCTATAATATTTTCGCGTCTGCACTACCTGTAATCTATTTATTTATTGGTGGAGCTTTTGCGGCATTTGTACTGGCAAAACTATTATCGCTTGCAAAAGGCTGAAACGTGGTGAACTAAATGAATCTTCATAGTGAAAATATCCCTGATATTAATTACAGACCTGACATAACAGATTTGTTTATGTTCTTCGGTATTAATTGGGAGACAATAGCACCTGCACTATGGGTTTTATTTGGAACTCTTTTCGCTTTTTTCTTACTGAAAGTTTTAAAAATGTATTATGACTAATGGAGGTAACAAAAATGACAGTTCCAGCAATCAATTTAACGTATGATCTCGCAGATGTGGCAACATCCGTAACAAACTGGTTTGGCTCTATGTGGCTAATTGTGGCATTTGCTGTAGCAATTCCACTAGCATTCCTAATTGCTAACCGTATCAAATCTCTATTTATCGCTTAATAAGGAGGACTACATTAAATGACACCATCAATTCCAGTAATTAATTTATCGTATGAACTTGCAGACGTGGCAACGTCAGTAACTAACTGGTTTAGTTCTATGTGGCTAATTGTGGCATTCGCTGTAGCGATTCCACTGGCATTCCTTATAGCTAACCGTATCAAATCTTTGTTTATCGCCTAACAACATTAAAACAACAAAAGTAAAATCTTCACATAGAAGGGGAGGGATATTTCCCTCTCCTATTTTTTTATTATCGGGAGGTTCATATGTTCCGAAAAGTATTACTACTTATTATGTCTATAACCCTATTTAATGTCTTTCAAACAAACAACGTAGATGCAGCTACAATAATATCAGTTTACGAAACCGACAATTTAGTAAATAAAAATAAAGGAATTTACTATGATTCATCCAATGATGTCATGAAAATAGATTTTTATGGTACATCACTAATTAGTGGAGACATTCAATTTTATCATGATGCTGCTTTAACCGAAAAAGGTACATTTAAACAGTTTACTGCTAGTACTAATGGATGGTTGATGGGTGTGCAATTCTCTTGCACTGGTTGGTATGAAGCAAAGGTCTATAAATCCGATGGCACGCTAGCCATAAAGACCGTTGTCAATATAGCTGATGGTGATTTAACTGTGGATCGTTGTGATAGTAAATACGAAGAACCACCCGAAGACGTTATTCACGAAGCTTTGTGTCAGTCTAAAATGTGTGAATGTATCGCTGAGGTAAAAGCTTCAACCGATGCCGTTAAACAGTCTGTGGATGCGGCTACTAGTGAATTAAAGGTACTAAATCAAACTACTTCAGAAATTAAAACCGTTTTAACCGATTTTGCAGATGAATTTAAAACGAGCGTTAATTATTCAGTTCCTTCTCTACCTGATACTTCTAATTTAATGGAACAAAACAAACCACAACAACAACAAACACCTTTTAATGATACGAATAATTATTTCAAAGATGAAGGGGATGCAATGACTCCTGGAAAGTTACCTACTGCACCCGATGTTAAAGACTGGGAAGGTTTTCTACCAGAGCCTGCAATGCCTCCAGAAGTTCAATTAAAAGAAAATGAGGAACTAGCCAAAGACAATGAAGAAATAACTGATAAAGAATTGATAAAAGATAATCCATTACAATCCGATTTATTCAATAAAGACCTAGAATTGAAAAAAGAAGTAATTGGAAAAGACCTCGAAATGATTCCAGATTCTTTTGGAAAAGATGTGGAGTTAACAAAAGATTTACTTGATAAACAACCCGTTGGAAATATTGATCCAGTACAACAAACGGAATCAATGAATCAAACGGAACAGTTTAATAAAAGTAATGAAATGAATAAAACCTTAATTCTAGAACAAACGAATAATTTTGGTGGAAGTGGTGGTAACTAATGAAAAAAGTTTTACCGTTTTTAATACTTATATTTTTTGTTTTACCTATAACAAATACATTGGCTGCTTATAATGTAATAAATTATAACCAAGGTTTATTGGATACAGACAAATCTAATATAGTTGATACTTATTCTTCATTTACAAATCCACAGTTTATAAATGATAACAACGTTTCAAGTGCTGGTTCTACTAGTCAAGGTGGACGAGCAACATTTGTTTTTACTAACCCTAAAAATATTAGTGCTATTCAAATGAGTTACTATGGTCGATTTACTATTACAGTTCATTCCTCTACTGGTAGTAAAAATATAGTTTTTGATAAACCAGAAGATATTGTTCATAATATTTTGCATGAAGAAGATTTTACAAATGTTACTAAAATCGAGGTTTGGAATCATTATTATAAAACCGGTGGAATTCAAGAACTTGATTTTTTTGAAGGAATTGAAAAAGTCGTTTATGACCCTGTAACAAATTTAGCGTTTGAACAAACATTTAATTCTGTCGACCTTTCATGGGTGAATCCTGTATCTACTGCAATTGAAAGTATAATCGTTAAATCTAATGGAATTGAGGTGGCAACCCTTGCTAAGACTGCGGAAGCTTACTCTCTTACTAACCTTAATCCGGAAACTGTCTATAATATTGAAGTTATTACTAAGTATACCGATGGTACTCTTTCGACTCCTCAAAAGGTAACAGTAACAACAGACGAAAAACCAATAGATACTAGTCCAACTGGCGATATTACAGATATGGCTTTTGGTGTAAGTTCAACAGGTGTCATTTTTAACTGGGTTAATCCAACTGATAGTGATTTTTCACATGTGAAAATATATCGTGATGGCGTACTAATTGAAACAGATCATCGTGGAAATGAATATGATATTTCTGGTTTAGTACCTAATACAACATATGTCTATAAGTTCGTAGCGGTTGATACTAGTGGTAATGCATCAACTGGTTATATACAAACGATAAAAACCGATATGGAAACGGATAACGTTGCTCCAGAAGCACCTACTGGTTTAATTTTAACGGTTGGTAATCAATCGGGTCGTCTTGTATGGGATAAAAATCCCGAATTCGATTTAAAAGGTTACAACGTTTATGTAAATGGTATTAAAAATAATGGCGCAATGCTATTAACGAATAATTACATTGTAACTGGTTTAGAAAATGCTACTGAATATGCAATAACTATAACGGCAATTGATACATCTGATAATGAATCAGT
>NZ_JBXCJE010000028.1:0-9199 GCF_056786535.1 Sporosarcina sp. Y352
TTATGAAATACGTGAAAAAATAATTATTCTACATCATGAAGTAGTGCAAGCCGTTGATACATCAATGTTTATAGAGGGAGGTTAGTTCAATAAGGGATTCCATTTTTATAATAAAAAAAAGAGTTCAAAATGATATGATTAAACAAGAAATTGTACTCATACTTTTAAATCAAACTTTTATATCTTAGCTATGGTTGTTTTAGGGATTATTGTGCTACTTTATCTTTTTGGAAAGGTTAAAAGCGTTAGAGAATAGCTTATGTATAGTGTCGAAAATCGGATTCAATTCTTGAAAAAGGATTTGCAACTGTTCAGTAAAAGGGTGCGATTGTCGAATACCCAGCTGCCTCTCAAAAAGGCAGCTTTTTTATTTGGGTTAAAGAAATAATTGTTGGGAAAGGTTGTCAACTGTTGCAGTTTTGGTGTCATGCAATAGTTCGCGTTGAGTGAAGAAAGTGAATCTAACACAATACAAATATGTTCGATTTGCAAAAAAATCTCTTTTATGGCTCCATGTCATGTCCTTAGACATGTATCATCATTGCTGACACTGTATATAACTGGCCTTTAGTTTAATAAGGAATATTAAAGGAACTCGATTTTCGGTTTAAAATAAAGTGGAACCGTTTATAAAATATTTACCGAAATCAGTTACACTGTTTTTCAGTTGTGGAAGGATAATGAACAAGAATATCCTGTATATTTAGATTTAGCGAAGAGCCTATTGTAAGGGTTCTTTTTTGATTCTAAAAGATAAATATCATATTTTAATGTATCAGATTATGATATAGTTGTAGACATGTATATCAGATTGTGATATATTCCTTTTAGATACATATATCGTTTTGTGATATAACTTAAAAAGTATAGAGGGTGATTGATTGAAGAAGACGGAGCAATTAACAGATTCAATGTCTTATATTATGGCTGCTTTAACTAAACCAAGGCATGGCTACGCTATTATGAACTTAATTGAGGAAACAACAAAAGGCGTAATTACTATAGGTCCTGCTTCAATGTACACGATTATTAAAAAGTTATTAAACCAAGAGTGGATATATTTACATGATAAGTCGGATTCAAGACGTAAAACGTATCAGCTTACTGAAAAGGGCAGAAAAGTATTAGAAGAAGATTTGAAGGTAAGGAAACTGATGATTGAACTAGCGGAAACTGGATTGGAGGAAGAGTTAGAATGAGACAAACAAAGTATATTACATCAGGTGGTTTAGCTTTCTCCGAGGATAAGGATATGGAAAAGCTACGCAACAATTCTTCGAAGGGGTGGCATGTCAGTGACTTTAAGTTTATAGGGTATAAGCTTGAAAAAGGAGAAAGCTCAGATTATATCTATAGTGTAGATTATCGTTCATTAAAAGAGGATGAAGAAGAGGAATACTTTGATTTTTTCTCATCTTCTGGTTGGTCACATATTACATCAGAAGGATATATTCATTTATTTCGAGCTAGTCCTGGTACGAAACCGATTTATAGTGACCGTAATACAATGGTTGAAAAGCATAAAAGTTCAATTTCTTCTATGAAGAATTTTGCAATTCCGCTCGTCTTACTAACAGTGCTCGTATGGATTGGTGCAATGCTAAGTTCTGGTACCTTAAAATCTTTACTACTTTTAATAGCTGTTATTCTTAGTGTAATTGCCATTCCAACAGTATGGACTGTAATTACAACATACAGGAACAAATGGGAAGTCGAAGGAAGAAGAGGATTAGCAAGTCTAGTGAAAACAATACCACACCAGATTCTTCTTTTATTAACTGTTGTTATTATTTTGTTGGTTATCGGCGGTACAGGAACTACAGTTGAAATCTTAATTTCTATGATAATTGGAGCAATAGCACTTCCAACTGCTATTTGGCTCATCATGTCCCTCTATCATAAAGTCGGGGGGAAGCGAGATTAGAATAGAAATTGAAACATTTGTTATTGAGTGATGGAGTTAAATACTTCGGAATCTAACACAATAGAAATATGTTCGATTTGCAAGAATCGGCTCTCCCAAAAGAAACGATCCCGCTAAAATCAGATGATGAACGTCTTGATAGACAACATGCTTTTGGAAATAAACTAAAAAAGGAAAGAGAAAAGAAAGGTTGCTCAGAGGTGTACCTCGCTGCAAAAATACATGTTAGTCGCCAATCAGTTTCAAAGTGGGAAACAGGTAAAAACTATCCCAGTATTGAAGTGATTATCGATTTAATTGATTTATTAGGCATCACGATCGATGAATTATTAAGGAGTGATGGAGAGTTGAAAGAAAAATTAATTCAAGATAGTAAAGGATCGACAGATTTAAATTGGAAATCACACCTTTTAACTGGTTTAGGTATTTTTATGGGGATTGTGATTGTTAGCATAATCAAACACGATGGAATTGATTGGATATCCATTGGTTCGGCAACTGTTGCAACTGCTGCTATCCTGTACCTAGTTTCTCTTCTTTTTCCGCAAGGGAGCAAAAAGAGTGGAACAATAAAGTAGATGACAGTTCCGCAAACGGGTGCTTTAGTTTAAGTGTTGGCTGCCTTTACAGGGCAGCTTTTTTATTGAGTAATGGAGTTAACTACTTCCGTGAATGAGCGTTATGTAAACTTAGGATGTATACAACATACAATCCAGTTGAACGATCAATCTAATTCGATTACATATTTAAGTTGGTGTTTCTACAAGCAGTAGAAACGTTGTTCTTATGGTCACGTGAAAAACTTTTCTGAATTTGAAACGAAAAGGACATTTGAATCATCTAACGATTGTAAAGGAAATGGAGGGGTAGTCTATGTTTTATCAAAATCGATTTAAAAAGGCTCAGCAAGGCAATCAAAAAGCTTTTCTTGAGTTAATCGAAGGTGATAAAGAAAAGCTCTACAAGATGGCTTTTTTATATGTGAAGAACGAAAATGATGCATTAGATATCGTTCAAGAAACGATTATGAAAGCCTATGTCAATATAAGGACTGTAAAAGAAGAAAGGTATTTCAGTACATGGCTTGCGAAGATTCTTATCAATACGGCACTAGAGACTTTGCGGAAAAACTCAAAAATCATATTACTCAAAGAAGAAATGGTGGGAAAACAGTCTCCCAATATGCAGATTGAAGAAAAAATGGATTTATTGCAAGCAATCGAACAGCTAGAAGAAAAATATAAAACGGTCATTATTCTTCGTTATTACAAGGATTTACCTGTGCAACAAATAGCAGATTTTTTAGACTGTCCAGAAGGCACAGTGAAGACGAATTTACACCGAGCAATTCAAAAGTTAAAACAGTTTTATCAAGGGGGACAAGTGAATGAACAAGGATATTAAAAAATCAATTGATTCCATTCAAGTACCTTTTCAAAAGTTAGATGCAGCGATTGAAGAAGGGCTAAGGGCTAGCCAAAAACAAGTTACTCCTAAACGAAAAAAAGTAATGACGCTACTCCTTTCAAGTGCTGCCACATTGGGATTAATCATTGGCTCAGGATTTATTTCACCGACGATGGCTAATGTCCTGGCAAAAGTACCAATACTCAATTCAATTTTCACATCAGTCGGTGATAAAGGTTTGCACGTTGCAATCAATGATGAAAATGCAACCTCTCTAAACAAAACATTAACGAGTAATGGTGTTTCATTAACGATTCAGGATGTGTTATATGATGGTTCACGCCTTGCATTTTCATTCGTTCAAGATAAGGCAGAAGAAATTTATCCACTTCATATTGAAGTAAACGGAGAAGTCATCAACTTTTCGGAGAGTATAACAGGGGAGTATCTACCAAACGGGCAATATTCTGGACTCATTCAAGTTCATCCAACGAAGCCATTACCGAATGAGTTTGACTTATCCGTTGCCATACATCAAATTGGTAAGACAAAAGGCGATTGGCATTTTGAAACACATGTAATGAAAACAAATAACAATAGTATTAATTTAACCACAGGTCAAACAGCCCAATTAGATGGCATTTCCTATGAAGTGAAAAAATTTGAGAGTACAAATTCAGCTGTAAGTCTGCACATTTTATATGAAGGAACCCTTGAAGAAATCTTCAATGAACACCAGATACTTCAGCTACACTTATTAGACCAAGAAGGAACAATTATACCGATTATAGATTCGTCTGGTACGGGAGATGATGAGAGTATGCTTTACCGATATGTATTCGAACCACTTAGTGAGGAAATAACTGATCTTACAATTAGTCCATTCTTTATGCCGTTACCCAAGGAAAGAAAGGAAATTACAGCTACTTTAGAAGAAAGTCATTTACCTTTAACAATTTCACAAGGTGAAATGGGCGACATTGTGGTGACAAAAACCGAAGAAGAAAATGGTCGATATGCACTTTATTTTGAATCGACAAGTTCATTCCCATTTGGGAATAATTTTGAAATGAATCAATTATCTGTGGAAGACACCGATGGGAATGATTTAATAGCAGATAGAGGTTATCCTACGTCGACTGGAAAAAATAAATATAAATTGTATTATAATAAGCCAACAGTTAGTGGGGACATTATTTTGAAAACAATAGAGCTTCCCAATATGAAATTGAATCTAGAAGCTCAAATCACAGTCAAGGTCCCAAAATAAGTGGAGGAAACTATTTTTTTACTTAGCACCTAACGACAATCGGCTGCCTTTACAGGGCAGCTTTTTCTTATTGAGTAATGGAGTTAACTACTTCCGTGAACTGGCGTTATGTTAACTAAATTTGCATAAAGAATACATTGGTTTAGTAGTCGGGACGTTTGTTGTTATCTATTTTGATGTATCCAATTTTATGGATTCTGCTTCAAATGTATTACCGTCATCCTTCTTTCTAAACACCTTAACTGTGACCACGTTATCATCAATCCAAAGTATTTCAAAATGGTCAACATTTATTAAATCGAACGAAAGGAATTCTTTATACTTTTCTAACATACTTCCGTATTCCCCATAGTAAATCCGAAAAGAATAATAGCGATAGTAAACCTCTTTGGTTTTTATATCTTCAGCAGGAGAACTCATTTCCTGTAGTTCGATAATATTAACCTGATTGGGCGAGGGACTTGTCTGCATCGAGAATCCAGACGTTTTCACTTCACTTGAACATCCACACAAGAAAAATACTATTCCTATAGAAAATATTATTTTTTTCAAGAAATTAGCACCCCTTTTCATCAATTATTGGATAAGAAATGCTTTGTTACAAGAAATGTCACTCAATTTAGATTGTGAAAGATTGTACTTAAAGTAACGGGTGCTTTAGTTCAACAAGAGGGGATCGTCAATCGACGGTCTTTTTTATTTGCCCAAATTACACGTACCATAGGTTATTTGGTAATATCTAATACTTTCTACTATCCAGTTGCAATAAGAACAATCGTTCGATATACTAATAAAAAAGGAGGGAACAAACGTGCGTAACCAATTAGTTAAGTCGATGGAATATAACGAGTCCCTAGATATGATGTACATCGCGAAAGATGGTTTAATCAGCAAACGAAGAATCAAAGCACTACAGGTCGGTGAGATATCGTTCCGTGCATTCTGTTTTCTACGTAAATCCAAGCGTACTTTTACAATTGATAACGTGCTGGTACTTGTTCCCGTCATAACTAAGGAGAGTCTGGTGATTTAATCGTGGCGTTAATCCCTGGAGAAGCAATACCACATTTCGAGAATATGATTTATTTACCGATGATAATAAGCATTTTAGAAAGAGACCGGCAAGTGATTGAAATTAGTTCATTCAAATTAAAAGAACCTTATATCAATATCGTTGAAAGTACGCTTATGACTGTACGTGCCGAATTAAAAGAAACAAATATGTATGCGCGAAGAAGAAATATGAAGGTAATTAAGAAAGGAAAAGATGGTTCATTCACCGAGTATGCATTTATCCATGGCGGATACGAAGATCTTCGTCGTTATTTGAACGTCAGGCTGCGCAATCGAACTGAAGAATTAATAAGTGTGTACTTTGCCAAAGTAGATATCCCAATTCTGAAAGGATGATCAAAATGACAGCAATTCCGAAACCGCCAAAATCAAAGGTTGTGGCAGGTCCAAAACTAACAGAAACCGACTTTCTTGAAATTGGCGAGAGAATCGGTGAATCAACAGAATTCGGCGTAGAGGTTGAAATTACAATTTATGCCCAAAAGAGGTATGAATCAGTTACAGGAATCGTGAAAGAAGTTGATGGCCAACAAGGTAAATTGACATTGCAAGTAGGTTATGAAAACATAAAAATCAACATGAATAATATCGTGAGTGTGAATTGAGATGTTAGATAAAAATCGCTATAGAGGAACACAGAAATGATGCTACCTGAGCATATAGTTGCATTGAGAAATTGGATGGATAAGGAGCATTACGAAGAGCGTCCAGAACTCAGTGATTGGGAGTTACAATCTATACAGGAAGAAATCGAAGTAGCGTATAAACGTAAATGCCAAACGTTAATTAAGACCTGGAAGGACGGCAAGATTATGACACGCGGAGCCATAGTGGAAGTAATTGATGTGCGGTCTAGGTGTATTGTGCTCGATAACCCGTTTGGACTCGAGAGGATTCCGTTTTCAGATATAGTCAGCGCACAATGTATGGAATGAAAAAAACAACGACCAATCCTATCAAGGTTTGGTCTTTTTAATGTCGATATTTATGGAAATCAAAGAAGGACTTTCTCACTATTTGTTGAATAATGACAATAGGAGGGGGTGGATAATATGAGATGCCTAAAATGTGGAGTGGCTTTCAGCGAGAGTGATATTTTTTTAATCTTAGAAGATGAAGATGAACCAATTTGTGACCGCTGCGAATTTATGGGTGATTTTTACAACATTACGCATGCTAATACTGATTTTGTCGTTCAGGCAAAAAATTCAGAAGACGCTATTCGCAGGTGGAAAGAGTTTGTTGTTAAAATGGAGATTTTTAGTGAAGAACTATCTTCTATTACAATTGTAACTAAAAAAATAGATCACGCAGTACTTAACAGATAACTGTGAAATACGAAGAGGGGGTATATGCCTCCTCAGCTACTAGGAACTTCGAGCTATCAGCCTATTACCGACAAAAGCAGATGCGGCTACAAAAGGTTTACCAACTTGAATCTCTTAAACACGGTATAGACATTCATGGTTAAATTGACTAATATTAGAAGGTATAGGACTTAGAGGAGGAAGATTAAAAGAATGAAACGATTATCATCCATTTTGTTGGTTTTTTTATTAATGTTCTCAGGATTCGGATTGAACAAGGCAAGTGCGGCGCAATTTTCGGACGTACCCAACACACAGCGATTTTACGATGACATCATTTATTTGATGGAGAAAAATGTGTTGCAGGGGAAAGGTACTAAATTCGGAGTAGATGACAAGATTACCCGCGAAGAAGTTGCTATTATGATAAGCAAATCATTGGGTTTGGATGGAAAACAAACATCAACTAAATTTAAGGATGTTCCATCAACACTTGCGTCATCAGGCTATATTAATTCAGCTGTACAAAAAGGCTACATTAGTGGTTTTCCAGACGGTTCATTTAAGCCGAAAGAAATTGTGAATCGTGGACAAATGGCGATAATGTTGTCACGTGCATTTGATCTTACTGTAGAAGCAAATAAAAATTTCAAGGACATGACACCGAAAGTTTCTTCATATAAAGAAGTTCGCCGTATTGTACAAGCGGAAATTACAGCTGGTTATCCAGACGGAAGATTTAAACCCAACGAAACACTAACACGCGGACAAATTTCTGCGTTTTTGGCAAGGGCGATGATCCGGAAGGAAACAGGGAACAAAAAAGCATTAGTACATTTCATTAACGTTGGGCAGGGAGACTCAATTTTAATACAATCAGGAAACGGTAAAAACATGTTAATTGATGGAGGCACTAAATCGCAAGGAAATAAAGTGGTTACATTCCTCAAGAGCAAAGGTGTGACAAAACTGGACGTTGTAGTTGCAACGCATCCAGATGCAGATCACATCGGTGGTCTGATTTCAGTAGTGAACAGTTTTGCGATAGGTAAATTTATTGATTCAGGTAAGGCACATACGACACAAACTTATTTAGAACTGCTCCAACTTATTGACGCCAAAGGGATTCCCTTCGAGGTGCCGTCTGTTGGACAGAAAATAACACTTGATAAAGCTTGGGGAATCGAAGTACTGAATGCGGACTCTACAGTCAGCGATAACAATGATGCTTCAATTGTATTGAAAGCGAAATACGGAAAAGTTAGCTTCCTATTAACAGGCGATGCAGGAATTACTCTTGAACAGAAATTGCTGTCTAAGTACGATTTAACTAGTACGTACCTTAAAGCTGGGCATCATGGTTCAAACACAAGTAGTTCGGCGGCATTTATTAAAGCGATTAATCCAGAAGGAACGATCCTTTCTTACGGTAAGGCAAATTCATATGGACACCCACATTCTGATATCGTAGCTCGTTTACATGCGATTAGTTCGAAAATCTATACAACAGCAGATTCTGGTGATATCACCGTTTCAACGAACGGATCTACACATTCAGTTTCAGCAAAACCAATGGCGCAACCAGCACCGCCTGCACCAAAACCAACACCACCAGCGCCAAAACCAGTACCAAAACCAACGCCGAAACCGGATTTGGGTTCAGGTCTATATGTAATTCCGGGAGCCCCTTCAACGTATCAAAATTGTACGGCAATGAAAAAGTATTATCCGAATGGCGTGAAAAAAGGTCATCCGGCATATGCTTCAAAACACGATAGAGATAAAGATAATTGGGCGTGTGAATAATGAATAGAGTAAAATATACCCTCGATCGCATAGATGATGGTCAGTATGTATTTTTGGAATATATCAATGAAGAGAAGCAGCTACTAATACCGGAGAATGAAGTTACATCCAGAATTGCAGAAGGTGACATCGTATTAATCAGCAAAGTAGATTCGGTTTATGAGTTTGTAGTATTGAATGAGGAAACTGAAGACATGCGCGATAAAGTAAGCAGCTTGCTCGAAAAGTTGAAGAATAAAAAGTAAATGTAAAAAGCCATCAACTCAAATGAGAAGGTGGTTTTTTGCATTATGATGGGAAATTAAAACGACCAATCTGAGGTGACCCCTAAAAGTTAGAGTTTATTATTAAGCAGCTAATTGGCTGGTTTGAAGACGGTATTGAACCGGACTCATGCCAGCCAATTTTTTC
>NZ_JBXCJE010000029.1:0-6668 GCF_056786535.1 Sporosarcina sp. Y352
CATCAATTCAAAATCGACGGTTGTTTCGAACACATTCCCTTTCAATGTTGAACAAATATCCTCAACCGAATCCTTATAAAGCAGTTGCTTGTTTTTGATCATAATGATTTCATTCGCAATCGATTCAATATCCGATACGATATGGGTAGATATAATGACAAGTCGGTCACGGGCGAGTTCCGTGAGTAAATGACGGAAACGCGCCCTTTCTTTCGGATCGAGGCCTGCCGTAGGCTCGTCTAAAATGAGGATTTCCGGATCGTTCAGCAATGCTTGAGCGATGCCGACACGTTGAATCATTCCACCAGAAAATTTCTTCATTTTTTTATTTACTACATCACCTAAAGCGACTTTTTCCAAGAGTTCGTCTATTTTTCGGAGTGCCTCTTTTTTCCCTAACCCTTTCAAGGCTGCTAAATACAACATATATTGCTTAGGCGAATAGTTTTTGTAATAACCGAATTGCTGCGGCAAAAAGCCTAACAGTTCACGGTACTGCTCATCCATAGCTATGATGTTTTTTCCGTTATAATAGATTTCCCCTTCGCTTGGCGTAATCAAGGTCGCCAACATTTTGATGAGCGTCGTTTTCCCTGCCCCATTTGGAGCAAGCAATCCATAAAGACCCGTGTTGAATTCTAAATTGATCTGTTGCAATGCGGTAAAATCACCGTAACGCTTGCTGACATTTTTCACGACTAACATGTTAAAATACCCCCTCCACCTGCTTGAATACGATTAGTTTTTTCAAGTAGCTCATATAAATTATCAGGCAACAGAGTAGAACAACCGCATATACGATTACTGGTATATGAAGAAGGACCCCGTTGTAAAAATCGTTATTCGCCGACTTCAAAAGTGTGTTACCCATGATCCATACCGTTATTGTTACCGTGACAATCCCTTTTGTCCTCCGATTCATCAAGGCGACTAAAAGAATGATTGAAAATAGGAACAGAGATGTGCCAGATAGCATGAACGCACGCATAAAATGGATTTCTTCAAATTTCATAGCAATAAAGGCAATTGCCAACGTATTGAGGATCAGTGTAGAAACACTAAACGCCAGCATTCGAAAGGCAATGACTTGATAAACATTATATTTACAAGCCATTTCCACGTCGTACGTAGCATTTTGTGTTTTATTCACGTACGTATAGATTGAGAGAGCAAGGAACAGAATCGGTGACAACAGAAAAATAAATGCGTAAAGATCTTGGATTTCGACTTGATTTGGTATGATGAGAAACAGGCTGTATATTCCTATGACGATAGTTAAAATAAAGCTAAGTTCCAATCGATCCGAAAATAGATGCCTCCAGCCCACCTGTTGCACCATTGATTGCAAATAGGACGAAAAGGATTCTCTCTTCACTAAACCTTGTGAGACTATTTGACTGATTTGCCTAACGATGGTGCTGTCATCAGGCATCGGTATTTTAAATTGATCTTTCTTCACGTTTCTCCACCTCCATTTCTTTACGGATCAATTTCAATGCTGCGTAGTATCTAGTTTTCACAGTCGATATGGGAATTGCTTCAAAGGATGCAATCTCCTTCAACGTATAATCACCGAAGAGTTTCAAGCGAATAATTTGTTGTGAATGTGCATCAAGTCGGTTGACTAATTCATTGACAAGCTTAAATTGCTCCTTGTGTTCAAGAGCGATTTCCAAATTGTATTCATCTTCGAAATCCTGATTGATGTCTTGGATTGGCTGTGTAAATTGTGCATACCGATAATGTTTAGAGCGGAAGTAATCGACGATACGGTTTGAAGCGAGCCTATACAGCCATGTACGAAAAGATGCTTTTTTCGGGTCGTAACTATGTATGGATTGCAAGACGACAATGAAATGCTCCTGCGTTAAATCCAGTGACAGCTCAGCATCCAACGTCTGCTTATAATGAAAAGCATACATTTCCTTATAATATTTAGACACGAGCGCATTCGCCGCTGATTCGCTGGCATTTTTCTTTATCTGTTTGATCCAGCGTAGATCATTCTCCATTTATTCATCACATGCTTTCCAAAAATCATTGCTTATAAGTATATTCGTAATTTGTACGAAAAAGGTTTTAACTTTCCTAAAGAAAAATTAGTTTAGATAGGACTGCGTCATTTGCTTTGGAGGACTGATAAAATAAAAAAAGACACCAATTCACATGTGAATTGTGTATCCTATTAAATAGTTATTCAATTTTCTCCCTATCATCCGAACCCGGTAAATAAAGATTGTCGGTTGTTATTATCGACTTCTCCCTTGTTCAACTAACACCCCTTGAACAAGAAAAAAAGAGCCGTCTAAGCAGCTCAACAATCTTCAAGTAAAGCACCCGTTAGTTTAAGATGGTCTTCTATTTTTCACACTCTCTATTATAAAGAAATTGGTAATAGAAAAAAAATAATCGCTATCAGTAGGGAAGAGCTTGCCCACGTTATTAATATTTTTTTCTCTAGCTTCATCGAAATATCAACTATGATATGTACAATTGATAGAACAAAAAGATTTATAACAAATAAAAAGTAATAGACTACGATGAACATAATCCATGCGTGTAATGAAATTAAATCTCCCAGAGATGTCGTAAAGAACAAGAGAATAAATACGATAAATGAAATCATTAACCATCCTAAAATGACGATAAACATTTTACTCCAAATCTTGTGTTGCATAAATTCTTCTTCTTTTTTAGCGTAATTATAAATGAGTTGATTACAAACAAAGAGAAGGATTGAAATAGTAATAAACATAATCAATTGGTTCAGTACGACACTTTCTATATCTACATTCACGTTTTGAATATAATAATCAACTATAAAAGCAATAAGAAGTAAAATTAGGATACTAACAAATTGCTTGAATGCATAAAATTTCACGATACTTTAACTGATGTTCTAGAGTCTTTCACTAAACTTTTCACCTTGTGAATACTCCAAATGGCTAAGGTTACCGTTATAGCTGAAATTATGTATTGTAGATAGGTCGCCATTTCTGGAGTACTTTGTGAGTAAGGATTCGTTGTAGACATTAATGTTAAAATAACTCCTTGTAACATATCAGCTACCCCTATTGAAATCAGTACAACTATGAATATCCCAATAATTTTCTTCATTTTTCTTCCTCCTATTCATTAAACTTACGGAATATGTATGCGAAAAGTTTAACAATTCTATTATACACTATTTCCTACCTTTTAAAAATTCGGCTTATTGAACTAACCTGTCCCGTTAGCTATACATGTAGCGCTCTATCTTGTCCAACAATAACTTTCCAACCTCTTTTTTGCTTCTGAACTGGGAAAGTTAATTTGGTTAAATTCCCCTCTTCAATCAGTTCAATAGTTGCTTCAAACTCCGTTTCATTTACTTTTTTAAGCTCTACTATTTTAGTATCAGTAACATCTGAGTGAATATCTTCGTCAAAAATACTTGAATATTGCTCTTTTTGCTCAGCTTTATCTGGAAATCTTATATCGTCAGCATATTTTACCATTGATGATATATCCTTTGTTTCTACAGCTTGTAAGTAATTACTTACAAGGGTTGCAACTTTTTTATCAGTTGTTTTAGTTGAACAACCAACTAAAAATAGTAACAATAAAATCCCCAAAACTATAAACTTTCTCATTCTATTCCCCCATTTCATTTAACTAAGTAAAACTATACCACTAATGTTAAAATTAAACTGCCCTAGTTGAATTGAAAAGGGTGCTTAACCCCTAATTGAAGTAAAGCACCCGTTAGCCATACATGTAGCGCAAAGTCAGCGCTACACCACTGAGGATGAAAATATATGCAGAACGGGTATTGGATACTACGGCTGGCGAAGAAGGTCGATGAACTATGGTGCCATTGAGCCCATCCGTTAGTCTGACTCCAACGACCACGGTGCATCACAGACTGTCGCACTCTATACGAGTAGCACTCATGGGAGATTAATCCTACTCTGGTTATTGCACCAGCCTACCTTTATTCTATAAAGAATGGAGTTGGTTACTGATTAACTTTCAACTTAATATAATCATTTTGAAGGCTCAGCCTTTTTTTCTGAGCTTTTTTTGTTATGCAGTTTTATAGATTTTGAGCGTTTTTTAATTTTCATGGGAGTTTAATAAGAACAGAGACGCTTCTTAAACAATCGCGTCCTTTGAATGAAAGAAGACTTAATAATAGAATCATTATTCTAGTGCCTTTCCAACATAGATTTAATCAATAATTATCAATAACTCCTCCCAATGAAGATGCTTTAATGATGGGGTTTTTGATAATTCCTTCTATCTCATTCTTTGTACCATAAATGACTATCCCTAATATTTCTACGTCATCTATACTCATATTTTTCATTATGTCGTGGACGTTCTGATGTTCTTCAGAAAAACTTGTTTGCAAATGATTTAAAAAGTCTTTATATTCATCATCCAACTTAACACTTGAATATACCGCTGAATTTGTAGAAAAACCTAAGGCTTCATTTTCTCCTATAAAAGTCGATGACCAATCATGTTCTTTCGCCTCTTGTTGGAATTTTTTTAGTTCACTTTCATTATAAGTATTCATCCAAAACCAGGTCATTTCAGGAAGTTCATATAAAGGCAGTTCACTTTGCTTATATGGCTTATCAAAAGAGAGCGCTACCTCGTAAATTTTATCCCCTTCCATACGATTAATCAGATCTTCATCATTATTATATTTCTCATATGCGACATCTGGATGAAAAAACATCAGTTCCCGCCAGCCATTTTCTTTATATCCAAATTGCCAATCGTCACCAGTGATTCCTACCATACCCCCAGCCCCACGTGAAATTAATAGAGATGGTGTTATACCAAATTGATATTGTTTTTGTTCGATAACGACTGCCTTTATTTTCATATCCTTAGAAATTTTATAATTACTCTGTCCACCTAATATACCTGTTGAATCCACGGTTTCACTGATGTAGCCATTTGGTGTACTTAGACGAACGTATGAATCCCATTGCTTAAATGCCTTTTGGCTAAAGTAAGCAGAAATAGCGAAGTTGACTATATTGAGAACAACAAAAACCATAACTGAAACAAAAACAATCGTTATAATCGTCTTTATTTTGCCTTTTTTTATTGCCTTATTTATCTTCTTCTCATCAAAAATATCCTCTGTAAATTCATCCATGTAAATTCCTCCACTTCTCTTGGAAGTCTCTTCTTGCCCGAAATAAATAAGTTCTAACTGTTTCTTTCTTCATTCCTAGTAATAGGGAGATTTCATTATAACTAAGCTCAAGCTCATATTTTAATACAAGTAGCTGGCTATGTACTTCCTTCATATTCTCTAACGTAAATGAAATCTCCTGATTCATTTCTTTATTTAAGATACTAGACTCAGTATCTTGATCGTTTTCAAAATTAATCCAGAAATGATGATCATCAACTGAAATCACTTGTTCTTTTCCTTTTTTCTTCAACATCTTTTTGTATTCATTCATAGAAATGGTGAAAATATACGAGAGGGCTTTATCGGATGCAACACCGCTACTATAAGCGATATATTTCATATAACTTTCTTGAACAATATCTTCCGCATCTTCATGACTACAGCCATTCTTTTTCAAATAAAAATAAATCATTTTCGCCTGTTTATTATATATTTCTAATAAAAACTGAGAACCCATAGTTCCTCCTTTCTAACGCCCTTCATTAATAAAGAGTCTTTCACACTAAAAAGGTTTACAACAAAAAGAAAAGAAAATTAATACATTGAATATTACTGACCAATTAAAAGATGATAAGGGACTAAGTCCAAGCCTATATAATGGATATTCCTCATTACATTTACCCGAACTAAAAAAGCTACTCTTCCTATTGAAGAGTAGCACACAATTCATAGCAATATATTCAAGTCAACCATCAACATTAGTGCAGCTAGCTCCGATAGTTGAACACAAGTTAAACAACGCTCTTCAACTAACCTGCCTCTTAAAAAATGAAAGTTATTTTTCTCCGAACTTTCCATCCCTAATTGCTTTTCTATACTTACCATCCTCTTCTTCAATAGCAATTGCTTTTTCCGTGCTTATTCCTTGCATAGCGTAATATTTTGTGCCTTTTTCATACACATTCGAGAAGTTTCCAGAGTACGTTCTCTCCGTATCTGAATACTTTGTTACTTTGCCGATTTCTTCATCTATCTCATCTACATATTCATCACTTAATTGATAAATATAACCATCCCAAACGACAAATCCAAAAGCCCAATCTGCTGATAATTTGTTAAAAAGATTAGAACAACCCGATAAAAAAACAATAGCTATTATTACAGAAAAGAAAAAGTATTTTAATCTCATAAGCATTCCCCTTTTCATAATAAGTCGTTAATTTCCAATTAAAGTTTCATTTATGGTTATTGAACTAAACTGCTTCGTTAGTTTAAGTGTAGCATTTCACAATGGATTTCTGAGATCTGTAGGTGCAAATTTCGCTGCATACACAAAATAAAATATCTTTAGACGCAACTACCTTCGTTAACCGAATTAGAAAAGATCGTCGTTTCTTGCCATTCCCACGGATTATCAGTATTTGAGCCCCTTCATACCCCCCTCTGTTAGGCTAGTTGTCGTACAGTACTCTCCTGTTATACTTTAATAATAAGATGGAGGTCGTGCGACATGAGTAGTGAACAAAGGAAA
>NZ_JBXCJE010000030.1:0-6349 GCF_056786535.1 Sporosarcina sp. Y352
TTGAATCCGATGAAAGAAAAGTTGCGAACTGATTCGATTAAATAACTAATCAATTAAAAGAGCTATATACGACAACTATCTTGACAAACACCGCTAGCGACTCTTTTTGAATTTGGATACAGATATAATTGCTGATTAAATTTCATTCCTAACGGTGCAATTATTCGGTAGATTAAATTTAAAATATGAAAGCAATCTAAGTCCACTCCATCTTTTAAATGGTTCTTAACGCTAATAACCATTAGGTTCTCGATGATTTCAAATTTAGGTTTCTGGGGAGAAATATTGTTAATTTTGCAAAGTTGCTTTACTACTTGTTTAAAAACATCTGAATTCTCAATATTTTTCACCATAAAATCATCCCTTATTTTCGAATTTTCTACTTATATTCCATTTTAATGTAAATATTACCTTGTTCAACTAACCTGCTCCTTTAGTTGAACAAGAAAAAAGAGTCGTCTAAGCAGCTCAACGATCTTCAAGTAAAGCACCCGTTAGTTGAAGAAGGACTTTGACGGTAGTGAAGAAATTAGTAATTATTTCTCTGAAGAGTCTTTGTACTTCTTCTGTTCTTCCCTAACAAAGTAAATAGCCTTTTCAACAGTTAATACATTATCTTCATGCCAATTTTTACCCATTTCTCTCACCAACGGGTAAGCCATTCCGACTTTGCCAACAATTGCAACATAATCAAGTAATACATTTATTACACCGTCTTTTAATCCCAATAACTGCAAATCCTTAACAAGCTTTATATCATCCTCGGTAACAGTACCGTGGCGTTCTTTAATAAAATCAATAGGTGTTGTAGATTTCACCTTATTAATATACCATTCATCGGATGTCCTTCCAGTTTGGACTTTGAATTGTTGTTCGTTCCATTCCTTTATTGTTATTCCGTGTACTTCCTTAAAGCGTTCTTCTGGTGTCTTACCGTATAACACTATTTTTTTTGTCTTTTTGAAATTTTTCTTGTCTTTCATTATGCTTTTCACCCTTAATGTTAGTTTTTAATAAATAATAATTCGATACAGTTTTCCCCTTTCCCTTCTAAATTCTTATTGAGCTAAACTGCCCCTTTAGTTCAATAACAAAAAAGAGGTACCTAAGCAACCCTTGGTCTTTATCTAAGCACCCGTTAGCTTAATAACGTTTAAGAACATTAACTAAAGTAACAAAGCAAAAGGTAGGAACAACCAATAATCATCAATATTTGTAATGCTTAGATACCAGAGTATTATTCCGATGATTGCAAAAGGTGCATTTTGCCAACTTTTCTTCACCCAACCGAAAGAATGCGCTAAAGCTAATATCCATAAAACAAAAGGTATAACAAGCAGGTAGAGACCAATAGACCAACTTCCTAAAAAACTAACAATATACATAATTAATCCCGCCAACCAATAATTTCTCGCAACATTTTTAACTATTGCTACAATCATCAAGATTAATCCTATTAGAAATAAACCATAAAAAATAAATGACCACATAGATGCTTCACCTCACTTTTGATTTTAACAAAGGCATTATTCTTTCAATAACTACTTCTTTGACTTACTAATGAAAACCTTCTTGTTCAACTAACCTGCCCCTTTAGTTCAATAAGAAAAGAGGCATTACTCCTTCTTGAAGTAAAGCACCCGTTAGTTATACATAAAGACCAACAAATAATTGCATATAAATGAAGTGACAATAAGTAATTATTTCTTACCTTTTAGTTCTAAAAGTATAGGTGCTATATTTAGTAAGATAGAAACAATTGTCAAAAACCACAGTGCCCTTTCCATACCAGGTACTACATCCATTAAAGCTGCCCAATCTTCCACTTCTACCCACACCGATACAAGACTGTATTCTGCACAAAGTGTTAATGCTGTAAATGATAATCCCATCGCCATAGCAAGCTTATAATCCTTTCCTGCTTTATACATATAAAGATTTATAAAAGTTGCTACTATTGCAATAACCCCAAATATTATCCACATAACTATACCTCCCCCTTAAATTCTTTTATTATTTACGATAGGAATAATTCCTTCTTCAACTAAACTCCCTTTAGCCGAAAAAAGGGTGCTTAACCCCTAATGAAGTAAAGCACCCGTTACTTTAAGTACAATACTTCACAATCTTTTTCAATTTACTTCCTAATTTACCTCTCCCAAATCAACGTCATTTGTTGTAAAAGTTCTTCCCATGTTTGCTCTTTCTCTTTGGTTACTTTATCAAGATCAAAGTCCCCATAGTAAACTGCATCAACAACTTCACTATCTACTAACTCTAAACGATCAGGTCCAATTCTTTTATCCTCTCGTAAAAAGTTACTAGTAGGCGAATGGGCGATTGTTTTAACATAATAAATTAAGCTAATGTTTTTTACTTCCCCATCTATTTCAACTTCTAAAGGGTGTGTCGTATACGTTCCTGCATGACTTTCTCCAAAATAATTTAAAACAAGCTTTCCATCTGCCGTTTCTTCAGGCTCAAACAATTCTGCTGTATAAGGAATTGGCTTTGAGTAATGAAATATGAATGAAAATAGTGCAAACCCTATTAATGTAGTCGTTAAAACTGATCCAAAAATAAGAAGCCATTTTTTGCGATTCCATCGTTTCTTAAGCTGGCTGAACAAAGCGTCTTTATTTTCAATTGGTACATAAAGCGTACCTTTCATTTGCTCATATTCATTTCTACAATTCTCACATGTAAGTAAATGCTCATTAACTAACGATTTCGTATCATCACTTACTACCTCATCTACATAAAGTGGCAGAAAATCTTGAATGACTGTACATTTAATATCCCCCATCTTGTTTCGCCTCCATATACGCTATTATTTTCTTTTTTGCACGGTAATACGTTACTCTAGCCCAGCCATCGCTTTTTCCAAATAAATGCCCTATTGCCTCAAAAGAAAGCTCACCAAATGTTCGAAGGGCGAAAACTTCTTTATACGGCTCCTTCATTGCGTGTAAAAATCGATGAATCATCAATGCTCGCTCTTCATTCACTAAATAATCTACAAGTTGGACATCCTTTCGCACTGAATTTTCTTCAATATTTATCTCGCGTTGCTGCTTTTTGTATTGTGTAAAATATGTATTTTTAGCGATTGTGAAAAGCCATGCCCTTACATCTTTTTTGCCATCATATTGATGAAATGATTTCAGTGCCTTAAAAAATGTCTCTTGTGTAATTTCTTCTGCTATATTCTTGTCAGCTACCAAAGACTTTGTATATAAGTAAACATCATGAAAATACGCTTGATAAATTTCCTCAAAGTTCACTTTCTCCCCTCCTTCACTTAAATAACTAACGAACTATGAAAACGTTACAAGATTTCCAAAAAAATAAATAGACATATTCATTTTATCTGAATATGCCTAAGTATTAACTAAATATATATGGTTTTAGGATTTAAGCCATCAACAACTGCTTTTCTCCAGTAATCCTATATATTTATCAGGGTTTGTAAAAGTATGTTGTTTTTCATTCATATATAATTTGCCCCATTAAAAATCGGTATAACCCATAATAATTACTACTTCCTTATTCAACTAACCCCCGTTAATTGAACAAAAAATATATTTCTATTCAGTGATAAAGGACATCCTTGTTGTTTTCATACACTTCTGGCTTGACTTGTTTCGGTATAGATACTTGTGATTGCTGTTCTCATAGAATTTCAATTCTTCAACGGAAACCCTTGTTATTACAGAAAGTTGCTGTTGATGCAGCGGCTTATCTTCTAATAGTTCAGTCTTTTTAAGATTTAACAAGGTCTTTTTTTTATAACAAAACTTCCATCTTTTTCTCGCGCTTTATTAGAAAATAAATAATAATGATGCTTATGATAACCATGCTACTGAAAGAAACAGGAGCTAACCACTTAGGATTCCAAATGTGTATCATATCCAGCAATAATCGATTCAGGCCGAAGATCAAGAAACCGACAACAAATGGGATTTGGATTCCAATTAATGAAACCATATTGGGAACTACATTTGAAAAACTCATCGTAAGTGTTACAAAGAAGAACCCGATCAAGTAAATAGCAGCGATGCAAAGCATGATGAATTGGAAAAACGTTGGGTCAAACCAGGATTCATTCCCAATAAATGTGTTGACACGCACATTAAAAAACATGTCCGTATTGTTCAAAGAATACAGACTGAAATAAACGGCCAACAATCCAGTAATGACGATGAATGTTGCAATATACCCTGCCAGAATTTTCGTTTTGAAAAGATTTCGTCCCTTTTTCGAAGTGTATTGCAGCAGGAGGAGCCCCCTTGAACGGTCCCGCAGTATTATTGGCGAGATGACTAGCACAACGCTGAACAGGATAACAATGCCAACACCTTTAATAAATGATTTAAAGTTCCGGATAACTATTTCCGTGTATACTCCGAATTTTTCTTCAGCAATCAATTCCATTAAACGGTCTCTCTTGTTAACATTAAGCACTTCAGGAGTATTTTTCCTAAAATTATAAAACTCAATCAGCCTTTCACGCTCTTGCAACTCCCAAAAGAGATCGATAGTATTATCGAAAAAAATATCATTTTGCAAGGCACGTGCTTCTTCAGAAGGATTCCACCAATCATATGCTTGGAATTTTTCATATGTATCCAATCCAACTACAATAGCATCTTCCCTCGACTGCAAATATCGATTTGCTTCTTCCAATTTTTCCTCATATGTGTTTTGGAAGTCAATGAATTCATCCTCATCCATCGTATCAGCGTATTTCTCTACCATCTCAACTGCAATATTGTATGAGTAACTATCACTTCCATTCGGGAAATTAGTAATATAAAACTCGATCAATAGAAAATAGAGTACCGCATTGATAAACAACAGCAATAACATCGTTTTCCACGTGAAGATTTTCTTCAATTCATTCCATAAAATTCTCATTGCTGCACCCCCTCACGAAATATCGACCTTACTAAAACGTTTATACGAAATATAGCAAACTGCAATCGTAATCATCGTCCAACAGCTAATTGTCATCCATTCAAAGTTTTCAAAAAGAATCAATCCGCTACTTCCCATGAACGAGAAACTGACTGCTAAGAGTAAAGTCGGTAAAGTATACGCAAAGACGAATAATAGGTTTGAAAACTTTGGCATAAAGCTTGGTAATAGCCACATGAGGACGAATAGTGCTGCGATTAGAAAGAAAGTGATGTAGCTGTTTTTCACCGCGACAGAAATTGCAAATGTTAAACCTGAAAATAACAGTAGCGAGATGAAAACAAATGCAATTACACCTATTAGAAAGGTTCCTACAGAGAAATCCCACCAAGCGACATACGGGAAATTATTTTCCCAGTTGAACGCACTGCTAATGGATGTTTGCCAGACGTGGGAGTAATCAAAAACTGTGAAAAACGTTCCGAGTGTTATCGCGAATAGGAAGACTACAATAGTTGTAGCCATTGTTAAAGATGCTAGAAGCTTGTTCTTCATCAATTTTCTGCCGCGTTTTGTGGAGTACGCAACGAGATGTGTCTTGTTTTCAAACTCATACGTCGTGATCAAAGCAGTCGTCAAGACGATTAATAGAAGAGATTCGATAATGATATGCAGGAAGACCGTTTTGAATAGAAATTTATGCATGTAGTACGCTTTCCCCGCGAAAAACCATTGCTTATGCTCTCCGTTTTCAACCATTTCCTCGTACCGCTCTGAGAATTTCTCGTATTCATTCAGAAGTGTTTCAGCAGCATTGCCACTGAGACGATACTTCTCTATTTCCACCTCACCCAATTTCCGTATATCAATTTCTTCATAGTTTTCATCAATCGAATTTGCCATGTTCAAATACATTTCCTTTAGTTGCAGTTGCTGAATGAACTCCCATTGTTTATCGGTATAATTCTCGTGATCCTCAAAGTGCAATCCGCCAAGGAATTCATTGACGCTTGTAAACTCGGACGCTGTCATCCTATTTAATTCAGCTATGTCGATTTGAACGTCTCTGCTGAAATCGTCCAATGAATCATCTGTTATGTCCAATTCGTACGTTTCGATAATTTCATTGATTATCTTCAATTCTTCTTTATGGTCGGATGAACTGATGATGACAAATAGATTAAAAGCCGAAAAGACGATGAGCAATGCAATCATGATTGGCGTTGTCAATGCCTTCTTATATTCATAGATGAGTATACGCATCAAACTTCCCCTTCGATTTCATCGCGGTATTCGTAAAGGAACACATCCTCCAGCTCCGGCACGACTGGCTTCCATTCAACTTCCGGCACGCCTTTATGGATAAAGCGGACAATCATCTTGCCATACTCTTGCTTCTCAGAAAGAAGGACATATTTCTTCCGGAACGCTT
>NZ_JBXCJE010000031.1:0-3234 GCF_056786535.1 Sporosarcina sp. Y352
TAGTATCTAGTTTTCACAGTCGATATGGGAATTGCTTCAAAGGATGCAATCTCCTTCAACGTATAATCACCGAAGAGTTTCAAGCGAATAATTTGCTGTGAATGTGCATCAAGCCGATTGACGAGCTCATTGACAAGCTCGAACTGCTCCTTGTATTCAAATGAGATTTCCATATTGTATTCATCTTCAAATTCCTGATGGATGTCCTCGATCGGCCGGGTAAATTGCGCATATCGATAATGCTTAGAACGGAAATAATCTACGATATGGTTTGAAGCGAGCCTATACAGCCATGTACGAAAAGATGCTTTTTTCGGGTCATAGGTATGTATGGATTGCAAGACGGCAATGAAAATCTCCTGCGTTAAATCCAGTGATAGCTCTGCGTCCAGCGTCTGCTTATAATGAAAAGCATACATTTCCTTATAATATTTCGACACGAGCGCATTCGCCGCGGACTCACTGGCATATTTCTTTATCTGTTTGATCCAGCGTAAATCATTCTCCATTTATTCATCACATGCTTTCCAATATCATTGCCCTATAAGTATATTCGTAATTTGCACGAAAAAAGTTTTAAAATTCTTAATGAAAAATCAGTTCTAGAGAGGACTGAGTAGTTTCGGAAGATTAAACTGATATATTATCATACCAACATGAACCTAAGAGGAGTGTATTTTGATGGTAACAGGGAGGAAGAATCCTAAAGTTGATGAATATTTAAGTAAGACCAGGAAATGGAAGGTCGAATATGTGAAGTTACGGGATAGCGCTTTTAAGTGTGAGGAGCTGAACGAAGAATTTAAGTGGATGCATCCTTGCTATACGTTTGACAATAAAAATATAGTTTTAATCCATGGGTATAAAGAATATTGTGCGTGAACACAAGTTAAACAACACTCTTCAACTAACCTGTCCCTTTAGTTCAATAAGAAAAAAGAGCTCCCTAAGAAGCCCCCTGTTGTTCGACTAAAGCACCCTTGTATACAGTATGATTTCCAACCGTATTCAATAGGTGTAAAGAAACAAAACTGGCCAATTTCTAACTTGGTGGAGTGTGGGTATGGGTTCATTTGCCCGATGCTACAACTGCTTCAGGCCTTTATGGCAAATCGTACCCACAGTGGCTACATGTACGCAATGATAATAGGGGTATTTTAACGCCATTTCATTGCTGACAACCAACATTTAGTTAATGGTCAAATACTCTTAAACATCCGCATAAGAATAAACCATCTATACGTATTTATTAAATAAGGGTTTGTTGCAATTATCGCAATGTCCTCTAAGGATTTGGAGCTGATTCTAGTTGTAGCCAGTCTTCAAAAATAGCTTCATCGTCTATTTCTAAATAATGCTTCATAAACCTTGTAAATTCACTAGTATCTATCTCTTTGTATTGGTAATAATTAAAATAACTTCTAAGAAACTTTTCAGCATTGTCTTTACCACCGTTTGCTTGAAATATCATCCCTAACATCGAAGGTGCTTTTCCATACATATATGAGCTTTGGGTCTCTGGAGAATATTCACCTAAAGAAAGATTTACGGGTAAAGGTAGATCTTTTAAGCGTTCATCACTTTGTTCAAAATAAAAGTCTACGTCTTCATACTCTGAATAAAACAACCGAGTTGCAAATGCTGTGAACCCTTCATCAAGCCAAGCATCGTGATAAGGGTCATTGCTAATTATTCCATAGAACCATTGATGGGCTATTTCGTGCACAACATTTCTTTTTAATGATTCGGATTTAAGTGGATCCCTATTATTAATTGATCCAGCAGTAACGATGCCTGGATATTCCATTCCTGGTTCATCTAATATTATATCCAGCTGCTTATGAGGGTATGGGCCAATCGTTTCTTGAAAAAAATCTAAGGCTTCTACAGCAATTTGAAGTATTTCCTCGTGCAAATCTTTTCTATCATCCACCCCAAACACTCTTACATTAATATCACCAATTTCTTTTTGAATAATTGTATGTTCCTTTAGCAGGGCCACAAAAAACTCTTTTACATTTATTGCTTCAAGGGTTCCAGAACTTTTACTTGGATAGCTATCTTCGTCACTTGTAGTAATTATGGTTAGTTCTTTCGGAACATCATAGCGTAGTTTAAAATTACTAAACGATGTATGGTACGTTTCCCCTTTAAAACGATAGTCTTCTTTGTTCCAGCTACCATTGCGGTAAGTAGCAAGCATTGGATACCACTGTGCCAAAAAATGATTCTTTTTATTTTTGGTAAACCTCTTACCTTGTTCGGGTAAAGTGAATTGATATTTCACATCGACAATCACAGTCCCATCAGGTTCTAAACTTTCATTCAACTCAACAGATAGGCGATCCTTATCAAGGCTGAAATTAGCATTTTCACCATTTAAATTAATAGTTTCTATTAAAAGAGTAGATGGTTTATGTAATTGTGGAGAATTGATTTCTGTAAACATATTTGGAATAAAGTAAAACGTTAAATCTTTCCACATATTCGGCGAAGTATTTTTCACTGTTATCGATGCATCCACTGTAAATAATTCTTGATCATTCATTTTCAATAAAATATCGTAGTCACTTTCACTTCCTGAATCAATACCCACTGGATTAAATGCTAAAGCCTTTTTCTCTGGATCGTCGTTTGTATCCTTGATATTCGTCTGGTCACAACCACCTAGAAAAATGAGTAAAGACACCGTATAAAAGATCCTAGCTATTTTCACGCTTTCTCCCCCAAAAAGTCCAATTTTGATTAGCCCAAATTTACCGATTATAGATATTCATAAAAAAATGACCAATTATAAAGTTCAAATCCAATGGTTTTTTATGTAATTACCCTATCCCTTGTATACTGTAAATAAGGCTAATTATATACAGTATGATTTTCCAACGTATACAATGTTAGGTCTACACTTGGAGTAGGTGAGTATGATAGGTTCGATTGCCTGATATAACAACTGCTTCAGCCTTTCAAAGCTAAAATCGTACACACAGGCTCCATCTCAAGTCCTCCGACATGTATCGCTGCCTACATGTACGCAATGATAAAAGGGGCATTCTGACACCATTTCACTGCTGACACTGTGTATAACAGCTTCGTTAGCACAATAAGAAAAAAGAGCTCCCTAAGAAGCCCCTGTTCTTCAACTAAACCAGCTAATAGGATGTCAATATTTTTCTTTAAAATTACTATTAATCTTATGATATACTATTTTGTGCATGACAAATAGCCCTCCAAAAA
>NZ_JBXCJE010000032.1:0-2906 GCF_056786535.1 Sporosarcina sp. Y352
GGATGCCTTGGCACTAGGAGCCTAAGAAGGACGGCACTAACACCGATATGCTCCGGGGAGCTGTAAGTAAGCTTTGATCCGGAGATTTCCGAATGGGGAAACCCACTGTCCATAATGGGACAGTACGTTTACGTGAATACATAGCGTAAACGAGGCACACCCGGAGAACTGAAACATCTAAGTATCCGGAGGAAGAGAAAGAAAAATCGATTCCCTGAGTAGCGGCGAGCGAAACGGGAAGAGCCCAAACCAGGAAGCTTGCTTCCTGGGGTTGTAGGACACTCTATACGGAGTTACAAAGGAATGGATTAGACGAAGCGACCTGGAAAGGTCCGCCGCAGCGGGTAAAAGCCCCGTAGTCGAAAGTCCATTCTCTCCAGAGTGTATCCTGAGTACGGCGGAACACGTGAAATTCCGTCGGAATCCGGGAGGACCATCTCCCAAGGCTAAATACTCCCTAGTGACCGATAGTGAACCAGTACCGTGAGGGAAAGGTGAAAAGCACCCCGGAAGGGGAGTGAAATAGATCCTGAAACCATGTGCCTACAAGTTGTCAGAGCCCGTTAATGGGTGATGGCGTGCCTTTTGTAGAATGAACCGGCGAGTTACGATTCCATGCAAGGTTAAGCAGTGAATGCGGAGCCGCAGCGAAAGCGAGTCTGAATAGGGCGTCAGAGTATGGGGTCGTAGACCCGAAACCAGGTGATCTACCCATGTCCAGGGTGAAGGTAAGGTAACACTTACTGGAGGCCCGAACCCACGTACGTTGAAAAGTGCGGGGATGAGGTGTGGGTAGCGGTGAAATTCCAATCGAACCTGGAGATAGCTGGTTCTCTCCGAAATAGCTTTAGGGCTAGCCTCAAACTTAAGAATCTCGGAGGTAGAGCACTGTTTGGACTAGGGGCCCATCCCGGGTTACCGAATTCAGACAAACTCCGAATGCCGATGATTTATGTTTGGGAGTCAGACTGTGGGTGATAAGATCCATAGTCGAGAGGGAAACAGCCCAGACCACCAGTTAAGGTCCCCAAGTATTCGTTAAGTGGAAAAGGATGTGGCGTTGCCCAGACAACCAGGATGTTGGCTTAGAAGCAGCCATCATTTAAAGAGTGCGTAATAGCTCACTGGTCGAGTGGCGCTGCGCCGAAAATGTACCGGGGCTAAACGAATCACCGAAACTGTGGATTGACATCTTTGATGTCAGTGGTAGGAGAGCGTTCCAAGGGCGTCGAAGCTAGACCGTAAGGACTGGTGGAGCGCTTGGAAGTGAGAATGCCGGTATGAGTAGCGAAAGAAGGGTGAGAATCCCTTCCACCGAATGCCCAAGGTTTCCTGAGGAAGGCTCGTCCGCTCAGGGTTAGTCAGGACCTAAGTTGAGGCCGAAAGGCGTAGACGATGGACAACAGGTTGATATTCCTGTACCACCTCCCCGCCGTTTGAGCAATGGGGTGACGCAGTAGGATAGGGTGAGCGCGCTGTTGGTTATGCGCGTCTAAGCAGTGAGGTGTGGAATGAGGCAAATCCCATTCCTATAACATTGAGCTGTGATAGCAAGGGGATTTATCCCTGAGTCCCTGATTTCACGCTGCCAAGAAAAGCCTCTAGCGAGGCGGGAGGTGCCTGTACCGCAAACCGACACAGGTAGGCGAGGAGAGAATCCTAAGGTGATCGAGAGAACTCTCGTTAAGGAACTCGGCAAAATGACCCCGTAACTTCGGGAGAAGGGGTGCTCTGGTAGGGTGTTAAAGCCCGAGAGAGCCGCAGTGAATAGGCCCAGGCGACTGTTTAGCAAAAACACAGGTCTCTGCAAAACCGCAAGGTGAAGTATAGGGGCTGACGCCTGCCCGGTGCTGGAAGGTTAAGAGGAGAGGTCAGCGCAAGCGAAGCTTCGAATTGAAGCCCCAGTAAACGGCGGCCGTAACTATAACGGTCCTAAGGTAGCGAAATTCCTTGTCGGGTAAGTTCCGACCCGCACGAAAGGCGTAACGATCTGGGCACTGTCTCAACGAGAGACTCGGTGAAATTATAATACCTGTGAAGATGCAGGTTACCCGCGACAGGACGGAAAGACCCCGTGGAGCTTTACTGTAACCTGATATTGAATTCCGGTGCAGCCTGTACAGGATAGGTAGGAGCCTTGGACTCCGGAGCGCTAGCTTCGGATGAGGCGTTGGTGGGATACTACCCTGGCTGTATTGGACTTCTAACCCATGCCCCTTATCGGGGCAGGAGACAGTGTCAGGCGGGCAGTTTGACTGGGGCGGTCGCCTCCTAAAGAGTAACGGAGGCGCCCAAAGGTTCCCTCAGAATGGTTGGACATCATTCGTAGAGTGCAAAGGCATAAGGGAGCTTGACTGCGAGACCTACAAGTCGAGCAGGGTCGAAAGACGGGCTTAGTGATCCGGTGGTTCCGCATGGAAGGGCCATCGCTCAACGGATAAAAGCTACCCCGGGGATAACAGGCTTATCTCCCCCAAGAGTCCACATCGACGGGGAGGTTTGGCACCTCGATGTCGGCTCATCGCATCCTGGGGCTGTAGTCGGTCCCAAGGGTTGGGCTGTTCGCCCATTAAAGCGGTACGCGAGCTGGGTTCAGAACGTCGTGAGACAGTTCGGTCCCTATCCGTCGCGGGCGCAGGAAATTTGAGAGGAGCTGTCCTTAGTACGAGAGGACCGGGATGGACATACCTCTGGTGTACCAGTTGTCTTGCCAAAGGCATCGCTGGGTAGCTATGTATGGACGGGATAAATGCTGAAAGCATCTAAGCATGAAGCCCCCCTCGAGATGAGATTTCCCATTACGCAAGTAAGTAAGATCCCTCAAAGAAGATGAGGTTGATAGGTCTGGGGTGGAAGCACGGCGACGTGTGGAGCTGACGGATACTAATCGATCGAGGACTTAACCA
>NZ_JBXCJE010000033.1:0-1780 GCF_056786535.1 Sporosarcina sp. Y352
GGGGCAGCATTCCTGTTTGAAGGAAGTTCGGGGTCTTGAAAGAAAAAGAGCCCTCTAGTATGATGCATGGGTGTCAACGACCATTGACCCATCATCAAACAAGGAGGACTTCTCTATGCAGTTTAAATGGAATGAAAAAATTAATCAAGTTACTGAAAATACACTCGTTGTTGGTATGGACATTGCCAAGCGCGTTCATTACGCGTGCTTTGTCGATGAACGAGGGCGCGTGATTGAAAAAGCCTTTGCGGTACATCAATCAAAAGTAGGCTTTGAAAGTTTGTATGAAAAGATTCGTCAAACAATGAAGGAAGCTAAGAAAACAGACGTTATCATTGGAATTGAGCCTACAGGCCACTACTGGATGAACTTGGCTTACTTCTTAGATCACTACGGGATTCCACTAGTGATGGTCAATCCAATGCACGTTAAACGTTCAAAAGAACTGGACGATAATTTACCAACTAAACACGATAAAAAAGATGCACTCGTAATAGCTCGGTTAGTGAAAGATGGACGTTTTAGCTATCCTCGTCTATTAAAAGACTTAGAAGCTGAACTGCGTATCGGATCTACCCTCCGTTCAAAGTTAACGGAAGATTTAGCGAGTATTAAAAATCGAATAATCCGTTGGCTTGATCGCTATTTCTCAGAATTTACTCAAGTCTTTCCGGCTTTCGGAAAGATGGCGCTTGCGGCATTGGAAATGACGCCATTGCCACAGGATATTGAAGGGAAAACAGCTGAGGAGTTGGTTTTTGTCTACCGTAAGGTAGAGGGGATGAGGACGCCACAGTTACCGAAAGCAAAGCTTCTCATTGAAGCATCGACTAACTCGATCGGACTGACAGAAGGGACACAGATGGCCCGACATGAAATCGCCACGCTCCTACGTCAGTATCGCTTATTAGAAAACGAAATTGCATCTGTGAACAGCCAATTAGCCGAAATGGCACAAACAACAATGGAATATGAGCTACTCTCTTCCGTTCCTGGTTTAGGAGATGCGACGATTGTTGATTTACTTTCAGAAGTAGGGAGCTTTTCACTTTATGAAAATCCACGCCAACTTATCAAACTAGCGGGATTAACATTACGTGAAAACTCGTCTGGTCAACATAAGGGACAAAAACATATCTCGAAACGAGGACGGAAGAAACTCAGGTATATTCTTTTCAAAGTAATGGTACCACTCATTCGTCATAACGAAGCGTTTAAACGGCTTCATGAATATTACACCACTCGCCAACAAAATCCCTTGCGTGGGAAGCAGTCGATGGTAGTTCTCTGTGGTAAATTACTGAAGATATTACATGGTATTTGCAAAAAGAAAGTCTGTTTTAACGAACAATATATGATGAAAGATCTCCACTGTCTCTCAGAGACAGCGTAAACATTTCTTAACAGCGAGAACTATACCAGAAGGATGACACGGAGAAGCCAGCAAAATAACTAAACTAAGACTATGAGTCCCTGGGGCAGCTTAGCAGGCCTCTGCCTTATGAATAGACCGAACGAAGGAATGTAAGCGCATTGACGCTAAGAGACATGGGAGGGTACGTCGTCATAAGTATCGCAGAGATCCATTGTGCATCACATATTGGATAAAAAGCCAATTATTTCCATTGGTTTTAGCGAAGCATACGCTCTATTTGGTAATAAAAACAAGAAATTCAAGACTCTGTTTATGAAATACGTGAAAAAATAATTATTCTACATCATGAAGTAGTGCAAGCCGTTGATACATCAATGTTTATAGAGGGAGGTTAGTTCAATAAGG
>NZ_JBXCJE010000034.1:0-1728 GCF_056786535.1 Sporosarcina sp. Y352
GCAATCGTCATATCGTCTTCTACATCTGCAAAAATCGTTGGTTGCACATAGTACCCTTTATCAAACGCTTTGCTGCCGCCTGCTACAAGGCGTGCACCTTCCGCTTTTCCTTTTTCGATATAGTCAAGAACCGTTTGTTGCTGTTTTGCTGAAACGAGTGGTCCCATTTCCGTTTCCGAATCCATACCAGGTCCGAGTTTCAGTGCATTTGCACGCTCGACTAACTCACTCACGACGCGGTCATAATGCGTCCGGTGAACGAATACGCGCGTACAAGCGCTACAGTTTTGACCATGGTTATACATCGTGCCGTTAAATGCCCCTTCAATTGCTTCTTCAAGGTTAGCATCTTCCAGGATGATGCTTGGCGATTTACCGCCAAGCTCAAGCGTAACACCTTTGAGCTGATCGGCTGCTTTACGCATAATGCCTTTTCCGACAGCCGTTGAACCCGTAAATGCAACTTTATCGACATCCTTATGTCCGACAATCGCATCTCCAGCAACTCGGCCGGCGCCAGGTACAACATTGACGACACCGTCAGGGAATCCGGCATCTTTGAATAGTTTTGCCACGTATAGCAGGGACAGTGGCGTTTCACTTGCAGGCTTGATGACAACGGTACAGCCGACTGCGAGTGCCGAACCGAGCTTCCAAGCAGCCATCGCAAGCGGGAAGTTCCAAGGAATAATTTGTCCAACGACACCGACAGCTTCATGAACAGTGTAATTTAAGTAATCCTTTGACACTGGGATTGTTTGTCCGACCATTTTCGTTGCCCAGCCCGCGTAGTATCTGAAATGCTGAACCGTGCCATCCACATCGTCTGCCAATGCGACTTCATACGGTTTGCCATTATCTAGTGCTTCCAGTTGTGCAAGCTCTTCACGGTTTTCTTCCAATAGATCTGCGAACTTATAGATGAGATGAGAACGTTCTGCTGTCTCCATCTTCGTCCATTCACCTTCATCAAATGCTTTTCTTGCGGCGGCAACCGCAGCATCGATATCTTCCGCTTGCGCCTCACTTACTTGCGCAATCACTTCTTCAGTCGCCGGATTAATGACGTCGAATGTTTTCCCACTAATTGCCGGTACATATGCTCCGTTAATATAAAGTCCTTTGACACCTTGTAAAAATTCTTGTACTTTCGGTTTTAATTTATAGTCAGTTGCTTCCATGCGTTTTCCGCCTCCATTTCTTAGTTAGTGACCGTTTCCAAGCTTTGTAGTAGTTCAATCAATTTCGCATCTTCCTCTTCACTAAGCGGAAGTCTTGGTCTGCGGCATGGTCCGCCTGCTAAACCTTGTAGGTCCATTGCTCTCTTGACGATTTGGACGTATTTTCCTGACCCTTCAAGGAATTCGCAAAGCGGTAGAAGTCTGTCATAAAGTGCCCAAGCCTTGTCCATTTCATTGTTTTGAACAAGGTTGTACAATTCCGTTACCTGGCGCGGTGCGATGTTCCCAGAGACGGAAATCCAGCCCGTCGCGCCGACAAGCAATGATTCGATCGCAAGGTCCTCAGAACCACAGAATACTTTGATGAACCCAGCACCTTGACGAGCGATATCACGCGCTTTACCGATGCCTCCGCTCGATTCTTTAATATGTGTAATGTTTTCAACGTCGCGTCCAACTTTTAGAATCGTTTCCGTACTGATGTCGACGCCTGATGTGAATGGGTTATTGTAGATCATCACCGGGAATTTAACCGATTCTGCAACAG
>NZ_JBXCJE010000035.1:0-1406 GCF_056786535.1 Sporosarcina sp. Y352
CTAAACTGCAGTTTCATACTATTTTAGATCAAGTGTTTCCTGAATACCGCAAGGTTTTTGGTGATCTTTATTCGAAGGTTTCTTTATTGATGTTAGAAGAATTTCCGACTTCAGAAGCCGTATTATCAGCTGGGGAAAGTAAACTAGCCGTGCGTGTTGCAGAGGTCTGTCCTAGTCGTTCTGCCCAATGGGCAAGAGAAAAGGCGAAAAAAATAATGGAAGCCGCAATGCGAAATCCATTTCAAAAAGTCGTGTATCAAAGTCATTTAATCAATCTTCAAATGTATATTGAGATGCTTTTTCAGTACCAAGGACACCTTTCAATTTTAGAGAATCGTATTGTGACCTTGGCAAATGATCTAGAGGACTACAAGATAGTCCAATCGATTCCTGGAATAGGAGAAAAAATCGCTGCAACGATTATCTCCGAAATTGGTGAAATCGATCGGTTTAGTCATCCCAAAAAACTAGTTGCCTTTGCAGGAGTAGATCCCAGAGTTTACTCATCAGGAAAGTTTACTGCAACAACTAATCGTATTACCAAAAGAGGTTCAAGCAGATTGCGTCACGCCTTATATCTAGCCGTATTATGCGGAATAAGAAGTTCAAGGAACAAAAAGCTTAAAGAATTCTATGATAAGAAAAAGTCAGAAGGAAAGCCTGCCAAAGTAGCGATTGTAGCCTGTATTAATAAACTACTTCATTGGATTTATGCATTATTAAACAGAAAAGAATCTTTCCTTGATATAGCTTAAATAACGGTTTTAATCATAAGTGAGAAAACCTTCCAAAAGGTTTTTGGAGGGCTGTTTAGCATGCTCAAAATAGTATAACATAGGGTTAATAAGAATTTTAGAGAAAAGTATTGACATCCTATTAGCTGGTTTAGTTCAACAACAGGGGCTTCTTAGGGAGCTCTTTTCTTCTTGAATAACGAAGCAGGTTAGTGCAAGAGTGTTGTTTAACTTGAGTTCAACAATAGGGTGAAAAAATACAAGGGAGGGGTTTGCATGCTTTTACTTTGGTACGCTTCATTTTTGACATCAATTATCACATTGGTATTCGGGATTTCTAGGCGTTCTTGGCTTTTCATGCTAATAAGTTCAATTACTTTTATACCAATCGCATACTATTTTTTTGGAGCAAATAATGCTTTGAAATATGTAGGTCTTACTCCAATTATTTTTCTGTTGTTGACGCTATTCTTTTGGTTTTCAGAAAGAAAAACTGAAGCTTTATAATTCAACTAACGGGTGCTTTACTTGAAGATCGTTGATCTGCTTAGACAGCTCTTTTGCTTGTTCAACTAAAGGGGCAGCATTCCTGTTTGAAGGAAGTTCGGGGTCTTGAAAGAAAAAGAGCCCTCTAGTATGATGCATGGGTGTCAACGACCATTGACCCATCAT
>NZ_JBXCJE010000036.1:0-1353 GCF_056786535.1 Sporosarcina sp. Y352
CACAGTGGTCGACCCCCTTATAATGGACATAAACGGGTATAGTATTGTACCTGTTATTTTTAATAATTCATGAAAAGGGGATGATACCATGGGTTACAGACCACGTAGGAAACCGAATAATTATACATCATCTGAATATAAAATAAAAGCAGTGGAGCGTGTCTTAAAAGAACGTATACCTACAAAACAATTGGCAGAAGAGATGAATGTCAGTCAAACTAGTATTCAACAGTGGGTTAAGCAATATAAAGATTTTGGACCCACTTTCTTTCTTAACAAAGATACAAAAGATAGATCCATGACTTTCGTGGATGCAGACGAATTGAAGCGTTTACAAGCTATCGAAATTGCTTTCGAAGAACAACGGATTCAGGTGGAAATCCTAAAAAAGTTCCAAACCTTTCTCAAACAGAAGTAACATCTGTTTACTATGAAGCCATTACAAGTTTGAGAAAGGAATATACAGTACGACGATTGGCAAAGGCATTTAATGTATCACCTAGCGGTTATTACGCTTATTTGAAACGTCCAAAAAAAGTGCCTTCTCAACGCGATTGGCGAGATAAAAAGAAGATTCAATGTCTTTATGATGAAGTAGGTGGAACATATGGTGCGAAGCGAATCGCAGGCACGCTAAAAGAGCAAAATGGCTATGTGATTAACCATAAACGTGTCGTACGCTTAATGCATGAGATGAACCTATTATCAAAAGTGAGACGGAAAAAATCATCAATAGAGAAGAAACATATCGCCGCTGGCTATATTTATCCGAACTTGTTAAATCGCGATTTTAATGCATTTTTCCCGAATCACAAATGGGTAATGGATGTGACAGAAATCACATTTGGTGAGACAAAAATCTATGTCTCTGCTTTAATGGATCTCTTTAATCGGGAACCAATTGGATTTCAAGTTGGGTTCCATTCTAATACAGCAATGATGGAAGCTACGATTCACCAGGCAATGGTAGCACGTCAATTAACAGACTTGAGTCAAGTGATCATCCATACGGATCGAGGAAATGTTTATCGTTCTTACCGCTATCGTGAGCTATCCTCGCAATTGGGTTTCATTCCGAGTATGTCACGTAAAGCAAACTGTCATGATAACGCTATGATTGAATGCTTTTTCTCTCACTTAAAAGTCGAATATCCATTTCTCTTACCTATGCTTTCTGTTGAGCAGCTGATGGCAGATTTACCAAAATACGCATCATTTTACGCGAAAAAACGCAGCCAGAAAAGACTTGGTTATTTAACACCGTCATCTTTTTTAGCTAAGTATCATATGAGTGCTTAGTGGCACGATTTAAGCAATTGTTTCATGTCCATTTTTAAGGGGCTTGACCACAGG
>NZ_JBXCJE010000037.1:0-1166 GCF_056786535.1 Sporosarcina sp. Y352
CTTATAATTGCTTTTTTAATTAATACTTCAGCATGAGCGGCATCTTCTATTTCCCAAACTTCCCAACCAACAATCTTCCGGCTAAACAAATCAATGATTAAGTAAAGCTTAAAATAGAGACCCCTAACAGGTCCTTTCAACCAAGTAATATCCCAGGTCCACACCTGATTAGGAGCCGTTGCTAAATAACTTTCGGGTAATTTCATCTCTGGTCTTTTACTTCGTCCGCGATGTTGTTGCATTTTCTCTTCGCGTAATATCCGATAAAATGTTGATTCAGAGGCGACATAAATCGAATCATCTGCTAGTTTTGGCACAATCTGTGAAGGGGGTAAATCAACAAACTCCTCTTTGTTGACAATCTTTATAACAGCTTGTCTTTCCTCTTTTGTTAGCTTGTTTTTGGGTTCGGGACGTTGTACATGAGGACGTTGATCTTCCTTTATTCCATCATCCGAAACCCAGCGTTCATACGTGCGCACACTAATGTTCAGTTCTGTACACGCCTTAGTCAATCGCGCACCGTTTAGATTCGCATCTTGGATAAGTTCTACCGCAAGTTCGCGATCTGACGGGTTAATCATTCGTCCTCGTGGTCCCCCCAGATCGCTCGGGCCTTTTTTCTTAATAGTAATAAGGCCGCGGCTTCTGCTAATGCTTTCTCTTTTATACGTAGGTCTTTTTCAATCTCGATTGTACGTTTCTTTTCATCTTTCAGCTCCTGGGAAAGCCGTTTAGTTTGATTGAGTTCACCAGTATTGGCGCTCAAACAAACAGAACGCCACGCGTCAATCTGTTCTTTATATAAACCTTTCTTACGGCAATATTCTGCAAGATCTGTTTCATTCATTGCGTAGGTTTCTAGCACTACCAGAAACTTATCTTCGCTACTCCAGCGGTCTGAAGTTTGTCCATTTCCAGGAGTTGCATTTCCTTCAATACGCGCTTTTTTTCTCCATTGATATAAGGTTTGTTCTGAAACACCGATATCCTTACTAATACTCTTAACAGATTCGTTATTAGGGGGCATCATTCTTACAAGGACAGCGTCCTTCAATTCTTTTGTATATCTTTTCCTTTGTTCACTACTCATGTCGCACGACCTCCATCTTATTATTAAAGTATAACAGGAGAGTACTGTACGACAACTAGCCTAACAGAGGGGG
>NZ_JBXCJE010000038.1:0-1142 GCF_056786535.1 Sporosarcina sp. Y352
CTTTGAAACGTTTTGCTCAAGTGCGTTCACACTCTCGCGATATCTCATTGATGTTTTGCTGTTCAGTTTTCAAGGTTCATTTGGCGAGGAACTGACTTGCTTCCCTCTTTATTTGTCTGCCGCTTGTTTCAGTGGCAACTCTTATATCATACCAAGTTACGTCGTCCGTGTCAACAACTAATTTTAATTTCTTTTTTCACTAGTTATTGATGTATCGGAAACGCAAGGTTCTAAATATACCATGCTATTTTATAAAACGCAAGGTTTATTTATACTTTACTTAAATACATTAAAGTGACATTGCGAAAGGGACATTAAATCATTGTAATATAGCACTAAGGTTAACTAATCTGTTCTTATACAATATAGATGTTGGAGAGTTTAACGTACAAGTTGTCAGTTAAGATTCAGATCTATACAATCCTCCTTAACTTCTCTTTTAGCTAAATCAATTATTATAAATCATGTTGCTGCATTTGAGTTTTTATTCACATTCAAAAATCCAAAAGTTTTTCCATCAAGATTTCTAATTAGGGAGTATGAATAACTCTACTGAATTCCGCTTCTGCCTGAGTCTGGATTATAAATTGCTTGGTGCTTCGAGATACCTCTAGCCTGGATTGGTGCTTAGAATCCAAGCTTACTGCTTTGATAGGGTATTCTTTATCGTAATGGTCGTCATTTGGAGATGTATATATTGAGATTACTATTTGATACTAATTTTTTAAGAAAGATGCACTCCAAGTTGCAGATTTAATCCCAGATAATGATATACGTTTTCTTAATAAGACTATCTAGCACAATACTCCCAATAATGCACTTCCCAGAGTACTAAAGTGTAGTTAATAGGAAATTCACGTTAAAATATTTACAGCGGTTTGATAAGGCCAAATCAACGGGTCTGTCTGGCTTGCAGATACAAAGTACAATAGTTATATTTTTGGTCAATCTCAAACGAATTAGGATTACCTTCACACGAGAAGTCTATTCTTCAGCATTTCTATGTCTGCTTTCAATATAACCTTCGGTTAAAATCTTTATAAACATAAAAAAAGCCACTGCCCGAAGGCAATGACTTTACTTTGAGACCGGCGACGTCCTACTCTCACAGGGGGAAACCCCCAACTACCATCGGCGCTGAA
>NZ_JBXCJE010000040.1:0-910 GCF_056786535.1 Sporosarcina sp. Y352
AAGGTGGGACAGATGATTGGGGTGAAGTCGTAACAAGGTAGCCGTATCGGAAGGTGCGGCTGGATCACCTCCTTTCTAAGGATTATTACGGAATGAGGAAGATTATTCTTCCTCAGGTCAACCATTCTTGGTTGATTCAATCAGCGCAAAGCGCGCTGAAAAGTCTTATTGATGTTTTGCGTTCAGTTTTGAAGGTTCATTAGAACCTTTAAGCAGTTATTTTTACTGTTTAAAGCAGTTACTATTAAACTTCATATTTATATCCTGGAATGGGCCTATAGCTCAGCTGGTTAGAGCGCACGCCTGATAAGCGTGAGGTCGGTGGTTCGAGTCCACTTAGGCCCACCATTAAGCTTTTTAAACGGACTTTTCGTTTAAAGAAGTTACCATTCTTAAGCAGTTTCACCGCTTAAATGACTAACCCTATATTTCGGGGCCTTAGCTCAGCTGGGAGAGCGCCTGCCTTGCACGCAGGAGGTCAGCGGTTCGATCCCGCTAGGCTCCACCAATAAGCTTTTTAAGCAGCTACACCGCTTAAAGAAGCAACCATTTTTTTAGCAGGTTTATCGCTAAAAGAAGCTACCATAATGAAACTTGTTCTTTGAAAACTGAATGAAACGACATTGATAGCAACAAATCAAGTAATCAACGCAGAGGAATTTATTCCTTTGGAATAGATCATGCAAATGATTTATTCATGCAATGCCTTTAAGAATTCTGACATACATCGCTGTAAAGAAGAATTCACCAAAGAGGAATTTGAGACGCGCAAGCTGATCAAAAACCGAAAGGTTAAGTTAGAAAGGGCGCATGGCGGATGCCTTGGCACTAGGAGCCTAAGAAGGACGGCACTAACACCGATATGCTCCGGGGAGCTGTAAGTAAGCTTTGATCCGGAGATTTCCGAATG
>NZ_JBXCJE010000041.1:0-788 GCF_056786535.1 Sporosarcina sp. Y352
TAACATCAATAAAGAAACCTTCGAATAAAGATCACCAAAAACCTTGCGGTATTCAGGAAACACTTGATCTAAAATAGTATGAAACTGCAGTTTAGCCTCCACATACATATTCGTCACAATCTCCTGTTGTCTGGAAAGATTTCTAAGATTTAATAATTGGATTCCTCGGTTTTTATGAGGTTCAAAATCTTCTTTGTAATAAAGCACACACAGCTGATATGCATCAATCGCGTCTGTTTTTACCTTTCTTAAACTGGACCTCTTCGCCTGATAAGAAATGATCGGATTAAGTAAGATATATAAAACGCCATGTTCCTCCAAGTATTGAATAACAGGAGAGTGATAGTGACCTGTAGATTCTAAAATGACCATAGGCATTTGCCCAGTCATCCCTTCCATCTCCTTTAAAAAGCCTATAAAACGGTCTAACTCCTCTTTTGTATGCTTCATAGAATAACTCTTTCCAAACGGCTTCGATTTATCTAAAAACGCCTGAACTTGGCTCTCTCCTTTAGCCACATCCAGACCAACTACTGGGTTCATTTAGCTTCCTCCTCTGACTTCACTCACCAGTACCCCTATTCCTCCATGCAGTATCATAGCTTCGCTTGTTATACGAGATCTATGTCCCAACCAGCCTCAAACATGTTTCTACAAGTAGGGGGTGGACAGTTTAGTTCACGGGATCATTGTCCCACGCACCCGTACGTCCTACCCTGGCTACTGATATATTAAATCCTATAAAAATAAGGTCAACCAGTAAAAACTGGTTAACCTTATAATACGAA
>NZ_JBXCJE010000042.1:0-728 GCF_056786535.1 Sporosarcina sp. Y352
TTTTTCAAATGTAGTTCCCAATATGGTTTCATTAATTGGAATCCAAATCCCATTTGTTGTCGGTTTCTTGATCTTCGGCCTGAATCGATTATTGCCGGATATGATACACATTGGGAATCCTAAGTGGTTAGCCCCTGTTTCTTTCAGCAGCATGGTTATCGTAAGCATCATTATTATTTATTTCCTAATAAAGCGCGAGAAAAAGATGGATATTTTGATATAAAAAAAGAGAGTTATTGTTACGTTTAAATAGACTAAACTAATTAAAGGATAGGCTGATGTATCAAAAGCAACGCTCGATAATACCAGGGGCTTCCGTTGGAGAATTGAAACTCTACGAGAGTACCTACACCGAAACAGGTAAAACGAGAAGTGAATGAAAACAACAATGATTCCTTTATTGCATCACTGAAAAGGAAAAATAAGAAGTTGGAAAAGGAAAACAAGCAATTAAGAGAACAATTGAAAGTAGCTTATGCAGATGTCTATTAAATCTTATGAGGGAAAAAATTTCTCCATCTCTTCTTCAACTAACGGGGCAGGTTAGTTCAATAAGCCGAATTTTTAAAGTGTAGGAAATAGTGTATAATAGAATTGTTAAACTTTTTGCATACATATTCAGTAAGTTTAATAAATAGGAGGAAGAAAAATGAAGAAAATTATTGGGATATTCATAGTTGTACTGATTTCAATAGGGGTAGCTGATATGTTACAAGGAGTTATTTTAA
>NZ_JBXCJE010000043.1:0-661 GCF_056786535.1 Sporosarcina sp. Y352
TGGTAGTTGGGGGTTTCCCCCTGTGAGAGTAGGACGTCGCCGGTCTCAAAGTAAAGTCATTGCCTTCGGGTAATGGCTTTTTTTATGTTTATATAGATTTTAACCGAAGGTTATATTGAAAGCAGACATAGAAATGTTGAAGAATAGACTTCTCGTGTGAAGGTAATCCTAATTCGTTTGTGATTGACCAAAAATATAACCATTGCACTTTGTATCTGCATGTCAGATAGACCCGTTGATTTGGCCTTATCAAACCCATGTAAATATTTTAACGTGAATTTCCTACTAACTACACTTTAGCACTCTGGGAAGTGCATTATTGGGAGTATTGTGCTGGATAGTCCCATTAAGAAAAAATATATCATTATCGGGGATTAAATCTGCAACTTGGAGTGCGTCTTTCTTAAAAAAATAGTATCAAATAGTAATCTCAACATATACATCTCCAAATGACGACCATTTCGATAAAGAATACCCTATCAAAGCCGTAAGCCTGTATTCTAAGCACCAAGTAATTTACAATCCAGACTCAGGCAGAAGGGAATTTAGTAGAATTATTCATACTTCCTAATTAGAAATCTTGATGGAAAAACTTTTGGATTTTTGAATGTGAATAAAAACTCAAATGCAGCAACATGATTTATAATAATTGATTTAGCTA
>NZ_JBXCJE010000044.1:0-596 GCF_056786535.1 Sporosarcina sp. Y352
CATTTGCATGATCTATTCCAAAGGAATAAATTCCTCTGCGTTGATTACTTGATTTGTTGCTATCAATGTCGTTTCATTCAGTTTTCAAAGAACAAAAATACCCCACTTGGAGTATGTGTTGGTGGAGCCTAGCGGGATCGAACCGCTGACCTCCTGCGTGCAAGGCAGGCGCTCTCCCAGCTGAGCTAAGGCCCCGAAATTTAATGTTAGGTATTTAAGCGATGAAAGTGCTTAAATACGAAAGTTTCTTTAAGCGGTGAAGCTGCTTAAAAAACTTAATGGTGGGCCTAAGTGGACTCGAACCACCGACCTCACGCTTATCAGGCGTGCGCTCTAACCAGCTGAGCTATAGGCCCCTTCCGGGATATATATATGAAGTTTATATAGTAACTGCTTTAAACAGTAAAAATAACTGTTTAAAGGTTCTATTGAACCTTCAAAACTGAACGCAAAACATCAATAAGACTTTTCAGCGCGCTTTGCGCTGATTGAATCAACCACGAATGGTTGACCTGAGGAAGAATAATCTTCCTCATTCCGTAATAATCCTTAGAAAGGAGGTGATCCAGCCGCACCTTCCGATACGGCTACCTTGT
>NZ_JBXCJE010000045.1:0-542 GCF_056786535.1 Sporosarcina sp. Y352
TTTCCCTTCGGGGACAGTGGTGACAGGTGGTGCATGGTTGTCGTCAGCTCGTGTCGTGAGATGTTGGGTTAAGTCCCGCAACGAGCGCAACCCTTGATCTTAGTTGCCAGCATTCAGTTGGGCACTCTAAGGTGACTGCCGGTGATAAACCGGAGGAAGGTGGGGATGACGTCAAATCATCATGCCCCTTATGACCTGGGCTACACACGTGCTACAATGGATGATACAGAGGGTTGCCAACCCGCGAGGGGGAGCCAATCCCATAAAATCATTCCCAGTTCGGATTGGAGGCTGCAACTCGCCTCCATGAAGCCGGAATCGCTAGTAATCGTGGATCAGCATGCCACGGTGAATACGTTCCCGGGTCTTGTACACACCGCCCGTCACACCACGAGAGTTTGTAACACCCGAAGTCGGTGGGGTAACCCTTACGGGAGCCAGCCGCCGAAGGTGGGACAGATGATTGGGGTGAAGTCGTAACAAGGTAGCCGTATCGGAAGGTGCGGCTGGATCACCTCCTTTCTAAGGATTATTACGGAATG
>NZ_JBXCJE010000046.1:0-515 GCF_056786535.1 Sporosarcina sp. Y352
CCCTCGTAATATATTGATTCTATTCCTTCACCGATGACAACTAGACGAGCCTCCATTTTAACGTATTCTGGCATCCAGTTGACCATTCCATAAGCCTATTGAAATAAATACGGGTTTTTAAATCCGTTGATCGGGACATAACCTTTCATTCTATATACTGTTTCCGGTAATGATTTTACCCAGTTCTCAAACTCTTCTTTATTCACGCTATTCGTAAATGTTAGAAGATGGTTAAAAGCGTAGTGTGCACAATCAATTTAAATGGTTTGCTAAAACTGTAATATAATAAAAAAAGAGTCATCCTCTGTACTGGAATGCTTCCAATGCAAAGGACAACTCTTCGATTATATTATTTTTGGATAAACTGTTGTGTCCAGTAATTACCGTTTTTGTCATAACCGATACCAATGTGAGTGAATTCAGGTGTTAAGATATTTTGTCTATGTCCTGGTGATTCCATCCATCCTTTTACAACCTCTTCAGCTGAACGTTGACCCATCGCAATGTTTTCTGCT
>NZ_JBXCJE010000047.1:0-504 GCF_056786535.1 Sporosarcina sp. Y352
GGAGCTCCCCTTGTCTTACACTCCGATAACGGAAGCCCAATGAAAGCAGCAACATTTCAAGTGTTACTTGAAAAACTAGGTATCCAAAGCTCTTATTCTAGACCTCGGGTGAGTAACGATAATCCGTATTCTGAAGCTATCTTTCGGACACTTAAATATCGACCAGAGTTCCCGTATGATGGATTCGAATCCATTGAGGATGCGCGGTCATGGACCGCAAGGTTCGTTCATTGGCACACGTATGAACATCAACATAGCGCAATAAATTTCGTTACTCCAGAACAACGGCACACAGGTGCCCATATTGATGTACTTAAAAAACGACATGAAGTCTATCAACAGGCAAAACAAAAACATCCAGAACGCTGGTCAAAATCAACTAGAAACTGGAGTCCGCATGAATCAGTCGCTTTGAATCCGATGAAAGAAAAGTTGCGAACTGATTCGATTAAATAACTAATCAATTAAAAGAGCTATATACGACAACTATCTTGACAAACACCG